>JBKQVG010000330.1:0-10508 GCA_052325345.1 Bryobacteraceae bacterium
TAGGCAGCCGATCAGGTTCATGAGGGTCGACGTGCCCGACCCCGACGGCCCCATGATGGCCACGTATTCGCCGCGCCGAATCTCGATATCCACTCCCGAGACCGCGTGGATTTCCTGATCGCCCATGACGTATGTCTTCCACAGGTCATAGGTGCGGATGACCACGCCATCGCGTTTGAGCTGCTGGCCCCGCTCGATAGCCGACGTTGCGACCGCTGTTGACATGAGGGTTTTCCGTTCTTTAGCGGCCTAACTGGCGGCGGGCGTGGTTGCCGGCGGCGTGTTATCCACCTTTACCTGCGCGTGGTTCTTGATGGTGCGGATCACCTGGTAGCTGCCGGTTACGATTTGGTCGCCGTCCTTCAAGCCCGAGAGCACTTCAATGTCCGTGGCCCCGGTGATGCCGGTGTCCACCTTGCGGAATTCGGCCTTCCCCGCGTTGACGACGAACACGCCCTGAATCTCTTCCTTATTGGCTTTCGCGGTGGCCGGGTCGATAGTTGCCGCCTGCACGCCGCTGTTCGGTTTAGGCTGTTCCAGGTCGCCCTTCTGGCGAACGGTGAGCGCCTGGATGGGGATGGTCAACGCGTTCTGGCGGGTCGCGGTGGTGAGCTTGGCCGTGCAGGAGAGGCCGGGACGAACCTCCTCCGGCGGGTTGTCCATGGCCACCACCACTTTGAAGTCTTTGGCTTCCTGGCTCGAAATCGCGCTCTGCGACGCGGCCACCCCGGTGGAGCGCAAAATCGCCGTGTCGCCGATTTCGGTTACATGGCCTTTGAAAGTCTTGTTGGGGATGGCGTCGATGGTAATGTCGGCCACCTGCCCGAGATGGATATTGACGATGTCGGTCTCATCCACTTTGACTTCGGCCGTGATCAGCGACATATCGGCGATGGTCATGATGATGGTGCCGGTTTGATTCTGCAAACCTGGAACCACCGATTCTCCGGCCCGAACCGGCAGGTCGGTCACCTCTCCGTCCAGCGGCGCATAGGAATCGTATTTCCGCAGAACATCGTTGTAGCGCGCCAGGTTGGCTCTCACCATGGCCACGTGTCTCTGCGCCGAGGCGAGTTGCGCGGCGTTCTGCGCGCGCTGCGACTGGGCCTGGGTAATCCGGGCTTGGGACTGGCGAATGGCCGCCACCTGCGCTTCGTAGGTGTATCGTTTCAGCTCGTAGTCCTGCTTGGCCAACAGCTTTTCGTCATAGAGCTCCTTGCTGCGGTCGTAGTCCGCTTTCATCCGGTCCAGGTCGGCCTTGGCCTGATCGAGGGCGGCACGCATGGTCTGGATATTGTCGTCGGCGGCTTTGAGGCCGGCCTCGGACGCGGCGGCGTCGGCTTCAGCGGAGCTGAGCGAAGCCTTCTGCGCGGCCACGTCGGCCGCCGGCTGCACGTCTTCGATGCGCGCCAGCAACTGGCCCTTGCGCACATGGTCGCCTTCCTTGACCAGAATCTCCGTCAGGTCGCCCATCGCGTTGGCGCCGATGTTGATGTAGTTCTTGGGCTTAATCTCGCCCGAAGCAGTCACCACGCTGGTCAGGTCCTGGCGGACGACGCGCCCGGTCTGCACCGTTACCACACCCCGCTTGCTGTACACCGTGCTGGCGTATACGCCCACGGCGGCGACCAATACAACACCGATGGTGATGACGATCTTCCACTTGGTTTTCACGACGTAATCCCTATCACTTGCTTACGCAACCGGGCAGGATGGAGTTCAACCCTTATTGTAACTGGCTTGGCGTCTGGTTTGGACACACGTCCACACCCTATCACTGTTAGGACGTATGCCGAGCGAAAAGATTAGCCAAGGCGGCGGCCGGTGCTGAAAACCACCTTAAGCGAAGAAATTGCCCATCCTGCGGAACTTCTCGTAGCGGTGGGAAATCAGCTCGGGGCCCTTCATCGAAGTCAGATCGGCGAGGTGACGCCGCAGGTGCAGCCGCAGATTCTCAGCCGCCAGCGCCGGGTCCTCCTGCGCGCCGCCCGCCGGCTCGGGCACGATATGGTCGATCAAGCCGAGCTCGAGCAGGTCCTCGGCAGTCAAACGAAGCGAGGCCGCGGCAGCTTCGGCCTTGCCCGAATCGCGATAAATAATGGATGCGCAGCTTTCCGGCGAAATCACGCTATACACCGCGTTTTCGAGCATCAGAACGATATTCCCCACGCCCAGCGCCAGCGCCCCTCCGGAACCGCCTTCCCCGATGCAAACCGCGATCACGGGAACCGCCAGGCGGGCCATCTCCCGCAGATTGCGCGCGATGGCTTCGGCCTGCCCGCGCTCCTCGGCGTCAATGCCGGGATAAGCGCCCGGAGTGTCCAGCAAGGTGATGATCGGGCGCCCGAACTTGGCGGCTAACTGCATTACCCGAAGAGCCTTCCGATAGCCTTCGGGTTTCGGCATGCCGAAGTTGCGGTACATCCGCTGCTTGGTGTCGCGGCCCTTTTGCTCGGCCACGACCATAATGGGCGTATCCTCGAAGCGAGCCATGCCGGCTACGATCGCGGTATCGTCCCCGAGGGAGCGGTCGCCATGGATCTCCTGGAAATTGGTGAAGATCCGCTCGATGTAGTCGAGCGAATGCGGCCGCTTGGGGTGGCGCGCCAACAATACCCGGCGCCATGCGGGACCCGGTTCCGGCGGCGGGGCCTCGGCTTGCTCAATCGTCGGTTCGTTCGCGTCCACGCTTCCATCTTAGCAGTGCAACCGCGCCACCGCGACCGGAGGTAAGGTATTGAAAGCGGGCTTCATACCTGAACTATATCGGCTCCCGTGGCCCGCACGGCCGGCGTGCGCCCGCTCCTTGTCGAAAGCTGGCGGGTTCGCGCCGGGCAGAAGATGCACAGCCTCTTCGAGCAACCCCGCGGGGATAGGCATCGAGGGTGCTTAACCGTTTTTGGGATTCCCGCGTATTCAACCCGACAACCGGTCCCTGTCAAGCGACCAGGCCAAGGAACCTGGGGTTGTAGCCGGGGAAGATTTCGGCAACGGACGGTGTTCCCATATGGCGCACCACCAGTTCGCCCAGAACGTCGCGGAAATCGGTGGTCAGCGCCAGGTCGCGGCCTTCATAGAGCTGGCTCTTTTCGAGGCCGGGCCATTGGCCGTAGACCTTGCCGCCCTGGATGCCGCCGCCCATCACGAACATGCAGTTGGCGTGGCCGTGGTCGGTGCCGCGATTGCCGTTTTCATGGGCGGTGCGGCCGAATTCGGACATGGTCACCAGGGCGACGTCGGCCATGCGGTCGCCCATGTCGGTCCAGAAGGCGGAAAGCGTCCGGCCGTATTGAGCGAGCAGGTTGGCGAGCTGGCCCTCGGAAGCGCGCGCGCCGGTTTCATTGACGTGGTGGTCCCAGCCGCCGATATCGGCAAAGGCCATTTCCATGCCCACATCGGCCTTGATCAACTGGGCGATCTGTTTGAGGCTGTCGCCGAAGGGGCTGCGCGGATATTCGGCGCCGCCCGAGGGCGAATAGGGCTGCCGCTGGATGGCCTGCAGCATGGAAACGGCTTCAAACGTCTCCCGGCCCGCGGCCTGCATGGCGGGGTCGGCCACGGATTCGTACATTTGCTGGAACTCTCTGGCGGCCTCGGCGTTGCGCACTTGAAAGTTCTCGATCTTCTGCAGGGAGATGGCCGGCTCGTCGCCGCGCATGGCGCGGGGCAGAGTGGCGCCGATGGCGACTGCCCGCACCGGAGACACTTTGCCTTCGGGCCTGGGCAGCGCGCGATTCATCCAACCGCTGGTGGTGGCCTTCAGGCCGGGCGTGCCCGATTCCATATAATCCTGGGCGTCGAAATGCGAACGGGTGGGATCGGGCGAACCGGCCGCATCCACAATGGCGAGGCGCCGCTGGTCGAACAGCGGTTTCAACGGCGCGAGCGAAGGATGCAAGCCGAAGAAGCCATCGAGGTCGATCGCCGCATCGGGGCTGCCTGCGGACGGCCGCGGCACAGCGATGGTCGGGCGCATCTCGTAATAGGCCTTCTCGCCGTGCGGCACCACCACGTTGAGACCATCGGCCGCTCCCCGCTGAAAGATGGCCACCAGGATTTTCTTGCGCGGGGACGGCGCGCCGGCCGCATAGAGCGCACGTTCGAGCCAGAGCGGCGCGGTTCCGGCCCCTACCATTGCCAGAGCCGAGTTGCGAAGAAAAATACGGCGATTTGTCATTCGAAGTACCTCGTTCCAAGCTGTCAGCGGTCAGCTATCGGCAATCAGCGGCCGGGCGGCAATCGAGGCTGATCGCCGACGGCTGAATACCGACAGCTTCTAATGCTTCTGAAACTCCGGCGATCCCAGTTGCAGCCCTTCGCCGGGAGCGCGCGGCCCGGTATTGTCCGCTACTTCCACCTTCACCCCGGGAAGGCGATTGCCGGTTAGTTGCAGCGCGAAATTCATGCGCGCCAACAGGCCGCCCGCATTCATCCACTCCTTGCTCGAGTTGGAGTAGCCGGTCGGTTCCATCTTGCGATAGAGCGGCTCGCCCATCTGCGCCACCTGGTTGGCCAAGGCGAAGGCAAAATCCACGTCGCCGCCGGTGGCGCGTACCGCGCTGGCCACCATTTCGAGCGGCGATTTCATTTTCGACCGAAAAGCGCCCACACTCCAGAATTCCTTGGAGTGGAACATGGTCTCGAGCACCTGGCGAATGTCGCCGCCGGTCTTCAGGAACGTAGCGGCCATGCGGTCGACCAGCGCCTGGGGCGGGTCGTCGGCCACGAAGCGCTGCGCCAGCTTGAGCGAAATGAAGTGCGCGGTGGAGGGGTGGCGGGCCAGGATATCGAGCACCTTCTCGCCATCGAGCATGCCGCCGCCGGGGGGAATCGTCACCCCCAACACCACCTTCTCGCCGTTATCGTGAAGCCGCGCGTTGAACAGGAAGCGGCCGCCGAGCTGGGGCTGATAGATCGTCCAGCCGGTAAAGCAGCGCGCCACTTCGGTGACGTCCTTCTGGGTGTACCCTCCGTTGACGCCCAGCGTGTGCAACTCCATCAGCTCGCGGCCGTAGTTTTCGTTCAAGCCGCGGCGCGCCTGCTTGGCGCGGGGCCGGCCCTGCCCGGCGTCCGGTCCGGCGGATTGCCAGTTGTCCAGGTAGAACAGCATGGCGGGGCTCTTGGCGGTGGCTTCCAGCAGGTCGCGGAACTTGCCCAGCACGTGGGGGCGGATGGCCTCGCGCTCGTACCCGGTCACCAGGTACCGGTCGGCGCCCTTATCGAAGTACACGTTGAAGTGGTTGAACCAGAAATCGTCGAGCACTTCCGCCAACTGGCGCTCGCTGTAGATGGCGCGGAGCATCTTGGCTTCCGCCAGGTCGCGGGCAACCACCTGCGCCGGGCCGTTGGCCATTTCGAGCCGACGCCGAAGCGCTGGCGGCGCCACGGCAAACATGGCCTGCCGCATTCCCTGTCCCATGGCCATGATGATTTCATCCTGTTTGTCCTCGGGCAGCGCCTGGAACGCGGCCAGCCGCTTTTCGGGAGTTCCGGTGCGCAGTGAGCGGATCTGGTCCGGCGTCAGCAAGTCTGCCAGGGCCTGCCGTTCGGGAACGGCGGGAGTCGCGTTGGAATTCGCCGGCGCCGCGTCCTGTCCCTGCTTCCGCTCGTCTCTGGCCGCCATCCTGGCGATCATCATGCGCATATCGGGGTCGGTGGGATATGGAATCTGGCCTTTCACCATTTGCCGCACCACCTGCTGGGAGGGATAATCGCGTACCAATTGGGAACTGGAAAGATTGAGAGTGTCCAGATAACGCAGCTTTTCGGCCAGCACGGGGTTTTCCGGAATACTTTCGGGATGGAGCTGCCGGTCGATCCACTTTTCGAGCCCCATGGCGCGTACGCGCTCGACGTCGCCGGGACGCTGCCCATAGGTCAATCGGTTCAACGCCTGCCGGACCTTGTCGGCCCGGGCGATCCGGGTCGTGAACACCCGAGGCTCGGCAGCGGGCTTGGACGTGTCCCAGGCCTCCAAGAGCGGGAGGCCGGCTAAGATCGACGCGGAAACGAGCGCGACGGTTGCGGAAGGACGCATTCCAAAAATCCTCTAGTGAATAATAACTCCGGCCGGATAGAGGAGTCGCGGTGGAGTGCGTAAATGTCCGTAAACCGGCCCCAATCAGTCCCTGCTACCCTGGTGGCGGGAGGGGCCGGCGTGGCGAGCGAACAGACAGCTACCTTGGGCGGCGGTTGTTTCTGGTGCCTGGAAGCCGTTTACCAGGAAATGGAAGGGGTTCGGAAAGTGGTCTCCGGTTATATGGGCGGCCAGGTTGCGGCCCCCACGTATCAACAGGTGTGCAGCGGCACTACCGGCCATGTGGAAGTGACCCAGGTGACGTTCGATACCGGCACGGTTTCCTACCCCCAGATTCTGGAGGTTTTTTTCGCCATTCACGATCCCACTTCGCGGGACCGGCAAGGCGACGACTCGGGGCCGCAGTATCGCTCCGTCATCTTCTACCACGACGAGGCGCAGCGGGCCGCGGCCGAAGCGGCGATCGCCGCCCTGACGGCCGAACACGCCTACTCTTTACCTATTGTCACCGAGGTGCGCCCGGCCACTACGTTCTACCCCGCGGAGGACTATCACCAGCAGTATTTCACCAACCACCCCAACCAGCCCTATTGCACCTTCGTGGTATCGCCCAAGGTGCGGAAGTTCCGCCAGAAGTTCGCCGCCCGCACGCGGCGGGGAGACTGAGCCGGTGCGCGTGGCGATGTGAGCCGACCGCCGATTGCCGCTTGCTGAGAGCGAGTAAAGTGAAATCATGACGAATGCCAATGGACGCAGACCGTTTCTGGCGGCGTTGCTGGGTAGTTTGTCGGCGGCGCCGCTCATCTCGCAAGCCCTCGAACGGACTACCCCCGAGCCGTACGTGCCCAAGCAGAGCGACCGGCCGGAAGCTTTGAACGGCGACGAGCCGGGCTTTGCTCCCATCTTCGACGGCAAGACGCTCGATGGGTGGGAGGGCGATCCGCGCTATTGGCGCGTGGAAGGCGGCGCGCTGGTGGGCGAAGTCACGCCCGAGACGCTGCTCAAGAGCAACACCTTTATCATCTGGCGCGGCGGGTCTCCCGGGGATTTCGAATTGAAGGCCGATTACCGCATCACCGAGGGTGGCAACAGCGGTATCAACTACCGCAGCGTGGTGGCGCCCGACCTGGTAACGCCCGCCAACCGCTTCGCCATGCGCGGCTACCAGGCCGATATCGACGGACGGAACCGCTACACCGGCCAGAACTACGAGGAGAAGGGCCGCCTGTTTCTAGCCACTCGGGGCGAACTGACGCACGTCGTAGGCGGCCGTAAGCCGATCGTCCTGGCCAGCCTGGGCGAGCCGCAGGACCTGGTCAAATTCATTTCCGCCGATTGGAATTCTTACCACCTGATCGTGCGCGGCAACGTCCTCATTCACATCCTCAACGGCCACCTGATGTCCGCGGTGATCGATGACGACGAAGCGCATCGCGCCTTTTCGGGCCTGGTCGGCGTTCAGGTGCACGTCGGCCCGCCCATGAAGGTCGAATACCGGAATTTCCGCCTGCGGAAGCTGTAAGGACGCATTTCAGCCGCGGGGCGGGGCCGAAAACGCGCCGGGACGAGTCCCGGCGTGGCAGACTGAGAGTCCGCTCCACGGAGCAGCAACACAAAAACTCCCCACTTGACGCCCGGCGCGTTTCGGCATTAATATATAGCAGCGATACATATGGAAGACCGAGCTATCGATCGCGAATGGAAGAAGGGCAGCGCCGAGCTGCTTCTGCTCTCGCTCGTGGAGGCTTTGCCCCGCCACGGCTACGAGATCAGCAAACTCATCGAACAGCGCTCCCAGGGCGCGCTCCGTTTTCACGCGGCGTCGCTGTACCCGTTGCTCTATCGCCTGGAGAAGCGCGGCTGGATTCAGGGCCGCTGGGTCGAAAAGAGCGGCCAACGCCGGCGGCGCTATTACCGGCTGACCGCGCAGGGGCGGAAGGTCCTGGCTTCCCAGCGGCAGGGCTGGCAAACGTTCGTCGAGGCCATCGGCCGAATCACGGGAGTCGAAAATGCCTGATTGGAACGAACCGATTCGCAAGCAACTGGAGAACCTGCGTCTTGCGCCCGCTCGCGAGGCGGAGATTGTCGAAGAGCTGGCCCAGCACGCGGAGGATCGTTACCGCGAGCTTCGAAACGGCGGAGCGGCGGAGTCGGAAGCCCGCCGCATCGCGCTCGAAGAGGTCGGCGGCCACGAGCTGCTGGCCAGAGAGCTCGGCGCCATCGAACGCACCGATCCGCCGGAGCCCGTCGTCTTGGGCGCCGCAAGCAGGGGGCGCTTGGTGGCCGGTCTCTGGCAGGACCTTCGCTACGGATTTCGCACCTTACGAAAAAGCCCCGGGTTCACCGCCATCGCCATCGTCGCGTTGGCGCTCGGTATCGGCGCGAACACCGCCATTTTCAGCGTCGTAAACGGCGTCCTGCTGCGGCCGCTGGCGTACCCGGACCCTGGCCGGCTGCTTAAGGTCTACGAGACCACCGCGCAGTTCCGCGAAGCTTCCGTCGCGTATCCGAATTACCTCGATTGGCGCCGCGAAAGCCGCTCATTCACCGATATGGGCGTCTCCCAAAGCCGCGACTTCAACTTCACCGGAGCCGGCGAACCCGAACAGGTCTCGGGTAGATACGTTTCGGCGAGCCTCTTCCCGGTCCTGGGCGTGGCGCCATTTTTTCACCGACCGCGACAACCTGGCCTCGCCCAAAGTAGCGGTGATCGACGAGGTCCTGGCCAGGCACATCTTTCCAGGCCAAGATCCGATCGGCCGCCAGATCAGCCTTCCGGTGCTGGGGCCGCTTCAGATTGCCGGCGTTGTGGGGCATGTCAAGCAGTGGGGCCTCGATGCCGACGACACCGCCAAGATCAGAGACCAGATTTACTTCCCCATCTGGCAAGTACCCGACAAGTTCATGTCCGAAGCCGTGGCGGGGTTGACTCTCACTTTGCGCACGCGGCTCGATCCCCTGACCCTGGTCCCCGCCGTACGCGCACAAGTCGCCGGTCCCACCCGCGATCAGCCCATCTACGCGGTCCGAACCATGGAGCAGATCATTTCGAGATCGCTCGCCGAGCGCCGCTTCACCATGCTGGTGCTCATCATTTTCGCCGCCGCCGCGCTGCTGCTGGCCGCGGTCGGAATCTATGGCGTGATGTCTTACGCGGTGACGCGCCGCGTCCATGAGCTCGGAATCCGCACGGCCTTAGGGGCGTCCCGCGGAGAGCTAGTCGGGCTCGTCCTGCGCCAGGGCATGAGGCTGGCCGCGATTGGAATGGCCGGCGGGTTGGTTGCGGCCCTGGCTCTGACGCGCTTCATGGCCAAGCTGCTCTACGGGGTCCGCCCCGCCGATCCAGTCACTCTGCTGGCGGTAACGCTGCTGCTCGGAGGAATCGCGCTGCTGGCATGTTACATCCCCGCGCGGCGGGCCACTGCGGTCGACGCTGTCGTCGCCCTGCGGTGCGAGTGATGGCGGCATCGGGCTCGAGTGCCAGGCGTAGGGCAAACCGCAAAATACGGCGGGGCAAGAACCGCTCCCTTTGGCCGCGGCCCGGTTGCGGGAACTCAGCGGCCGGCGGGTAGCTGCTGGGGCGCGGCGGGTTGGCCGAGCAGGGCCGACACTTCAGCGTAGAGGCGTTCGGTGAGAGCGCCGTGGCTGGAGATTTTCATGCCCTTGGTGGGGATGGGGTGACCGATGCGCAGGACGGCGCGGCCGCTGCGCAGATGAATCGAGCCCATGGGCAGCAGCTCGCGCATGCCGACCAGGGCCATGGGAACGATGGGCACGCCGGCCTTGATGGCGATATACGCCGCGCCTTCCTTGAACTCGCGCAAGCCCTGGGGCGCGCGGCCGCCTTCGGGAAACAGGAGCACGGAGACGCCGCGCTGGGCCACAATGCGCGCGCCCTCGCTCATGCTTTTCAGTGACGCGCGGGGGCTGGAGCGATCCACCGGCAGATGGCCGGCGCGCCGCAAATGCGTGCCGAGAAACGGAATCCGGTACAGGCCCGTCTTGGCAAAAAAGCGGAACTGGTAGGGCAGGTACGCCAGCAGCGCGGGAATATCCATGTAGCTGGTGTGATTGGATGCGAAAACATAGTGACCGCGGGGGTCGAGGTTTTCGAGGCCTTCCACGCGCACGCGGATGAAACTGACTGCCAGCAGGATCCGGCCCCAACAACGAGCCAGGGCGTGTTGGGTTCGGCCGCTCGGGTCGAACCACCCGGCCACTACCGAGCAAGTGCCCAGAACGATCGTGGCCAGCGCGAGCAGCGGTGTGGAGAACAGCAGGGAGCGCAGGAAACTCATGGCCTGCCCCCGATGATAGCGCGTGCTTCCGCCACCAGGAAAAGAGAGCCGGTGACGAAGACAACGTCGTTGTCGTTGGCGGGTTCGGAGACCATCGCCAGCGCCTCCGGGAGGGTGCGGGCGATGCGGAGATTGGGATGGGCGGCGACGCGGCGGAAGGCGTCCGGAGAAAG
>JBKQVG010000331.1:0-36644 GCA_052325345.1 Bryobacteraceae bacterium
AGTTTGCCTGTATGGTCGCGATAGACCGCGACAGCGTCGTCAAGGTCGACCACCCATTCGCGGTCCATCTCGCGGAGCTTGTTAAGAACTTCCGAAGCCCGGAAAACATCCTGTTTGAATCCCACGACAATCAGTTGCGACATGCTCCACCTGCATCCCTTCCATGCATTGCTTTCTTCGGCCCGTTCTTACTTCTCCAGCCGCGCCGCCGCTGCCGTCAATTGCCCGGCGAGCAAGTGTTTCAGCTTCTTCTGCGACTCCTCGTGGTCATCGCGGATGCGTTTCACGCGCGCATCGAAGGTGGCCTTGATCTCACCCTGGGTCTTTTCGGCCTTGTTCTGCAAGGCCTTCACTTTGGCTTCGGTCTCGCTCTTGATTTGGTCCGCCCGCTGCTTAGCCTGATCCAGCTTGGCCTGGAGCTCGGCATTAAGCTTGTCAATCCTGGCCTGGAGCTTGGCCTTGCGTTCGCCATGAGTGTGAGCGACCTCAGCCTTCAATTGATCGATGTCCGCGCGGAGCTCGGCCACATCGCGGGCCCGTTCGTCGTCCTCGACGTTCTTTCGGGCTTTGCGAAACACGGTTCCGCCCAAGGCTTCCATCCGGGTATCCACGGGAGTGACCCACTCCTCGCTGACGTCGGCGATCACCGCGCACTTGCCGGGTGTCAGCGTGGCGGCAACCTCGTCGACGAACTCGGCGTCGACTCCCGCCACGTGCAAATCGCCGATGCTTCCCGCGAGCAAGCCGACGGTGGCGCCGACAGCCAGGCCAACCGGTCCTTCGAGCAGGCCGATCAAGCTGCCGATCGCGGTTCCGCCAAGGGTGCGAATGGGGAAATCGTCTTCCGACTGCTTGATTGTGACCGTGCCATCGGCGTTCTTCTTGATCACGGCTTCTGCGTGAATGGCGATGCTTCCTTCGGCATCGAGTAGATTGAGGGCATGCGCTCCCTCATAGGTTTTCGGTTCGTCGTTAAAAACTACAACTAGCATTCTTTCCATTTGAGATTCCTCTTTCTGTTTGAAATTTCCGCCGTGGTTTACGCGGCTTTGAGAACGGTCGCTTTGGGCAAATGGTGGATCGCGGAGGCGAAACTGGTCACCGCTACACCGTCCACGATGAGGTCAACGCCGACGGCGAATCCGATGAACCAGATGCCGGTCACGGGCCACTGCCAAATCACCATGATCCCCAGTACCACCGAGACGATTCCGGAGAATACGGCCCAGCCCCAGTTGGGGAACTTGGCCATCCCGGACCCGATGGCGCGGAACAGGCCGCTCACGATGAAGAACGAACCGAGTAGCAGGGTGAGGCTCTCGGCTCCGATAACCGGGTTGCGAATGAGCAAGTATCCGGTGAATCCCCGAAACAGCGCGGTCAGCAGATACAGGAAGAATCCTCCCCAGGACCCGACAGTGAAGGCCTGAACCAGGGCGAAGACTCCGCTGAGCAGAAGCAGCCAGCCAAAGACCAAGACCGTGGTGAATGTGGCGGCTACGTCATAGACGATACAGGCCGCTCCGAGGACGGTGAGTAAGATCCCGAGGGCTAGGAACCAGCCCCACGAGTTGCGGACCTCGTCCAGGCCCGCGATGAGTGGATTGTCGAATGTTCGTGTCATTGTTGCTTCTTCTCCTGTTGCAAGATTAAGGGAAGGGGTGGGTTGCAGTCGTGAGGTAGCGGTCAGGTTTTGGTGGAAGGAAGGAATGCAGGCCGGGTGGGAAGATCGGCGGAGTTCACGGCTCAAGAATGGACCTTCAGGGCCAGCTGTCCGGGCTTCCCGGCGTTTGCGTCATCCGTCGATCACTCGAATAGAGGAAAAGTGAGGTCGCTGGGGACAAAAACAACCGCGGTAACGAAGGATAACGGCTAGGTGTAGAATCGAACAGGATACCGAAGTTTCAAAGGAAATTCTGGCTGAAAGCGGGCAGCTACGGTCATGAAGGAGTTTCCCCCATTCCGGCTGGATACCGTCAATCAATGCCTTTGGCGCCGCGGGGATGCCCCGGACGACGAACGGGTCCTACTGACCCCAAAAGCTTTCGCCGTTCTGCGCCACCTGGTGGCGCACGCTGGCCGGCTGGTGACCCAGGATGAGCTGCTGGAAACTGTGTGGCCCGATACCTTCGTCCAGCCGGAGGTCCTCAAATATCAGATCGCCGACATACGGAGCACGTTGGGGGACCGCGCCAGGAATTCTCTTTTTATCGAGACCCTGCCCCGGCGCGGGTATCGATTTGTGGCCACGGTGACGGACCGCGAGTCGGCAGGCGCCTTGGCGCCGGCGAGCCCGGATCGCGGAAGACTGGTGGGCAGAGACCGCGAGCTTGGCGCGTTGCGAGCCTGCCTCCGAAGGGCCTTGAGCGGCCAGCACCAGATCGTCTTCATCACGGGGGAGCCGGGAATTGGAAAGACTGCCCTGGTGGACGAATTCCAACGCCAGGCCGTCGTCGAGCAGCCATCCCTGCGGATCGCCCGCGGCCAATGCGTGGAAGGCTATGGCGGGACGGAAGCTTATTACCCGATGCTGGAAGCCCTCGGTCAGTTGTGCCATGGTTCGGAGGGGAAGCGAGTGGTTGAGATTCTGGCCGCGCAAGCGCCCACCTGGCTGGTGCAGTTTCCTTCACTTTTGAAGAGCGAACAGCGGCAAACACTGCAGCAGGAGATCCTGGGAGCGACGCGGGATCGGATGTTGCGCGAGATCCGCGAGGCGATCGCCACGGTCAACCTGGAAGCGCCTCTGTTGTTCAGGTTCGAGGATCTGCAATGGGTGGATCCCTCGACGGTCGATCTCATCTCCGCTTTTGCCCGCCATCGGACCACGGCGAAGACTATGGTGATCATCACGATGCGACCGGTGGACATGGCGGTCCCCGAGCATCCACTGAAGAGGCTTAAGCAGGATCTGCTGGTGCATCACCTGTGTCAGGAAATTACGCTCGCGGCGCTTGAGAAAGCAGACGTAGTCGAATACCTGGGCGCGGAATCTCCGGGAGGCGGCCTGCCGGAGGGTTTTGCCGAGCTGATCCATCGGCACTCGGGGGGTAATCCGCTGTTCATGCTCGCCACCCTGGAGCACATGGCCGCGCACGGCCAGATCTCGGGCGAGGACGGGAAGTGGCGCCTCCGAGTCCCCGTCGAACAGATCGGTCTCGATGTGCCCGAGACTCTGCGTCAGATAATCGAAGCCCAGATCGAGCATCTCACCAGCGAACAGCAGCGGGCGCTGGAAGTGGCCAGCATTAACGGCGTTATCTTTTCGGCGAGCGTCAATGCCATCCCCGCGGGCCTGGACGAGGAGAAGTTTGAAGGACTTTGCGACGAATTGGCGCGCCGTCGCTACATCGTGCGCTGGGCCGGATCGCGTGAGTTTCCGGACGGGACCGTCTCCGTGCGCTACGAGTTTACACACGCACTGTACCGGGAGGTCTTCTACCTCCGCCAGACGCCTGGGCGCCGGGCGAAACGGCACCTGCGCACCGGGGAGCGGCTGGAGGAGCTTTTCTCCAAACATGAAAACGAAGTGGCGGCTGAACTGGCGGGCCACTTCGAGCAGGGGGGCGATTGGCAGCGTGCCATCAAGTACCTGCGGCTGGCGGCGGATGCGGCCGCGCGGCGGTTTGAACCCGGGCAAGCCACGGAGATTCTTGAGCACGCACTGGAACTGGTGAACAAGCTGAAGGATGCGGAGCGCGCCGTAAGCGAGGCCGGGATTCTGGAGAAGCTGGCTGGGATGTACGCCGCGCTGGGAGACATCCGCGCCGCCGAATCTTACTCGGTTCTGGCTGCAAGAGCGGCTCATTACGGCCTGATCGACGTTGAGGTACGTGCGCTCGTCGAGCAGGCGCTCGGTGCGTCATTGGAGAGTTCTGAACGCGGACTCGAATTCTTGGAACGGGCACTCCACGTCGTTCGAGTTTCTGATCCGATGAAGCATCTTCCAGCCTATGCGTCCTGCCTTTCTCTCTGCTTGTGGATGTGTGGATGGAATCCTCAGCAGGCCGAGGAGCACCGGAATGCGATAGGTGAGATCCGTAAAATGGGCGACCCACACGTGGTGGCGCCGCACCTCCTCAACTATAGTTCCATCCAGTTTTATTCGTCCGAGTACCGCGAGTCGTGTCGAAGCTACGCCGATGGCCTGAAGATGTGGCTCGATGCTGAAACCGTTCACCCGTCACTGCTCGGTATCGGCTGGGAACCATGGCAACTTCTCCATGTGTTTGATCTTATATTCCTGGGAGAGTGGGGCGAGGCTTCTCGAGAGATCGAGGAAGCGATCACGGTGGCACACAAGAATGGAGACTATTCCTTCCGGGCGCGTGCCTTGCACGTCGCTCGCGGCTGGCTGCACCTCATGGCCTGCGACTTTGCCGGAGTCCTGACGATCTGCGAGTCGGCGGTTCCTTTGGTCTGTGATTCCGGGCTGCGTGCTGCGCCGGGCTCCCCACTTCCGGTTCCCTGGTCTTTCAAGCAGTGCCTGGTTCTACGAGGTTTGGCGGAGGCAGCTTTGGGACAATTCGATCGTGCGCGTGATTACCTCTTCGCGGCAAGGGACGACATGGATCGCCGGCGAACGCTGAACGACTGGTATTGGCGAATGACGCTGGAATGGGGACTCACCGAACTTAGCCTTGCGGAAGGAAACCTGACGCAGGCCCGGCCGCAAGCCGAACGGTTTCTCAGCCTCACGCTGACAACCGCGGAACACACCTGGCAGGCACTGGCCTGGGAAGCCAATGCCCGCGCGGCCCTGGCTGAACCAGACCTCGCGCGCGCGCAACAGTGCATCGGCAACGCTTTGGCGGCGATGGAAGGTTTCGAGCTGCCGCTGGCGGCCTGGCGCGTTCACGCGACCGCCTTTGAACTCTGCCGGAATTCAGGCGATCGAGATTCAGCGGATCGCCACCTGGCGCTCAGCCGCGAGACGATCATGAAGCTGGCAAATTCCCTGCCCGCGGAAGAGCCTCTTCGGCAGATATACTTGTCAGCGCCTATGATTCGCGACATCCTTGGCGGAGCTCCCAGATCAAGCGCCAAAGAAGCTTGACGCAGAGCACAGAATGGGGAGATCCCGACCAGGTTCTCCAGCACGGAGAGCCTTTCCCGCCCTCAGCAGAACGCGAGCATGGTCGCCGTCTGGTTGACGTGTCTCAAGTATGCCTCGCCATACGTACTGAAGCCCACCGACGGGGTGTTTGCGAACAGGGCGCCGAAGGCCTCGCACTGGCCCTCGTCCTGTAGTTGCAGCGTGCGCAGGATGCAGTTGAACACGATCAGAGCGCGATGGGAGCCCCCGATCGCCCTGCTAGTGTCCGCGACGATATCGGTGGATTCTAGCAGTTCCAGCTCCGTGCCTTCCCGAATCCGGCTATAGAATACGATGCTGCCGTCCGTCAGAACGCGCTGCGGGCTGCGCACGAATAGTTCGCCGCTCACCATCTGGCCTAGCGGGTTGCTCATGAAGCAGCCAGCCACGCCGGCACCGTCGATGCCCATGGCCTGTGCGTACGCCTCTACGGCGGGCACGCCATTGAAGCGGCGCACGGTGCGGCCGGCCCCATTAACTTCCGTGGCGGTCAGCGCTTTCCCCAGCAACCGGAAGCTCTGGGTCTTGATGATCCGGTAGCCGGACGGCACGCGCAGCAGCGCAAGAACGGCGGCATGTTCAAACGTGCGGCCATTGGCGGCAACCAGCGTCGCGTGAAAGGCCAGGTCGTCGCCGGCCGATCCACCGACGAAGGGAATCTCCGTTAAATCGCTAATCCGCTCCACGATCGCCTCCTCAGCGCCCGACATGCCATCGGCAAGGATCAGTCCCACGTGCATGTCGAGGTCGAGTTCGGAAAGCGGAGCGGCCATCTGAGCGGACAGGCTGTCCAGGGCTGTGGAGACGGCCAACGGACTCTTGAGGTCCTCCACCACCGCGGTGGCGGCGGCATTCACAATCTTGGGCGGAAGCGCCATGGCGACCATGGAACACGTCGTCATCTTGCCCGACGAAATCTCGCCCGCGGTAGTGCATCCGATGCAGGCCGCGCGCGGGAAGGCAGCTTTCATTGCAGCGCTCAGCGCGGCGAGAGAGTGGCACGTTGAGGCGAAGTACACCACCACCGCCGGATCGACGTCTCCGCGCAGCCCGGAGATCAGCGCATTCTGCTCGGTGGAGCTTGCGATTTGAATAGCCATTTCGTTCCTCACGCCTGCACTTCCCGGTCACGGCGCCATAGGAGCACATTCACCGATGCGGCCAGAGCAGCCACACAAGCACGTAACTACGCGAAACATAAAGCCCTCCCGGCGTTCTAGCGAAAGCCCCAACCGGAGTTGGTGTTTGCGGCGCCCCGCCCGTGCCGCAGCCTGCTCGAACCGGAGTAGCGAACACAGGAGTGCATTCTGATGGCCATGCCGATCAAAACCCGGGCAGATCCCGTAACACCAAGAGGGCCCACTCTGTCCGGGGGCCTAACTGGTTGGCGGCGTGCAATTGCGAGCCACCGAGGTGTATTCGCAATGATTCGGGTTATCAAAGCGGACGAGCCGGCGCGCACGACTATTACTGTGGATGGGCGTTTCACAGGGCATGACTACCTCGAGGTCGTTGAAACCTGCTGTAACCAGGCAATCTCTAAGGGCAAACCAGTCCTGCTCGTTCTACGAGACGTCTCAGTAATCGGGGAGGATGGCCGCGAGCTCCTACGCCGTCTCGCCGCAGAGGGTATCGGCCTGAGAGCCTCCGGCATATATGACTCCTACGTTGTTGGCTTGGTTCAGCCTGGCGGTCTGCCGCAAGCACACCGTCGTTGGTAAGAGTGATATGCGGGAAGTCATTGGGGTGCAGTTCGCAGAGGCCCTTATTTCATACTCGGATATCCTTTATGTGCCCCAAGAACGTGACGAAGTGTTGGACACGGAGTCCAGAAGTGGACTTGCTCAGCAGACAACGGCAGCGCCAGCCACGACGGCGGCTCGTGAAATCGCGAACTCGCGGGCAATCGCGCCAATCCCGGCCTGCATCGCCGCATGGAATGCGGTTTGCTCTTCAAAGGCCATGACTACGACGAGGTCAGCCGTGCTGGTGAGCGCGATCGAAGAGGACCACAGATTCTTAGGCCGAGTCTTTTCCCAAGAGGGCTGGATGCTTCACAAGACTCGATCGCTCGAATCAGCGATGGACCTCTTGCGCTGCAACCCGGTTCCGGTAGTCGTCACCGAGCGGGATCTGCCGGCGGGAAACTGGAAAGACGTGCTGGCCGCGATCCAGCGGTTGCCTCAGACTCCGCTGCTAATAGTCACTGCCCGGCTGGCGGATGAATATCTCTGGGCGGAGGTCCTGAACCTGGGCGGTTACGATGTACTGAGCCAACCATTTCAGGTAACCGAGTTGCTATGGGTATTCAGTAACGCCTGGCGGATGCGTAAAGACACCTGGACCCGAGAGCGCTGTTCGCCGGGGAACAATGAGTCGTTGATATCCGAAGTATCCGAAGTTTGAAGCAGAAAGGAAGACCGAAAATGAACGCGAAAGCTGAAACCAGAGCGGCCGAAAACGAGACTGTTGGCGTGGCAATCATGGAAACCGAGGTTGTTTTCGACAATTGCCCGTCCCACGAGGACATTGCCGTTCTAGCCTACTCCTATTGGGAAGCCCGTGGTTTTCAGGGTGGCTCCGCAGAAGAAGATTGGCTCCGAGCAGAGCTGGAGATGCGTATTTGCCGGCGCCAGCCGGAGGATTGAAGTTTGGGAACCATGGAGGTTTACGATGGCATCGTTTGGAAAGATTCTGTTGCCGGTGGATTTCTCGGAGCGTTCACTGGACGCCGCCCGCCAGGCAGAGGTCATGGCCCGTCACTTTCATTCCGGCGTGACTGTATTACATGTGGTTGATCCCGATCAGCCGGAGTTCGGTCGCTTCGAGCCCGGCGGAGTGAAGACGCACGAGCTTGAGACGCTGCTGGGTCGCGACTTCGCGGGGGCATCGATTTCGCGGATCGTTCGCGATGGCAATCCCGCTCGGGAGATCCTGGGTTTCGCCGGATCGAACGATGTGGATCTAATCGTGATGGCCAGCCACGGTTACGGGCCATTTGAGAGTTTTGTGATGGGCTCCGTAGCAGCAGAAGTCCTGCGGGAAGCAAACTGCCCCGTCTGGATTACTGCCCACGCACAACAGGGGCTGCCGCCCATGTTCCGCACCGTGCTGTGCGCGGTCGATCTCGGCTCCGGCAGCGGGAGCGTAGTCGACTGGGCCGCGCAATTTGCCGCGGCGTTCAGGGCTCGGCTGGTTGTTTTGCACGCGATACGCAGCCTCGAATCGGAAGGACAGCCGGACTCCCCGGATGAGTGGCTCAGCTCTGTGGAACGCGAAGAGCTCGGTACGGTCAAGCGGAAACTCGGGAAAGACGTCCAGATCCTGTTTGCGGGCGGAGACATCTCGAAAGCCGTCTGCCGCCACGCCAAAAAGCTGAAAGCTGATCTTGTCGTAATCGGCCGGAGTCCCAAGGCAGACGAAGTCGGAACTGCACGCACGACCTCCTTCACGATCATTCGCGAGTCACCATGCCCCGTGGTAAGCATCTAGCCAGCGGGACTGGCATGGTCCTCCAAGTGCTCAATCTCAGTGAGGATCCCTTATGTTTCCAATTTCCCGGATTCTTTTCCCATGGATTTCTCGGATCAGTGCTTGATCATGTTGCCTTATGTCCAAGCACTTGCCGCAAAATACGGCGCTGAGGTGATGCCTGACATGCCAACTTACAAACCGAAAACGGCGTACTTCTCCACGCAGATCGCGCTCGATCCGAGCATCTTCGCGGCTGCGGCCGCCTTGCCATGCATATTTCTGGCGTGTATGTCGAGAACTACGACGATCTACAATGGGGGAAGCTGCTTACAAGCGGCGTCCCACATCTCGCCGGCTGGCGAAAAAGTTACCCAACAGGAGGTGTGAAGTGCGAACGGACATTAAGCTCGGCCGGGTCTTCGGGATCCAGATTGGATTGCACTATAGCTGGTTCCTGATTGCGTTTCTGATCGTACTCTCGGTAGCGGGCGAATTCACCGCCGCCCACAAGGGCTGGAGCCATCCGCTGATCTGGTCACTCTCTATTGTCACGGCACTGCTGTTCTTCGTGTCTCTGCTGCTGCATGAGCTGGCGCACTCGCTCGTCGCAAAATCGAGAAATCTGCCCGTCCGCTCCATAACCCTGTTCGCCCTCGGGGGCGTATCCCAGATTGAAAAGGATCCATCCGACGCACGAACCGAGTTCTGGATGGCCATCGTCGGCCCGATTACCAGTTGTGCGATCGGCTGCGTGTGCCTGGGTGCGGCAGTGTTATGCGGCTGGACTCCGGGCACGAGCGGGGCCACACCGGTCGTGGCCATGCTCGTATGGCTCGGCTACATTAATGTCGGCCTCGGGATCTTCAACCTGATTCCGGGATACCCATTGGACGGTGGGCGGGTCCTCCGCGCAGCCATATGGTGGAAAACCGGCAATGCCGACCAATCGACGAGGCTTGCCGCGCGCATCGGCGAGGGAGTTGGGTTTGCGTTTATCGCGCTTGGGGTCATGCAGGTGTTCGGGGGGGCCGGCTTGAACGGGCTCTGGATTGCATTCATTGGCTGGTTCCTGCTCCAGTCGGCTGCGGAAAGCTACCGCCAAGTGGAAGTCGCGCCATTTCTCGCCCGACGGCATGTAGCGGACCTCATGTCAAGCGACTGCCCAATTGTGGACGGACACTTGGACATTCGGCAATTCGTCGATGAAGAAATGCTCCGCACCGGGAAACGCTGCTTCCTTGTGGAGGAGAATGGCGCCTTGGCTGGCCTGATCACCCCTCACGAAATCAAGCACGTCGAGCGCAGCCGGTGGGCATCCACCATGCTTAGCAGCGTCATGCTACCCGCGGCCCGTTTGCGCACGGTGACGCCGGACACCTCATTGAAGGAAGCGCTCGAACTGATGGCAACCAATGACCTGAATCAACTGCCAGTCCTGGCGAACGGCCGTCTGCGTGGCATGGTCTCGCGGAGCCAGGTGCTTCAACTGTTTCAGACCCGCGCCGAATTGCAGGCGTGACAAGGAGGACCCTTGAAGTTCGGGGTACTGGCACTCGACTACGATGGGACGATCGCACGCGACGGAATGCTCGATCCGGAAGTAAGGTCCGCCATCGCGGACGTACGGGCGCGCGGAATCGAAGTTATCCTCGTGACCGGCCGCATTCTTTCGGACCTGAAGCGGGTGGTGGGAGACCTTCAGTTTGTCGACGCCGTGGTAGCGGAGAATGGTGCCGTACTAGCCGTTCCAAACGGGCATTCCTGGTTGATCGGCCATCCTCCACCTCCCGTTTTCCTGGATGAACTCCACCGTCGTGCGATCGACTGCGTAGTGGGCCAGTGCGTCGTGGAGACCGACGCGACGTTGGCCCCCCGTATCCTGGCCGTGATCCGCGAGCTCGAACTGCCGCTGGTGCTGTTGTTCAACCGCGGTCGCCTCATGGTGCTTCCACAGGCGATCAGCAAGGCGACCGGGCTTCACCAAGCCCTCATCGCGCTGCGTTTGTCGGCTCACAACGCGATCGCCATCGGCGATGGCGAAAACGACCACGACCTCCTGGCCGCTTGCGAGATCGGGGTAGCGGTCGGCTGGGGGAGTCCGGTTCTGCAGAGGACTGCGGACGAGGTGATACGCGGGGATGGCCCTAGCGCCGTGGCCAAATACATCCGGCAGGCCGCAAACAGTACGCGGCTGCCTCCCGATCGGATTGGCAAAAGCAAAATCACGCTCGGCGTGACCGGCAGTGGCGCGCCACTCGAACTGACGATCCGAGGCCGCAACGTCCTCATCGCGGGAGACCCACGGTCCGGAAAATCATGGGCCACGGGGCTCTTCTGCGAACACTTCATGCTGCACGATTATTGTACCTGCGTAATCGACCCGGAGGGCGATTACGAGCAACTGGAAGCTCTACCCCGGGTCCTTGCATGCGGAGGCGACGACCCGCTACCCTCGCTGCCCGACGTGGCCCGGATGCTCCGGCATCCGGACATGAGCGTCGTGATCAATCTTTCCCACGTGCAGTACAAGGAGAAAGTCGCCTATCTGAAAACCCTTTTGCCTATGCTCGCGTCTCTCAGGCGGAGCACCGGTCTGCCTCACAGGATCGTCGTGGATGAAGCGCATTACTTCCTCAATGAATCGAACGTCAGAGAGCTCTTGGACCTTGATCTGGGTGCATACACACTGGTCACTTACCGGCCCTCCGATCTTCACGCGGATGTCCGCAGAGCTATGGAAGTGATCTGCTGCACGCGCATTTCGAATCGGCAAGAGGCCCAGGCGATGCAGACAATGTGTGGTAACGGCTCCGGCGACTGGAGCGCTACGCTGGCAGGATTGGCCAACGGCGAAGCGGTCCTTTTGCCGAACGCGCCAGAGGCTTCCGGGAAGTTGCAGCGGTTCTCCTTGAGAACTCGACTGACCGCGCATGTTCGCCATAGGTCCAAATATCTGGATGTGCCAATGCAAAGTGGGAGTGAATTCGTGTTCACCGCGGATGGCAAGCCGGTGGGCCCTCCAAGCAGAACGTTACAGGAGTTTGTCTCGTCTCTGGAGAGCGTCCCGCCTGGAGTGCTAAACGCACATGCACGCCGTGGAGACTTTTCGCGGTGGATTGCCGATGGGTTCCACGATCATCCTCTCGCATCGGATATTCGCAAGGTGGAGCAGCGATATCGGGTCGGATATGTTGAGAACCTGGAGGTCGAGCTGGTGAAGACGATTCGAGAGCGGTATGAAGTGGAATCCGAATTGGTCTTGTAAGCGGCAGGTCGAGTATGCGGTAGGCCTATTACGCTTTCATGGCGACAGCCGGCGACGTGGCCGGGGGCTATACTCAATCAGGCGTGGGAAGTGACGAAGGTTCGCGCTCAGGCGTTAGATGCGAGGCGTCGGATGTCCTGGCACGGCGGCCGGAACGCTGTGCGGGGCGCCGACCTTAACGCTGGCGCGAGACCATTCCACGCCGTCACGTGAATCACCGATGATCCGTATCGCTCATATCTCGGACCTGCACGTCCTCTCGCGCACGGCCGCGCACTGGCGGCGCATCATCTTCAATAAGCGGATGACGGGTTACGCGAATCTCGTTCTACACCGAGGCCGCGTACACCGCCGCGACTACCTGCTCGCCGTGCTCTCGGCCGCTGCTGCGCAGGCGGATCAGCTCGTCGTCACCGGCGATATCACCAACCTGTCGCTCGAGCACGAGTACGAAGAGGCAGCTGCGCTGCTCGACGAGGCCTCTCAGCGAACGGAGGTGACGGTCGTGCCCGGCAACCACGACATCTATCTAACGTCGACGTATCGCGACCGTCGTTTTCCGCACCACTTCGGCCGGTTCAATCAGAGCGACCTTCCGGAGCTCGCTCAGGATCTGCCAGTTGGGCGCTATCCCTGTGTCAAGTTGCGCCACGGCGTGGCGATTGTCGCGCTATCGAGCGGCGTGCCACAACCGCCGTTCGTTGCCGCCGGTTACATCGGTCATGCGCAGCTCGAGGCGTTCGAGAAGGTGCTCGCACATCCCGAAGTGCAACGACGTACACCAATTGTGCTGATTCATCATCCGCCAATCGACACAAGGCCGCGACTCGTGCAACTCCGTGACGGGCTCGTCGACGCCGCGGCGTTGCGGCGGGCGTTCGCCGGAATCAATCGAGGACTGGTACTCTTCGGCCACCTTCACGTCCGTGTACGCTGCGCGCTCAGGACGCCTTCAGGCGAACTCGCGGTGATCGGCGCAAGTGGGGCCGCCCTCGATCATCCTGACAGCTCGGTGCGGGCGGGGTACAACCTGTACGAGATTGACGACGACGGGAGCTTGACCTCAGTGGAGGCGCACGTGGTCGATCCCCGCAGCGGTGCGCTGGAGCGCATGGCAATTCGCAACACGCTCGGATGCGTCTGACGTGGCGACAGTGGCTTTTGACCTGGTTGGGGCTCTGTGACACGATGGGAACAAGGCGATGAATTACCAGCGCATCCTAGTGGTCGCGGAGGCCGGCGTCGATACTCACGCAACATTCGCCGCGATCCGCCGGTTCGCCCCTTCGGCAACGCAGGTCATGGTCATCGTGCAGCAGCCGGCGCGCCAGTTCGCTTGGTTGGCTCCGGCTGCACCGCCCGATCTTAGCGATGCCGCGCATCGCACTCTCGACGAGCTGCGCGACGGCGCAGACCAGACGGCTGCCACGGTCGACGTGGCACTAGCGTCCGAACTGACGGCGGATGCACTGGCCGACGCTGTCGTCACCTCCGCGATCGACCTTGTTGTTGTTGCTTCCCTGCCGCTCCGCTCGTTGTCTGTGATCGTGGAGCTGCGGAAGCGGAGTTCTGTGCCAGTGTTGTGCATTCGCTCCACGCCGGCGTCGCTTGACCCCGAGAGCGGCACCCGCATGCTGTGCGTGGGCCTGAGCGCGCGAGGCCGCTTGGCGGTCGGGCAATTCCTTCGGAACCACGCCGGCCCGCTCGATCTAGCCGTGCTCCTGTCGGCCGAACCGCTCTCGTCCGAGGACCTGCTCCGGCTGCGCGAAGTATCGGGTATCGCGCCGGATGTGGACCTGATCGGTTCTGGTCCGCCGTTGCGACAACTGCTCGACCCACAGTTCCGAGAGGGAGTCGATCTCGTCGTACTGCCGCGCTTTCCGCCCCTCGTCTCCCTAGGCGCCAAATCCGGGCCGCCCATGTTGATTCTTCCTCCCCTTCGGCACTCAGGACGCGAGGGGGAACGAACGATCGACGTGCCGGACCTGATTGATGACGGTGTGCTGATTCGCGCGCGTCTCGAGTACGCGGTGGGTGTCGGACACCGCACGCCCATTGCCGACCAGGAGGTGGCATTCGTGCGCGCGGCGGAGATCGTGGCGCGCGCCACTTCTCATCGCGGAGAGGCGGAGCTGCCCTCCGGAGTCGGAAGTTCCCTGGGGGTGTTCCGCACCTATGGGATAGAGCCGGTGGATCCCCTGGCCTCCGTGGAGGGGCGTGTCGCGGTCCTACGCGGAGACTCGAGGACACTCATCCTGTTCGATGCCGAACTCGAGAAAGACGAGCTGTCGCTGATTCGCCGAGTGCCCTGGGCCGATGCCGTCGGCGTGCGTGTGCGGTCGATGCGGAGCTGCGCATCGCTGCGCGCGAAGCTCCGCGCCGCCGGCCTTCCACCCCACGTCATCGATGCCGGTGCTGTGCTCGGTGAGGGCGAGGCGCTCGACGTGCCTGCGCTCGCCGACGCCGTACGGCTCGCGCGCGCGGCGGCCCGGATGCGAGCCGATGGATTCCCAGTCGCGGCGGTCGTGTATCGGGGACCGCACAAGCCGGCGACACAAGGGTTCGCCGCTGTACGTCCAGAGGAGCTCGCGGCGCTCGAGGCTGCGCCGACTGCACCACAGGGCCGCGCATCGCTTGCCGAGCGGCTGAATATCACGACAGGCAGCGAGTCCATCGACGGCAACAGAATTGAAGTCGAGCTGGACAACCCGAAGGCACGTGCCTGGCTGTTGTCGGCGATCAATACCAGCCGTCAGCGCGTGCATTTCCAGGTGTACATGGCGCTCGATGATGACGTCGGACACTCCGTGGAGGCGGCGCTAGCTGCCGCGGCGGCGCGTGGCGTCACCGTGCGCGTCCTCGTCGATTCGCTGCACGGCCTCCATGGCTCATTCGGCACACACAATCCCATTCTCGAACGCCTGTCGTCAAGGCCGGGGGTCGAGCTCCGCGTGGGGAAGCCAATCACCGGCTTGCCATGCCTGGAGGACCTCAAACAACGTGACCATCGCAAGCTTGTCGTCACGGATGGGCAATTGGCCCTGCTCGGGGGACGCAACCTCTCGCACGAGTACTACGCCGGTTTTCAAGAGGTCCCTCTGGCGCCGGATATGACTTGGCGCATGGTGCCGTGGCTCGACGCCGGTGCACGCGTCGCAGGGCCTGCGGTGGCGGCCCTGGAACGGTCGTTCCTGCAGGCCTGGACCGACGCAGGCGGCGAACCGTTCGATATTCATACACCGGGCGCGGTTGGCGCGACCACGGCACGCGTTGTAGTGCATTGCGGGCTGCGTGATGCGTACACGATCGAAGCCTACCTGGCGTTGATCGAAACCGCGCGCTCTCACATCTACGCCGTGAACGGCTTTCCCCTGCTGCTTGAGATCCAGAATGCGCTGCTGCGCGCTATACGCCGCGGTGTTCGCGTCCGAACGCTCTTCGGGAATCTCACGCCGATGCACCGGGACGGCCCCTTCAAAGGCCCATGGTCGGCGGCTCGCACCACCGCGACGTCTTTCGTGCACTCGCGGATGGATGCACTCGTCGCCGCGGGCGGGGAATGCTACGAGTTTGTCGTGCGGCATCGGCCTGAATGGGATGCGGCGGTTGGCGATGTGCGGCCGCATGTGCACGCCAAGACGATGAGCGCCGACGGACGCGTCTGCGCGGTCGGCAGCGCCAACCTCGACATCACGGCGGGGTACTGGGAGAGCGAGTTGCTGCTCGTCGTCGAGGACGAAGCGATTACGCGGGCCGTGGAGGCGCGCTTCGATGAATTAATTGGCGGCTCCGCTCGCGTTGACCGCAACGATCCGGAATGGCGTCGCCGGGCGGAACAGCGGCAGTGGATGCGGTACTGGCCAGGAACAATGTCGGCCTAGTCGTCAATCGCCGAACTCTGTAACACGATCTTTTGGCCGAAGGGCGGCGATATAGTGGTGCGGCCCGTGAGCCGCGAGCGTGTATCGGGACGACGCGCGCCGCTTTTCGCTCGCGAAGAAAGCCAGAACCGCGCGTGGGATCTCCCGCATGCTCGCCAACTGGACGACGGGGGACGGCGATAGCTGCCATTCACCATCAGCGAGGCGATACTCCTGTCCGAAATGGACGAACGGTCCCCACGGCGCCGCTGGAAGCGCCGGGATTGGATCGTGCGCGGTGACATAACGAAACAACTTCCGGTGGATCGCGTCCGTCGCGTTTGGCAGAGGTCCTGCGACGGTCATCGGTTGCCCAAAGGTATAGACAGCCCGAAGTCTGTTCGCAATCGACCGATGGACGCTGTTCCCGGACAGCGTCAGCGCGAAGAGCACCGCCATCGCACCGCCCAGACTGTGACCTGTCACGTACAGCGCTTCAAGTGAATGCTCGACATGCATGTCGTGATCGACGAGGGACCGTCCCTGAAGCGCTGCGGCCAATTCACCGATGACCGGCAACCATGTGGCACGGACATTCCGGTGAAATCCCGCATGCGCTCTGACTTTTTCAGTGCCGTCCGCGAGCGACAGCATATTGGATTCCAAGCCGACCTCGGCGTCTCCCAGCCAATTGCCAAGCGTGCCAGGCTCCGTTCCTCGATAGGAGAGAATGACGACTCTGCCACAGAGGCTCTGCACCAGGTACACCGTCGAGAAAATGAACATCGCATCGACTGTCTGCGTGATGCGCACGCACGCGTGGCGTTCGAGGCCGAGTCTCGTCATCATCGTGGCGACGGTATCCGTGTCGGCGTAGGCGTATCCCGCGCACGTCCCGAGCACGTGCGCGACCTGCGCATCGGGCTCCACAGCTCCTGTGAGATGTGCGGCTGCCAGGGTCTCGGTGAGTTGCGGGTACACGGGAAATGGATGGGCGCAGGTCCCACCTAGGATTCTCTCAAGGGTCATCGGTTGTCTTCACCTCGATGTTACGGCTAGTCGGTGACGGACTGCTTAAACGCCGGCAACGCGTTCCGCCACGAGCTCAACCGCTCCGGTCTTGGCAGGACTCTGCAAGGCGGGTGCCATCGGCAGACTTCGACTATTCTGCAGAGCCTCTTTCACGACACTACCGCTCACCGTCTCTTGCTTCAGCAGTAGCTGGGCCAGTGTCGTGAGGGCCGCGTGGTTGGCCTTCAGCAGTGCCTGAGCGCGTTCGTACTGTTCGGTCACGAGACGCTGGACTTCCGCGTCAATCGTCTGACGAGTCTCTGGACTGATCTGGCTATTGTCCTCGACTGATCCGCCCAAGTATTGGAGCTGTTGACCTGCGTAGCGGACCGAGCCGAGCTTTTCACTCATGCCATATTCCGTGACCATGCGGCGCGCCAGCTCGGTTGCCCGCATGATATCGTCACTGGCCCCGGTGCTGATGGTCTGGAACTCCACAATTTCGGCGGCGCGCCCACCCAACATAACGGCGATCCTGTCTTTCAGTTCGTCGGTTGAGAGCAGATAGCGGTCTTCAGTTGGCATCTGCATGGTGTAGCCCAAGGCGCCGCGGCTATGTGGAACAATGCTGATCTTGCTGACCGGTTCGCAGTGCGGAACCAATTCGGCGACCAGCGCGTGACCAGACTCGTGGTATGAAACCGTAGTTCGTTCCTGTTCATTCATCACCCGGCTTCTTTTCTCGGAACCCGCAATCACCCGTTCGATCGCAGCCTCGAAATCATCCAACGTCACTGCCGCGGCCTTGCGGCGGGCTGCGAGTAACGCCGCCTCATTCATGGCATTCTCCAGATCGGCGCCGCTGAAGCCTGGCGTCATCCGGGCGGCGCGATCCAGGTCGAAGTCTGGCGCCAGCCTTACATTCTTGCTATGAATCCGCAGGATTTGTCGTCGGCTAACGAGATCCGGATTGCCGATCGCGATCTGACGATCGAAGCGGCCCGCGCGCAGAAGCGCCGGGTCGAGCACCTCCGGACGATTGGTGGCGGCCATGATAATCACAGGGGCGCTGGCGTCGGTTTTGAAGCCGTCAATCTCAGCCAGCAACTGGTTGAGCGTCTGCTCGCGCTCGTCGTTGCCGCCCAGGCGCATCGCGCCTCCCCGGCTCTGGCCAATGGCATCGATCTCGTCAATGAAAACGATTGCGGGAGCCGCCTTACGCGCCTGCTCGAACAGGTCGCGCACCCGTGCGGCGCCCACGCCAACGAACATCTCGACAAACTCGGAGCCACTGGTCTCGAAGAACGCGACCTGGGCCTCGCCGGCCGTTGCTTTGGCCAGCAGCGTCTTGCCGGTGCCCGGGGGCCCGACAATCAACACGCCCTTGGGGATGTGCCCGCCGAGTTGAGCGAATTGCTCCGGAGCCTTCAGAAACTGAATGATCTCCTGGAGCTCGGCAATGGCTTCATCCGCCCCGCCCACATCCTTGTATGTGACTGTAACATCCTCGGGCTTGACCTCGATTGCCTTGCTCTTGCCGACCCCAAAGATGCCGCCCAGTCCTCCGCCCGCGGCCCCAGCCGATCGCCGGTAGGCCATGTACCAGAAACCGCCGAGTAGCGCGAGTGGCAGAAGGTACTGGAGCAAAATGCCACCCAGGGGGTTCGGTGGGCGCTCGAAGTTGTAAGTTACCTTTGCGTTTTGTAACTCTTCAATTAGCTTGGGGTCGCCAGCAGGTGCAGGTACGGTATTGAACGGAACGACTGGATGAGCTCCATCCGGTTTGGAGGGTTTCATCTCACCAACGATGCCCCTTTCGCCGATGGTTACCTTGACGACTTGACCAGTAGCCAGTTGTTTCTTGAACTCGCTGTAAGGAAGTTCTGTGTTATTGGTCAGAGGAGTTAAGACGAATAGCTGGAACAGCCACACGACAATTAAGCTCGTGATCAAGTAGCTGATGCCGAAATGAAACTGACGCCGGCTCTGCGCCTGGCGCTTCTTTTCATCGACGGGATCGTGTTTTTTTGATGATGATTCCGGTTCGTTCATGGTCTACTCCTTCAGCGGGAACATTGGTTCAAAGCCGCTCGACCAAGTCGTCAGGCGCGAGGTATTAGGCGTCGGCGGACAGAGGCTGGGACCCCGACGGCCTTATGCTCCCGAGCGGCGGGATGGTTCGTGCCCGCTCAGCTGCTCCTCTCGCGCTGCCATGGAGCAGGTTGTAGGCCAAACGCCGATGCCGACCCAAGTTCCTCAGAGTTTGCCCCGACGAAGTATTTGCTGACTTGCAGTCGGGCGCGGCGTTGGCCAATCGTACAGCGGCCGAGCCCACTTCTGGACTCGGCGTCCAACACTTCGTCACCTCAATGGTCCGCGGCGTAGAGCGAGGCTAGCCGCCCTGAGGAAGGAGATCGGCGGTGGGGCTCACGGCGTTCTGATTACCGCTCCCTAGGTGACCGCTTTCCAGCAGGGCGTCGGCCTGACCCGGAAGTGTGGCTCCTGCGTTCTGATCGGGTTGCCGCCAGGCGAATTCCCGGTTTCGCTGTTCGCCACCCTTTCAGAGAGCGCTCGGCGCATATTACGAATCCGTGCCTCGCGAGGTGGCGCAAGCATGGCTATACCTGCAATCCGAAGGTCGGGCAGACGGCGCCACCGCGCGGCCTAGTCAAGTCGGTGGAGGGAAGATTGCTCTTCGACTGCTGCATCGATTCGCTTCGATCCCGGAATCTAAAGCTATGGCGATGGACCTGGGTTTGCCAATTCGCGGGCTGGCCGCCGGCCTGATCATTGCAGCGCCGGTGGGCCCGGTCAACCTGCTCTGCATTCGGCGGACGCTTGAGAAGGGCTGGAAATCGGGCATGGTTTCGGGTCTGGGCGCGGCCCTCGCGGACACCCTGTACGGCGCTATCGCCGGATTCAGCATCACCCTGGCGATTCAGTTTCTCATCCGCGAAGAGTTCTGGATCCGCCTGGTCGGTGGCATCCTTTTAATGGTTATCGGAGTAGTGTACTACCGTAGGCCGTCACGGTCGCTGGAAGCGGGCCCGGACGTGTCATCCGTCAATTCGGACTTTGTTTCCGCGTTCCTCCTGAACGTGACCAACCCTACGACGGTACTCTCGTTTCTGGCGGTCCTGGCCACGCTCGGCATTGGACGGCAACGACCGCTGTGGCAGACCTCGCTTCTGGTGGCCGGCATATTCTGCGGATCGATGATCTGGTGGACCATTCTGGTCAGTGCGGCGAACCGTCTGCGCAGCAGGATTACCGATCGCACAGTGCGTTGGATGGACCATGTGGCAGCGATTGCCATTGGCGGTTTCGGGCTAGCGAATGTGCTTCTCAGCCGCGGCTGCAGGCATTAGGCCCAACGTGTCGAAGTGTTGGACACCCAGTCCAGAAGTGGGTACGTGCGACGACTAGCCATCCCTGTGGCCCTCAGAACAGGCCGTCACGGGCGTTTGGCCTGCAAGTTGCCATACTGTGGAGCTCTTAGGAGGCGAAGATGATTGCAGCCGCGGGTGTTAGGAGGCTTGGATTGCATGTGGGCTCCAAGATGCCGCCCGAGGTCGTGGAACTGATGACACTCTATCCCCAGCCAGTGCGCCGTTTCCCCACGGACGAGTACCTGCCGGGAAGGCGTGTGGCCGACCGGAGGATTGAGTCGGGAGAGTCCGCATGGGGGGCATGATTCCGCTCGCGGATGCATCTCGACAGCCCAGGCGTTTCCCTGTCGTGACGACCACAATCATCGCCGTGAACGCGTTGGTCTTCCTGTTGGAACTGGTCGGGGGCGATGCATTTGTAAAGCAGTGGTCGGTAATCCCCGCCGATATTGTCGCCGGCCGGCACTGGATCACCATCTTGACGGCCATGTTCATGCATGCCGGCTGGATGCACATTATCGGCAACATGGTGTTCCTTCGGGCGTTTGGTCCGGAAGTCGAAGATGCCATGCCAAGGCTGCGCTACCTGGCGTTTTACCTGCTCAGCGGTCTGGCGGCGTCACTCGCGCAGATCGCAGCCATGCCCGGTTCCACCGTTCCCAATTTGGGCGCCAGTGGCGCGATTGCGGGTGTGATGGGCGCCTTTCTAATCACTTACCCGCGTGACCAGATAAAGACCGTACTTTTCTTCGGCTGGTTCGGCCGCATTACCCTTATTCCCGCGGCGCTTCTGATCGGCCTCTGGTTTCTCATTCAGCTCTTCAGCGGGGTCGGCGCGGTGGCGGACGTGCAGACTGGTGGCGTCGCATACATGGCTCACGTCGGGGGCTTCATTTTTGGGGCAGTTGCCGCACGGCTCTTCGAGAACTCGCCACGCACCGAAGAATGGCGGACTTAGCTGTCCATTACTCGATAGCGCATTGAGAGTGATAGGTCCGAACCTGTCAGAGGCTTAGTGCTGTCGTTGTCACCAGCGCCTACCATCCCGATGGTGAGCATTTATTCACCCCGGCCATGAGGCAAGTCGGTTCTTCCGTCGCTCAGGGCGTCGGTTTCGACGTTCTCCGGGAGTTTTGGCCTGAGATCGCCCAAAGCTCCAGATGCCCTTCCGCGACATACACGAGCAGCCCGGATTAGAAACCCGCCTTTGAACAATCAGCGTTGTCGGATTCCGGCCCCAACCCGAGCCTCCCCGAATCCACGTCCACGAGCGAGAGATTCTGGATGCGCAAAGCCAATCGCTTTATCCGCGACGAGGTGCCGAAGTGTTGGACACCGAGTCCAGAGGTGGGCTCGCTTCACGACGATCAGCCAACATCCGGCATCATCACAGTCTCGAAATACCTCATCCACGGCCAGTTGGATGAAACTCGGGTCGGCATCAGGAATTGGCCCGCTGCTTGCCTCATAGCGATGCGAAGGAGCATCGCATGATTCCCGAACCCCAGCATTTGACGGACAAATTGACTGCGAATTTCGAGGCCGATAAACAGGCCTTTCATGACTCGATGGCGAAGGTGCAAAAACAAATCGACGCCACCACCGCGGAGGTCAACAAACTTCGCGGCGAGTTGAAAACACAGACCGACGAAGCCAAGGCCAAAACCATGGCTCGCGTCACCGAACTGACGAAGAACCTCGACGCGGCACGCAAAGAGCAACAGGCCGAGATCGAAGAGCGCATGAAGCAACTCCACAAGAGCATCCAAACCATCAACGCGGAACTGAAGCACGCGGCCGCGGAGGGAAAGGCTGTGGCGGAGGCGAAGGCCAAAGCTGTCCGCGAACAATACGACTCTGCGCGGCACGCGCTGGCCGCGAGTCTGGAGGCGGAACTCGTCGAATGGAAGGCGCGCATCAGCGCCGCCTATGACGTGGCGACCGGGAAGAAGGCAGCCGCGACGGCCGCTATTCAGGCGAAGATGGCGGACCTGCACGCCAAGCATGAAGCAGCCCAGAAGAAAGTGCATGCCCTGAAGCAGGCGAACGAAGCCGCCTTCGGCGAGCTGCATCGCGGCGTGCTAGCGGCTATCGCCGAAATCAAGACCGCCCTGCAGCATGCGCCCGCGGATACCACCGCGGCTTCTAAAGGAGGAACACAACCATGGAAAAGCTGATCGTAATCGTCTTCGACAACCAAACGAAGGCCAATGCGGGCTTCGAAATCCTGCGCCAATTGGACCGCGATGGTGAGATCTCGGTGTACGAGGCGCAAATGATCGCCAAGGAACCAAACGGCGGCATCCGGTACATCGACAATAGCGATGAACTGGCCTTCCCGGTGATCGGCGGTACTGCCGCGGTGGGCGCCCTCGTTGGACTTCTCGGGGGGCCCCTCGGAGCGCTTGTCGGCGGCATGACGGGCGGATTAATCGGTTCCATCGGCGAGCTGGTACATGCCGGCGTGACCGACGAGTTCGTCGATGACGTGAACACGGCCATGACAGCCGGCAAGTTCGCTGTGGTTGCCGATGTCTCCGAGGACTGGGTGACGCCTCTGGACACGCGAATGGAACAGATTGGCGGCGTGGTTTTCCGGCGAACTCGCAGTGAGGTTAAGCGCATGCATCACGACCACGACGCGGCCGCACATCGCGCCGAAATGGAGCAACTCAAGGCCGAACGGGCCCAGGCGCGGTCCGACCGCCTGGCTAAAATCGACGCCACCATTGACGCCCTGCGGAAGAAGCTGGAAATCGCCACTGACCGCGACCGCAACAAGATGCTGTCCCGGCAGAATCAGCGGGACGCCAAAATCCAAGCCCTAAAAGCGAAGGCCGATCAGTCACAGGGAGAGATCCGCCGGCGGCTGGAGACGCGAATCGCCGAGGTCCGCCGCGATTATGAAGAAAAGGCGGCTGCGGGTTAATACCGGACGGCAGTGTATGGCTCACCGAGAACCCTAACGATATGGACGGACCGGTCATCGGCGTCAGTACCGTGGCCGGCACGCTCGTGGGGTTCTCGGCAGGCCCATCATCGGCGGGCGCCGTTAGGCGTCGCGGAAAGGAAACAAAAGAATGGCAGCAAGTTCTGTGACGGTTTCTCAAACGGTGGAAGCTCGAACCCTTCCCAATGGCGCGGTCGTGCTTCTGGGACGGCTTCTCTTCGCGCTGATCTTCTTGTTGGCCGCTCCCAGCCACTTCTCGCAGCAGAAGATCGCCTTTGCTACATCGCAGGGCGTTCCCCTGGCACATTTCGCGGTTACGGCTTCGGGAATTCTGGCCCTGCTCGGAGGATTGAGCATTCTTTTCGGCTATAGGGTCAAGTTCGGCGCATGGCTGATCGTGCTGTTCCTGCTTCCGGTGACATTCATGATGCACAAATTCTGGGGCATTAGCGATCCGGTGGCGGCGCAGACGCAGATGGTCATGTTCCTGAAGAACATCGCCCTGATCGGTAGCGCGTTGTTCATTTCGCAGTTTGGTGCGGGACCGTTAAGTCTGGACAGCCGCAGTTCACGTTAAGGCGACTGGCATTCAAATGAACTTAATTGCGTCCAAGTGAGGTTCGGATTCGATGACTCCCTCGACACCAGTGACACCTTCGAACTTGAGCCCGCTCGATCCGGCGAGTCGGAGAGATAGTCGCAGGGTTGCCCTGCTGGTCCTCGGCATCGCCATAGTGGCCTTACTGCCTGCCGCGTATCGGATGGCGCGGCCGTTCTTGACCGCATTGGTGCTGTCTGCAATTCTGGCTGTAGCTCTTGATCCCCTGCAGAAGCGAGCCGCTCGCCTCTTGAAGCGCCCTTTAGTGGCAGCCTTGCTCACCACCCTGGTGGCTGTAGGGCCAGTCGTGACGGTCGTTCTGCTCGTGGGTGCGGCCATAAACCGTGAAATCAGATCCGGCGCTTTTGGCGACATCGTACGCGCGGGGGAGCGGCTGACCGGGGGCGCCCCTATCGACCGCCACGCCATTGAACAAGCACTGGCGGACCTCAGCCAGGTTGCGGGAGGTCTTTTCACAGGGGCTTTGGCGGTGGTGTTTCTCTACGTCGCGCTGGTATACGGGAAAGGCTGGGTATCGCAGTTGGCAACGATGCTCCCGCTTGACACCTCGGTGACCAATCGAATCCTTGCCACCATCCGTGACGCGATTGTGGCGAACGTGGACGGTATTTTCGCTGAGAGCGCCGTCGAGGCTCTTTTTTACGGAATCGTCTTTTGGATTGCAGGGATCGGCTTACCCGTCATGTGGGGCGCCTTTGCCGGATTCGCCTCCATGATTCCGCTCATCGGCGCAGCAGCCGTCTGGCTGCCTGTTGCGGTCAAATTGGCGATTCACGGAGCCTATGTGAAAGCGGCGCTGGTCGGTGTAGTGTGCTTCGCGGGGCAACAGGCGGTGGCGCTGTTGCTGGTTCCGCGAATCGTAGGCACACGGCTCCGCCAGCCGCCGCTGCTCATTGCGCTCTCAGTGTTGGGAGGCGTCAGTGCGTTTGGCGCATTGGGCATCTTGCTGGGACCTGTCATGGTCTCGGTTTTAGCGGCACTTGTGCGCGAGTTTCGGATCCAATTGCGGCCAAACAGCGATTAACGTCTATGACAGGAATCCTCAAGCTCGCCTACAAGCTGCTGGTTAACGACAAGGCGAAGTTTACCGCTCTGCTTGTCGGTATTACCTTCGCCGTTTTTCTGATCATCCAGATGACTGCAATGTTCGCCGGTACCATGAAACGTGCATCTGCGACGGTGCTCAACCTCGGCGCGTCGATATGGGTCATGGACCCGGCCGTCCAAACGGCCGCAAACTCGATCGGCATGCCGGATTACGTGTTGGACGCAGTCCGGAGCATGCAAGGCGTCGCCTACGCGGTCCCGGTATACACCGGCGGAGCTCTCGTTAAGCTGGCTGATGGCGCCTACCAGTCGGTGACGGTCGTCGGACTGGATGACACAAGCCTGTTCGGCCGGCCACAACTCATCCAAGGAAAAATCGAGGACATCTATGGCGAGAACGCTTTCATCGTGGTCAAGGACCCGGAATTCCCTAAACTGGGCAATCCTCACCTGGGAACTGAATTCCAGGTGAATGATCACCGGGGGGTGATTGTCGGCATCGCTAAGGTCGCCAGCAGTGGTCTCTTCGGCGTCCCAACGCTCTACACAACTTACGAAAGAGCGCTTCAATACCTACCGAATCCCCGATTTACGATCTCCTACGTTCTCGTGGAGCCGAAAAGCCCCTCCGATGCAGCCCATATCAAGCAACAGGCACGCACGCTTGGTTACCAGGCATTGACGAAGGATGAATTTATCGACCGTATCACCAACTTCTACATTTACCAGACCGGCATGGGGACGAACCTCCTGATTATGACCGTGATGAGTTTTATCGTTGGCCTCTCCATTTCCGGCCAAACCTTCTACACCTTTGTCTTGGAGAATCTCGACAAGTTCGGGGCACTGAAGGCGATCGGCGCAAAAAGCCGCGAATTGATCTTCATGATTCTATTTCAGACGAGCTTCACCGCCCTGACGGGTTACGGTTTGGGAATCGGTATGTGCGTGGTTTTAATCAGGCTCGCAAGGCTGAGGCTTCCGGACTACGCCGCGCTAATTACTTATTGGAACCTAGGGCTCGCCTTTGTGATGGTTGTGATCATCGCCGCTATCTCGAGTTATTTCGGTGTTCGAAAGGTGTTACGGATTGAGCCGTTCGATATTTTCAGAGGCTGATATGCCGGATCCAGCGATCAGAGCGACGGGTGTGGTCAAGTGGTTTGGGGAAGGCGAGGCAAGAACCCAGGCCCTCAGAGGCGTAAGCGTCGAGGCCTATTTTGGCGAAATGCTTTATATTGTTGGACCATCCGGGAGCGGCAAAACGACATTGTTGAGCGTGCTCTCAGGGATTCTCCGGCCGGACTCCGGCAGTGTCTCCGTGGAAGGATCCGACATCTGGAATCTTGGCAGCGATAAGCTGGCTGATTTCCGCCTTCACAAGATTGGGTTCGTATTCCAGGATTTTCATCTCTTTCCCCGGCTTAGCACGGCCGAAAACGTGGCGATCCCTCTGATTCTCAAGCGAAAAGATTGGGGCGAAGCGATCGTCGAAGCCACCAAGTATCTGGACATCGTCGGTTTGAAAGGCCGCGCCGCCCTTCCGCCGGTGAAACTGAGTGGCGGGGAGCAGCAGCGTGTGGCCATCGCGCGCGCAATCGCTGGGCAACCGGACATCCTCATTATGGACGAGCCTACCGCCTCATTGGACGGCGACACCGGTCAGGCGATCGTTGGCTTTGTGAAGCAAAACGTCTTAAACGATAAGCGGTGCATCTTGATCGTCACGCACGATGACAGAATCACTCAGTTCGCCACGCGAGTTCTCAAGATGGAGGATGGCGTGCTGACCGGAACTATGAAGGGAGTTTCCGCGTGAGAAAGTTGCTATTCGCGCTTTCAATAGCGGGTCTGCTCGGCGGATGTGCGCTCGCCTATCTATCGGGCGTCACCCAGCCCCCATTACCGCCGGCGTTCAGTCCGGCCGCCAATCCTTTTCCGGATGGGATTTATGCCAATGGCATCCTGGAGAGCGATCAGGCGAGCGGAGAGAACATCAACGTCTATCCGGAAGTGCCCGGCACGGTGAAGCAAATCCTGGTAGCCGAGGGCCAGGAGGTGAGAGCGGGGACGCCTCTGCTGATCATCGACGATTCAATCCAGAGAGCGACCCTTGAACAGCAGCAATCGCAGGCCGAGGCTGCCTTGGCGGTACTTGACGAACTGAGAGCTCAGCCCCGAAAAGAAACCGTTCAAGTTGCGGATGCCCAAGCCGCCGCGGCACAGACCATCCTGAAGACCGCTCAGGACGCATTCGATAAGCAAAACGCAGCTTACGAAGTGAATCCGAAGGCGATCAGCAAAGATGCTTTGGACAATGCGGGCAACGCGGTCGCAGTTGCGGAGGCCAACCTTGCAGTGGCCCAAAAACAACTTGAGCTAACAAAAGCGGGAGCCTGGGTTTACGACATACGAAACCAGGAGAAGCAGTACAACGCGCTGCAAAGGGCCTCCGATGCCTCAAGGGCGTTGCTTGCCAAGTACACATTGCAAGCGCCCCGGGACGGAGTCGTGTTGGCCATCCATCCCACACCCGGCAGCTTCGTCTCGACGCAAGGCGCCTACGACACCTATACGGAGGGCATGACTCCCGTGCTCGTGCTGGGAAGTCCGCACGCGCACCTGAACGTGCGTTGCTACGTTGACGAAATCCTGGTGCCGCGCCTTCCGGATCCCGCGAAGATGAGGGCGCAGATGTCAGTACGGGGATCCAACGTCAAGATCCCGCTGCGGTATGTCAGAACGCAGCCCTTTGTCTCTCCCAAAATAGAACTCTCCGATCAGCGGCTGGAACAGGTCGATGTCAGGGTACTACCGGTCATTTTCCGACTTGAGATGCCCAAAGACGTAAAGCTGTATCCGGGCCAACTGGTCGACGTGTATATCGGTGAGTGAGCTATGGTAACGGGTTCCTCGAGGATCGTTTCGCGCTTGACAATAGCCGCAGGTTTGACTGGCTTTGCGCTACTCCCCGGGTGCAGCATCGGCCCAAAATACGCCAGGCCTTCGGCGCCGGTTCCACCGGCATACAAAGAGCTCGGAGCGCCGAATGTGGACGGCGATTGGAAGCCGGGACAACCGCGCGATGATGCTGCGCGTGGCAGGTGGTGGGAAAAGTTCAACGACCCCCGGCTGAACGAACTCGAGGAAGAGCTCGATATTTCGAACCAGAACATCGCGGCTGCTGCAGCCAATGTCCTGGCAGCCAGGGCGATGATCCGCGAAGCACGGGCGCAGTACTTCCCAACCGTCACAGGCGGCCCCAGTATTACAAACTCACGTTTGTCTACCGGATTCGGAAAGCCGATTGGCATCGCATATACGAATTTTTCCCTTCCATTTGATGCATCTTGGGAACCGGATCTTTGGGGACGTATTCGAGCGACCGTCAGCGCGAACTCGTTTGCTGCGCAGGTAACCGTGGCGGATCTGCAGAATGTCCGGCTATCCGCCCAGGCCGAGCTCGCTGCCGATTACTATCAGCTTCGCACCCAGGATGCGCTGAAAGAGTTGCTCGACGCCACGGTGGGCAACTACCAGGAATCTCTTGACCTGACGCGCGATTTGGCCCAAACCGGAATCGGCAACGACGAAGCGGTCGCACAGGCGGAATCCCAATTGAAAGCCACCGAAGCGCAAGACACAAATCTCGGCATTCTTCGCGCTCAGTATGAACATGCGATCGCGGTTTTGGCCGGCCAGCCCGCATCAGTCTTTACAGTTCCCGCGGAGGCCGCAAAAGCCAGTCCTCCGTCGATTCCAGTCGGTGTTCCTTCCGGGCTTCTGGAGCGGCGGCCGGATATCGCCGCGGCCGAACGCGCGGTGGCCCAGGCGAATGCGCAGATCGGCATAGCCCGGACGGCCTTCTTTCCCACGGTCACGTTGAGCGCGTCCGCTGGATTCCAGAGCCTCTCGATTGCAAAATGGCTGGAATGGCCGAGCCGGGTTTGGTCCGTGGGCCCGGCTTTGGCACAGACGATATTCGAAGGGGGATTGCGCAGGGCCACGGTCCAACAGTTCCAGGCATCCTATGAGCAGACAGTCGCGAATTACCGGCAAACCGTGTTGACGGCTTTCCAACAGGTCGAAGACAACCTGGCGGCCCTCAGAATTCTTGCAACCGTCGTAGAGCAACAAGACTCCGCGGTCGAATCAGCCGCAAGAAGCCTTCAGGTAGCCGATGTCCGATACAGGGCCGGCATTGATCCCTACTTGAATGTGCTCGCTGCGCAGAACGTGCTGCTGGCGGACCGTCAAGCGGCAGTAACTTCTCGAATGCAACAAATGGTCGCAAGCGTGCAATTGATCAAAGCGCTAGGCGGCGGATGGGACGCATCTCAGATTCCCTCGCCCCAGGAACTTGGAAGGAGAATTCCAAATGGATCCAATGAAAAACGCTGAAACGCCCGTTGGCGCACCAACAGAAGCGCGAATCGAACGAATCCTGTGCCCGGTCGATTTCTCGGAAGCCTCGCTGAAGGCCTATCGCCATGCGCAATCGATCGCCGGGCGATATCACGCCGCACTCGTTGTGCAGCACACCGTTGAATTGGAGCAGTATGTGAGCGCAATGTATGCGCCTAATATCGAGCTCTTTGAGGAGTTCCGCCAGTCGCAAATCGCCAACGCGCGTCAGGAATTGCAACACTTGCCAGTCACATCCAGTGGTGTTCAGCCCGAATGTATCGTCCAGGAGGGCACAGCATCGGATGCAATTCTGTCGTCGGCTAAAGAGCGGGCAATCAGCTTGATTGTATTGGGGACCCACGGCCGGCGCGGATTTGATCGCTTGCTCTTAGGATCAGTTGCGGAACGCGTCTTGCGGCACGCTTCGTGCCCTGTACTGGCCATCCGTCCAACGGCGGCCGGTTCCGGCAGTCAGGATGTGGCGGATGCCCCCGTCCAGATCCGGCGAATCCTTTGCTGTGTCGATTTCTCGGCGCACTCACGACGAGCCTTGGACTATGCGCTGTCTGCGGCGGGCGCTTATTCTGCCGAGGTAACCGTCCTTCACGTTCTGGACCACGTCTCCAAGTCGGCGGACGTAGCGCAGGAAACGGACGCTGCCATAGACAACCTCGCGAAACTGCTCCCGCCTGCGGCTCCTGGCTCCACGAAGACCCACCTCGAGGTGCGTTTCGGCCAGGCATATCGGGAAATCCTCGACCTTGCCTCGGAGATAAAGGCGGACCTGATCGTGACGGGAGTGCGGGGCCGGAATTCGTTGGATCTGGCGGTGTTCGGTTCCACCACGTATCGGGTGATCCAGCTCGGCTTCGGTCCGGTGCTGACGGTTCCGATTTAAGGAAGCCCTTTCCTGCGGACTCAGAACCGCAGCAGCGCCACCGCGCACTCCTTCGCCGGCATTTCCGCCGGGTTCAACGCGAACGCCCAACCGCCACGAAGCACCGTTTCGAGAGCAGCCATGTTCAAAGGATCGTCGGACCGGCCGGCGCCTGCGCCTTCCGATAAGAAGAGGCTGGCCACGCGGCCTTCGGCAGCGGCCTTCAGGATCGCGCCTGTGTCCCCCAACACGAGGGCCGCACCGCTCTGCTTCCGATAATCCGCCAAGGCCTTCTGCAACGGTTCGGACGGGCATTGGCTCACAACCTCCCACGCGCGGTCATGCAAAGCCGGCGCAGCCAGCCGTTCCGGTGAGCCATGAACCACCTCCTCTCGCAGATGCGGATACGTATTGAGCTGCCGGTAGATCGCCACGTCGTACTCCACGCCCGCCAAAAGCAACGGCTCGCCATCCCGCTGCAAGAGTTTGGCGACACCTCTTTCCACCTCTTTCAAGAAGTGCCTGAAACGTTCCTGCTCTTTCTCGCTCTCCGAGCCCGTGCCGAACAACACCCCTCGCATCGACCCGGCCGAGGGACCGGCGGCCATCCGGTCTTCCAGCACGTGATCCGGCTGGCGAGTGTGCAGAAACTCCTGCAAATTCTGCGGCGCAATTCCTTCGAGGCGCACTTCATCCGTGTTGTGTCGAGTGGAGCGGAATAGGCGCACGTGATGCCGGCCGATCGCCAGCAGGTAAAAGCGCTGTTCGCGCGCCAACGCCGCGAGCAACGGGCGAATCTCGAACCGTTCGCTAACCTCGGCAATGTCCCTCACCCGCTCGCGCATCCAGTAATGCCGGAAGGCGCCGGGCGACCGGAATGCGATCAGCGAATTGGACCAAGTATGGGCCGTTTGCAGGTTGGCCGTCAGTTGCTCGACAGGCGCGAGCAACCCGTCGGCCGTACCGGTGTCTGTGTGGCATTCCGTCAGTTGCTTCCGCACCGAGCGGAGGCCGCTCTTCAGGCGGGCTGCCAACTCCGTCGAATTCGGAATGGGCATGACTAGTGTGATGCAGGGACCAACGGCCCCCGCCAGTGCCTTCACATCAGCCAGCGTAACTACATCCTGCGTGGCATTTTCCCGGGCTGCCAGATCCGCCATAACTGTCTCTCCTTATTCCGAAACAAGAATCACTTTCCCTGGGCCGGCCGTTGGCTGGTGGGAGCTAGCGGCGGGTGCCTTTGGAGTTGGCGGCTCGACGCATCTCGATAACGGAGCCGGCGGAGCAGGAACTCGGCGCCGGCGCGAACGGCGACTCGGCCATCTCCGCCATGGCATAGCCGGGCATGTCTTGGGCGTCCTTGAAGAACGTCAGTCGCGACACCGCCTCGTCAAAATCCACGCGGATCAGGTCGCCGCCGCGTACCTGCTCGCTGGCCATCAGGTTGGAGAGCGGATGCACCAGAGACCGGTCAATAGCCCGCTTCAGGTGGCGCGCGCCGTACTTCATGTCGGTGCCCTCGCGTAGCAGGTGCCCCAGCGCCGCCGGGGTGAGCGAGAAGACAAACGGCGCGCTTGGGGAGCGGAAAATCCGCTGTTGCACCATGTTGAGCTCCAGGGCGAGAATTTTGCGTAGCTCCGGCTCGCCCAACGGCCGGAAGACCACGGTCTTGTCAAGGCGGTTCATGAACTCGGGCGTGAACCTGCGGCGAGCTGCTTCCAGGCCGGCGCGCGAAATCTTATCAGCGAGCCTTTCGTCCGCTTCGCCCCCGGCCTGCCGCCGCTCCGCTTCGCGCGCGGCGAAGCCCAGATTGGGCCGCAGAATCGAATTCATTTCGGCCGCGCCCAGGTTACTGGTCATGAAGATCAAGACGCGCGAAAAATCCACGCGGCGGTTGTCGCCCAACGTCAATGTAGCCTTGTCCAGGATACCCAACAGCAGGTTCCAGAGCGCCTCGCTCGATTTCTCGATTTCGTCGAAGAGCACGAAGCTCAGCTTGATCTTGTCGGTGTGGTGCTGATTCAGTACCTCCTGGCTCAACAGGGGGTGAGTTTCACGATGCCCGAGGTAACCGGGAGGCGAGCCGACCAACTTCGCGATCTCATGGCTATGCTGGAGTTCAGCGCAATCGATCTTGATCACGGCGCGGGCGTCGCCGACGAGGCTCTCCGCGGTGGCTTCCACCAGGCGGGTCTTGCCCGATCCGGTCGGGCCGAGAAATAGGAAACTCCCGATCGGTTTTCCGGGGCTCGACATTCCCACCAGATTCATTTGGTAGATGTTGACGATTTGTGCGATCGCCTCATCCTGACCGACGATGCGCTTCCGCAGATCCAAATCCAGCTTCTCGGCTTCGAAACTGGTTTGCGTTGGATCCAACCGCCGGTTCAGACGCGGCGCGCTCTCATGATCCCTCTCGATTCCCAGTGCCATTAAGGACATGTTGCTCCTCCTCCCCCGTGGTCAGCTCTCTCCCTCCGCTCTTACGAAGCGGGCAAAGGCCGCTCGTTCATGATCGCGAGCTTCCGCATCCGGTACATCAGCGTAGATCGCGCAACTCCCAGGCGCGCGGCCGCACCTTGCGGTCCGGCGATCACCCAATTCGCCGCCTCAACGGCCTTCAGAATATGTTCGCGTTCGCATTCCCTCAGCGTGGTCGGTTGGGCGGCTCTTCCTCTCCTGAATAGTTCCGGTATCGGTGGATTCAGGACGCGGCCATTGGTCAGGATCACCGACCGTTCCACAAAGTTCTGCAGTTCCCGGATGTTCCCTGGCCAGTCGTGGTCCAGCAGCGCCTCCATGGCATCTGAGGGAATCTTCTCGATATGCTTGTTCATCCGCTGTGCATAGGTGCTCACGAAATGCGCCACCAACAAGGGAATGTCCTCGCGCCTGTCGCGCAACGGGGGAATGAAGATTGGAAACACGTTGAGCCGGTAGAAAAGATCGCTCCGGAACTGTTTTTCCGAAACCAGGCGGTCCAGATCTTGATTGGTGGCGGCCACTACTCGCACGTTGACACGCTGCGTGATGGTGCCGCCAAGTCTTTCGAACTCCTGCTCCTGCAAAACCCGTAGCAGCTTCGCCTGCAGCTCGAGCGGCATGTCGCCGATCTCGTCCATGAACAGCGTGCCCCGGTCGGCCGCCTCGAAACGGCCGATCTTGCGCGCCACCGCTCCCGTGAAGGCGCCTTTTTCGTGTCCGAAGATCTCGCTTTCCAGCAGCTCCCGCGGAATGGCTGCGCAGTTCATCTTCGCGAAAACGCCGGCCCGCCGCAGGCTGTGAGCGTGAATAGCGCGCGCGATCAGTTCCTTGCCCGTTCCGGTCTCTCCTTCGATGAGAACAGTCGAGTCCGTCGGTGCCACGGTTTGTACCTGGTCCAGCACTTTGCGCAAGGCCGAGCTGCGTCCCACCATGCCTTCGAAGACCTCTTGTTCTGTGGCGCAGTAGTCCAGTGCAACCAGTGGCTCGATCGGAGTGGCTGAGCCCTGGCCCCTGAATGCGTTGGGCGACAGTCCCGCAAAGCTACGCGAAGATCGGGAGAAGGAGTTCGCCTCCCGTCCTTCCAAAACGACGATGTTGCTGCAACTCATCTTGGCACCTCATCTCTCGCTAAAACTCTTGAACCTCTTGAAGTATGAGGTTACCGGACTTGGAGATGGCAGTCGTGAGATTGAGGTCAGGTTTTGGTGGAAGAAGTGCTTGCTCCGGGTTTGTCGATGTTGTTCGCCGGGCGAACTGCTGGCGTGACAGTTGCGTCAAATCAACCCTGGGTCGTCGGCGGAACCCACTGAATCTATGAGCGATAGGCCGCGCTCAGACACCGAATACCGGGCATGGTGACTCACGAATGATGGCGTAGGCGTTCGTGGGTAGACGTCCGGCGATGCCGTCATGACCACTTCGCCCGATGACCAGGAGATCAGCTCGCAAATCCCTGGCTACGTCGGCTACCCCGCTGACAATCGGGCCGACTTCAATGTGAATGTCGTCCTGGGCCCCCGCCGTCTTCAGCAGCCGTGCGAGTTCAGCTCGGGCCTCGTTGATTACATGGCCTCTCCATTCCGGCGACAAGCCATAATCCTGCAAACGGGGATCGAGCGAGGGAACCACGTGAATCACGCTGAGGGGTGCGCCAAACTCCGAGGACAGCCGGCTCGCCCAGCTCAAGATGTTGCTGCTTTGCGGTCCAAGATCGACGGCACAGGCAATGCGACGCGGCTTTGCCAGTATGCCAGACGCCGTATCCGGTGTATGAACTGCTGTCCAGACAGGACAGCTCGCATCGTGGAGGACCTTGGCCGTGACCGAACCGATGAGCAGGCGCCGAAACGGACCATACCCATGCGTCGGCATCATGATCAAGTCGGCGTGTTCCGAACCGGCAAACTCCACAATCGTCTTTGCCGGGTCGCCTTCCCGCAGGACGCGCTTCACCGCGAGATGGCCCCATTCATTGGATCGGAATGCCTCTATTTCTTCTTCAGCCTCTTCCCTTGCGCAGCCGTGCAGCACCCTCATTTGAGCTGAAGTCGGGAGCGGCAGATTGAGACCTGGAGTCAGGACATGGAGCAAGGTGATCTCAGAACCGAAGCGTTCGGCGACTGCCGCGGCGGCGTCCGCCGCGTCCGTCGAGCGCGTCGAGAAGTCTATCGGCAACAGAATCGTCGCTATGGTGAACATGTTGGCATTGTCCTTTCGAGACCGGCTTCCGTGCCCTATTTTTGTCCGGATTTCTCGGAATTGCTCAGTGCAATCGTCTGGCCGATTCGTCCAAGATGCCGCAAGACACGGATGGGTCTCAAGTTGCTTCATGGTAAATTGCGGAAAAGAAGATGCGCCCTCTGCACGAGATCCTCTTGCCAACCGACTTCTCGCCAGCATCTGTTGGGGTGGCGCGTTATGCCGCCGGCGTTGCCCGTCACTTTAGCTCTAAAATCACATTGCTTAATGTATTGGCCCCCCTCAATCCGGCATTTGCCGCTTTCGGCGGCGGCCCGATGCTGGAGGAAGTGCTGGACCACCAAAAAGAAGAGACCTGCGACGAACTGAATTCGTATCTCTCAGACGAACTCCGGGGCGTGTCGGTGAAGTGCATAGTCTCCGAAGGGGACCCGGCCGAGATCATTACGGCATATTGCGCCTCTGAGCGAGTCGGACTGGTCATGATGCCGACACATGGTTGTGACGCGGTTAGGCGGCTCCTTCTGGATTCGGTAACCGCAAAGGTCCTTCAGGATGTCAATTGTCCTGTTTGGACAAGTTCGCACGTAACGGACACGCACGCAGCGGTCTCTCCTATACCCAAGGTAATCGTCTGTGCTATCCACCTGGATCCCGGCGGCGACCGGATTTTGGGAAGGGCCGCGGATCTGGCTTCGGGCCTTCAGGCTCGCCTCGTCGTCGTTCATGCGATTTCATCCTCGGAATTTCATCTCGAGACACACTTTCCGGCGACCGAAATCCGAAGGGCTCTCGACGAGGCACACGCCAGGATCAGCAACCTGTTAAACGACTCGCCACTGCCCGGAACTGAGGTTCGGGTGGAAGGTGGCACCGTGCCGGAAATCGTCCGTTCCGTGGTGAGGGACAGCCGGGCGGACCTTCTGATCATCGGCCGAGCCTCAAACCGAGGCATGATGGGGAGATTCCGGACGCTTTCCTATGCGTTGATTCGTGAGTCTGCGTGCCCAGTAATCAGCATTTGAACCGCGCTGGATATAGCTGGTGGCAAGACGTGCGCCCTGCGATCACTCATAGGATATTGGGCGCTCGCACATGGCAACTCTCAGCGACCGGGCCACCTGCGCCGCCGCCCGTGCGCCCAAGGTTTTTAGCACTCCAGTTGTTCTTTTGCCTCGTTAGGGGGAATTTGTGGGTGATTGGCGGGTTTCAGTGCCACTACATTAATTTAAGAACCGTTTGAAAAAACCCCAAAAAGCACAGCGTTTCTGATGCGCCAGAACCAAACATCAAACATCTGCATTTCATGTTGTTGATGTCGAAGGGTTGCCGTGATTCCCACGCTGGACGTCAACAGTGGCTTGTCGTTGGAAGATGCAGACTGACTGGTGGTCAGTTTGCAGAGTGTGCGACGGGCGCATGGACTTTGAGCTCGAGAACAGGATTGTGTGCACCTTGTGCGCGGTTCATCTCGCAGACGGCACGAGAAGCAGATAAGCGGAACCTGGCTGCCTATGACGCAGGGAAATCGTGAGCCGCCGTGGTGTCTTTTTCTCCAACAGGGCTGACGGATTCCTTGCACTTCGTCTTTTGGAATGAATAACGGTACTGCCGGCGGTAGAATCGCGGATTCTCAGGCCAAGCAGTTTTGCACTTGAGAGCAAGTGATTGGTTTTGCTATACTTAAGACTCCAACCGGGCGGGAGTAATTCAGTTGGTAGAATGCCAGCTTCCCAAGCTGGACGTCGCGGGTTCGAGTCCCGTCTCCCGCTCCAAAACACCCTAGAATCAGCAGCTTACGGCCCTCGTTTTTCTCGTGCGGGTCCGAGTGGGTCCGAGTGGACGGGTCCGAGTGGACGGTCCGAGTGGACCGGTCCGAGTGGACAGCCTGAAGCGAGCAACTCGTAATTTGCCAAAAGTGGACGGAGCGCTCCGGATTTGCTCGATGGTGAGTGGCGGCAGCAAGTGAG
>JBKQVG010000332.1:0-8961 GCA_052325345.1 Bryobacteraceae bacterium
GCTTTCCCAATGTTCCACTGGGCCCTTATTTCAATCCGACCTTCGCCAACGGCAGCACCACCTCCTGGATGCCGCCCAACGGCGCACGGCTGCCCATGGTGGAAAACTGGAACGTGGGCGTTCAGCAAGGGCTGCCGGGCGGTATCGTAATCGACGCTTCCTATGTTGGCCTCGCGTCTCACCATATCCTGAATGGCGACCTGGAGTTAAACCAGATCAACCCCGTCTATTTGTCGCTGGGTTCGGTCTTGAATGCACAGGTCGGCTCCGCGGCCGCCAACGCGGCGGGAATTACGGCGCCGTACGCGGGGTTCACGGGCACGGTGGCGCAGGCGCTGCGGCCCTACCCCCAATATCAGGCCATCACGAATTCCGCCGATCCGATTGGGAACAACACGTATAACGCGCTCCAGGTGCGTGGGCAGAAGCGATTCTCGAAGGGTTTGACGGTTCTGCTCTCCTACACGTTTTCGAAGAATCTTACCGATTGCGATGGAACCTATGGAACCAGTCTGGGAGGCGCCCAGAACTTCTATAACGTCGCGCTCGAAAAGGCCGTGGAGACATCGGACCGGCCTCAGGTATTTGTCGCGTCTTATAGTTATGAGTTGCCTGTCGGCGCGGGAAAGCGGTTTCGCACCGGCAACAAACCGCTTGACAACTACCTGCTGTCAGGCTGGGTGGCATCCGGTATTTGGACCGTGGAAGACGGCACGCCTTTACCCGTAACTACCGAGGCGAGTCTGGTGGCGGCCGGGGCGGTCCGCGCGAACGTCGTCGGCAACCAACTGTACTCCGTGAATACCCGGTCCTCGTTTAATCCCGCGGCCGACCTGTACATCAACAAGGCCGCATTTGCGGTTCCAGCGGCCTTCACATTCGGAAATGGACCACGGCTGTACAGCGGGCTCCGGGGATTCGGGACCGTTAACTGGAGCGCCGCGGCGGAAAAGAAAATCCCGATCAAGGACACTCTGCACCTGATGTTCCGGGCGGAATTTTTCAACGTGCTCAACACCGTTAACTTCAGTAACCCGACGACGGACCTGCAAAACCTGTCCTTCGGGAAGATCACAGCCGCGGCTGCCGCAAGGAACGGGCAGGTCTCGCTTACCCTATTCTGGTAGGCGGCAAGGTGAATCGCTTCCGACACCTGCCACGGGAGAAAGCAACGATGAAACAAAACAGGAAACTGACGCGGCGCTCCATGATGAGCGCCATCGGCGCGGCGGGAGGGGCGGTGCCCTTGGGGACCGCTCTCCTTCGTGAAGGGAGTGCCCAGACCATAACCCGGACCAATGCCGTGGCGCTCGCCCTAATCGGCGATGAGTCCCACAATTCGGATGCTTACCGAACGGCTTTTCAGGCCACCCTGGTACAGGACGCGGGACTACCCATCGACTTTACCGATGAGGAAAAGCTGATCGGCTACGAAACCCTCAAACACTACAAAATCCTGATCCTTTTCCGCAACGGCACCCGCCACCCCGGCGGTTACATCAACATACCCCGCAATATCGAGATTGTGAGCGTTCCGCCGCTGCAGAGGAAAATCGACGCCACCCGCGTTGCAACCATCACCGACGAGCAGTGCAAAGATATCAAGCGCTGGGTTGAGGAAGGCGGCTCGCTCTGGGCATGGCACAACAACAGCCGCCTTTCGCTAATGAGAAACGATTATCGCGACGTCCAGGGCGCTACCATCATTGGACATCCGCCGATCCGGCCGTTCAAAGTGAAGATTATCAATCACGACCATCCCATTACGAAGGGTGTCAACGACTTCGTGGTCACCGACGAGCAGCACTTCCTGGTGTATGAGAAGGATCCGAAGTATGTCCTGGCGAGGAGCGTGAATGAAGATAATCTGACATATAAGGATCGCGACGGAAAGCAAAGCACTACCTGTGAAGCGGTGTGGGCCTACGACTATGGCAAGGGCCGTGTCTGTTTCATGGCGCCCGGCCACGCCATAACCGCCCTATGGAACCCCGAATTCGAGAAAATGCAGAAGAACGCCGTGAAATGGCTTCTGCATGAATCCTAAACCTACCGCATACCGGAAACGGCCGACACCCAAGCGCCACCCGTGAAGCGGGGTGGGCTTGCGGCCCTGGCGGAGCCTTGCGAGTATCGCCACGCCCGGCCATGCCCGAACCGCCCTATGGAACCCGGTGCTCGAAAAAGACCCCGTTACATGGCGGGTGGCCGAGGGACCAGCTAAGTGATATAGGTACTCTTATGACTAGTGCAACTACCCCACTGAAGTCGGCCGAACGCGAAGTCCCCGCGGTTCGCTGGGTGATCGTCGGCGTGCTGAGCCTCGGCATGATCATCGCTTACGTGTCGCGTTCCGCATTGGCGGTTCCCCTTGCACTTCCGGAATTCATCAGGTCCTTCCATCTCTCCATCACCGATCGGGGGGTACTGAACTCCGCGTTTTTCTGGACCTATGCCGTCCTGCAGATACCGGCCGGCTGGATCGTGGACCGGTACGGCGTCAAGTTCCCCTATTTCCTGGGCTTCACAATCTGGTGTCTGGCGTCCGCGAGTACGGCCCTGACGCGGTCGATCCCGGAGTTGATCGTGGTCCAAGTTCTTTTGGGCGTCGGCCAGTCGGTTGTGGTGCCCGCCAGCTACCGGTGGATACGGCACCACTTCGTGGAGAAGGAGCGCGGCCTGGCGATCGCTCTCTACATGACGGGCACCAAGCTCGGGCCGGCTATCGGAGCTCCGCTTGCCGCCTGGCTGATCGGCATTTACGACTGGCGGGTCATGTTCGTGCTGATCGGGCTGGGCGGTATGATTTGGCTTGCACCGTGGCTCCTGCTGGTCAAGAACGATGACCGGCAGATCGAGCGGGCTGCCGTGAAGAAGGATGGCACGCTGCCAATTCCGTTTGCCAGGATCATGGCAAGTCCGGTGATCTGGGGCACCATCATCGCGTCGTTCGCCTACATGTACTTCGTCTATTTCTGCATGACCTGGATGCCGGCCTATTTCATGGAGAGGCGTCACCTTTCTCTCGGGAAAATGGGTCTCTATACGTTTTTCAGCTTCGGCGGCATGGCCATCATGGCTACGCTGGCCGGTTGGTCGGCGGACCTTTTGATTGGCCGCGGGCATAACCCCGTGACTGTCCGAAAGTGGTTTACGATTGCCGGCTTCGCCGTCGCCTGCACGGAACTGATCGGGGCGCGAGCCTCTTCGCTCGAAACGGCTCTGGTCTTCGCCGTGGTCTCGCTCTCCGGCATGGGGTTGGCGACGGCCAACTACTGGGCGCTTACGCAAACGCTGATCCCCGGCGCGGCCATCGGGCGGATCTCCGGGATTCAAAACTGCGCTTGCAGCGTCGCTGGTATTATCGCCCCCATCCTGACTGGCTGGCTCTTGCAGAAGACCGGAAGCTACGAAGCTCCGATGACGGCCGTCCTGGTCGCACTGATGGCGGGCGTGTTTTCTTATCTGATCATGATCCGGGAGAAGTACGCGCCCATGGCCCGGAAAGCGGTTCTTTGAGTCGGCGCCACCCGCAAGAGTCCCGTGTCGGTTATGAACGGTGCGGAGTTTCGATCGTAGCCAAGTTAGAGCCGGTCTACAGCCAGGACCGCGGTTGGGCGGTATGCCAGCCCCGAATTCCACGGAGTATTGCCGGGCTGCCAAATATGAAACGGAGGTTCCTTTGCGATTATTCCACGTCGCTGTAGCCCTTTTAGGGTCCTGCGCCGCATTGCTTGCCCAGGGAGTTCCCTACGACTTGATACTCAAGGGCGGTCATGTTATCGACCCGCAAAATGGTGTAGACGCCGTCTTGGATGTCGCTATTACCGGCACGCACATTGCCGCCGTTTCTCCGAACCTGCCGGCCGCCTCCGCAAAGAAAGTCGTTGAAGTGTCCGGCCTCTACGTGGTTCCCGGCCTGGTGGACATGCACGTCCACGTGTTTGCGGGATACTCTCCCGGCGTTGTGGCCGAAGGGATGATGAGCATGATGCCCGACCACGTGGGATTCCGCGCCGGAGTAACCACCATGGTGGACGCCGGCTCTTCGGGTTGGAAGAACTTCCCTACATTTAAAGAGAACATCATTGACCGCTCGAAAACCCGTGTATTGGCCATGCTGAACATTATCGGAGTAGGGATGGTGTCGCAGGACGCCGAGCAGATCCCCGAGGACATGGACCCGGCGCGCACCGCGGAGATGGCCCAGAAGAATTCCGACATAGTCGTGGGAATCAAATCCGCGCATTGGCGCGCGCCCAACTATCTGTCCATTCGAAAGGCAATCGAAGCGGGAAAGATCGCCCGCTTGCCCATCATGGTGGACTTCTTCTATCTGCCCGAGCGGCCCTACGATAAGTTGATTCTCGAGGAACTCCGGCCGGGTGACATCAGCACGCATCCATACCGCTGGCCCACTCCCATTCTGGATGACGAAGGAAACCTGCTCCCTTGTATGATGGCTGCCCGAAAGCGCGGCGTTCTGTTCGATCTCGGCCACGGCGGGGGTAACTTTTATTTCCGCAATGCCGTTCCGGCGGTGAAGCAGGGATTCTTGCCCGATACCATATCGAGCGATCTGAACTTAGTCGCAGCGAATGGCCCGATGATCGATCTTCCCACCGTAATGTCGAAGTTTCTCGCGATGGGCGTCCCTCTGAAGGAAGTCGTTCGGCTGACCACCAGTGCGCCCGCCGCCATTATTCGCCATCCGGCTCTCGGACAGATTCCCGTGGGCGGCGAGGCCGATGTCGCCGTTCTGCGCCTGGAGAACGGCCGATTTGGCTTCGCCGATACCGCCGGCGAGCGTATCGAGGGCACGCAACGGATCGCCTGCGAAATGACGATACGGGCGGGCCAGGTGGTTTTTGATTATAACGCCCGGTCGGCGACTCCATTTCACGAGTCGCAAAAAGCTGCCAGGGCGCTGAACCGGAGTAATGTCAGATGACGCGTAGATCTTGTTTGAAGAGTGCTTTAGGTGTCGGCGCCATGGGTGCCGCGCAGGCTGCGGTGGTCAAGCACGCCATCGAGCTTCACGTGGATCTTGCCGTCGATCCAGCCAAGGAGCGTGACATGCTTGAGATCTTCCACCGGTCGTTTCGCCCCGCGGCCAGCCGGCAGCCGGGCTTCATCGATGCGAAAATGCTGAAGCTCCGCGCCGCCAAACGCGGAGCGGCGCCCCCGGGAGCCAATTACCGCTTCGTATTGCTTTTCGCCACCGAAGAACAGCGCCAGGCGTGGGTGGCTACGCCGGTCCATCAGAAGACCTGGCCGCTTATCGTCGCCACTCTGACCAATCCCGATTACGCGGCGCTGCTGTACGACCTCGTATGATCGCTCTGCTCCATTCCTGAGCAGGTGACGGCCCGCAACGGGGGTATGCTGGTGGTTCATGGCAAGGGCTCGCAAGCAGTCGGCGTTTCTCACCGAATCCATGCCGGCGGAACGGAATTGGCCTATACACGGACGATGCCTGGCGTTGCTATGGGCACTGCTCCTGGTGGCGTACTCCAATTCCTTTCGGGCGGGCCTGGTGTTCGACAATGCCCCGGTCATTTCGCAGGATCCCCGGATCCGGGCCGCGACGGCCCGCAATATCGGGCTTATTCTGACCGAAGGTTACTGGCATAACAGCGCTGCGTCGGGCCTCTACCGCCCGTTTGCGACCTTCTCCTATCTGTTGAATTACTCGGTTCTCGGCGATGCGGACCGGCCGGCGGGCTATCACTGGGTGAATTTCGCGTTGCATGGGATTAATGTTTCGCTCGTGTACGCGCTGGGTATATTGGTGTTTGCCGAGTGGGCGCCAGCCTTGGCTCTGGCGGGGCTCTGGGGATTGCATCCGCTCGCCACCGAAGCCGTCACCAACATAGTTGGCCGCGCGGATCTGCTGGCGGCCTTCGGCGTTCTGGCGGGCCTGTTGTGTTACGCCAAGAGTATTTCCGCCATGGGGCGGCGCCGCTTGGCCTGGGTGACTGGCGTGATGATCGCCATGGCGATCGGACTCTTCTCGAAGGAAAGTGCCGCCGTCCTCCCAGGCATCATGCTGATTTACGATCTCACGGCTTCCAGGCGGGCAACCTGGCGCCAGCGTGCGCCCGCTTACTTCGCCTTGTTATTGCCCTTTGCCGCGTACCTGTTGGCGCGCAGCCAGTTGCCGCTAGAAATTGTGGCGCGCCCCGGCGACAACCCCCTGATGAACGCCGCTTTCTGGACAGCCCGGCTCACCGCGGTCAAGGTCATCGGTAAATATCTGTGGTTGTTTTTCTGGCCGAGCCATTTGTCGGCGGACTATTCCTACAATGCGGTCCCGCCGTTCGGCTGGAATCCAGCAAACTGGGAGGATGCCAAGGCGCTGATCGCCCTGCTCGTCTGCCTCGGCGCCGCCGGCTTGGCCGTCCGCTGGTATCGACGGCGAGATTCGCGGTTTTTCTTCCTTGCCTGGTTCTTCATCGCGTTATTCCCGGCCTCCAACCTGGCGATCCGGATCGGCAGCATCATGGCGGAACGCCTGGTCTACTTGCCCTCGGTTGGCTTGGCCGGGTGTATCGTGGCGGGCTTTTGCGCGCTCGGCCGGCGATGGTCGCCGCGGTGGCCCTCCCTTAAGCTGGCCGGATGGATCGCTCTCGCCGTCGTCTGCCTCGCGTGCGCCGCGCGGACCTACGCCCGCAATCTCGACTGGTACGACGAACAGAGTCTCTGGACCAGCGCCGTCCACGTCTGCCCGGAAAGCGCGAAGGCGCGCTGCAACCTGGGAGAGGCGCTGGCGCACGTCCCCGGCCGCGTGGCGGACGCCATCGCTCAATGTGAAACGGCCTTGCGAATCGAACCTGACTACGCCGAGGCGCACAACAACCTCGCCAGCGCGCTGTCGCAGCTCCCGGGACGGCTGCCGGAGGCGGTGAACCACTACCAGGCAGCGCTGCGAATCAAGCCGGATTACGCCGAAGCGCACTATAACCTGGGGAACGCATGGGCGCGGATCCCCGGCCGCGAGGCGGATGCCATCGGCCAGTACCGGGCGGCGCTGAAGGTCGAGCCGGATTACCCGGAGGCGCACAATAACCTGGGGCTGGCACTGGCCAATTCCGGGCGATTGCGGGAGGCGATTTCCGAATACCGGGAGGCGCTGCGCATCCGGCCCGATCTCGCTGAGGCGCACAACAACCTCGGTAATGCCTGGTTGCAGCTTCCCGGACGGCTGCCCGACGCGATCGCCGAGTTCGAGGCGGCCGTACGCTTTCAACCCGATTACGCCGAAGCGTACAACAACCTTGGTAACGCCCTGGCCCAGCTTCCCGGACGCCTGCCCGATGCGATTGCCCAGTATGAATCCGCCCTGCGGATCCAGCCCGATTACGCGGCTGCCCATGTCAACCTGGGAGTTGCGCTGATGAATGCTGGCCGCCTGCCGGATGCCGTTGCCCATTTCGAAGCGGCGCTGAAAGTCAAACCCAATCTGGCCGAAGCCCACAACGATCTGGGCATTGCGCTGGCGCGCTCCGGCGGGCGGCTGCCGGACGCCGTCGCTCAGTTTGAAGCCGCCCTGCGCATCGAACCCGATTACGCGGCTGCCCACGTCAACCTCGGAGACGCACTGTCGCTGGTGCCCGGCCGCCTGCCGGAAGCGATCGCCCACTACCAGGCGGCCCTGCGGATCCAACCCGATCCTGAGCTGCGCAGTCTGCTAGACCGATTGCGGACCGGCCGACGATAAGAGCATGACCGGCTGGCGCTTCCGTGGCGGCGCCAGGCGACAATCTGGGCGGAGATATGGCTGACAATTTCCTGTATAAAATCCGCAATTACGGCATGATCCCGAATGCCAACCGAACTTACCCGACCCGCTCGCAGTCCCCATTCCTGACCGAGACGAGACGCGGCGGCGTGTCCTGCAAGGAGGAGCCGATCGCAATTGAGAACGGGAGTGGTTCACGCGTCGGACCCTCGATGGAAGCGGCTGTTGGCCGCCGAACCGCCGGGCGCTTGTGAAGAAACAGGGTTGTTACAATCCAACTTGGTGGAGGACTCGTGGCAGATATCGTGAATGATCCATTGCGGCGTTCTTTCCTGAAAGCCGGAGCGGGAGTAGTGGGTAGCATGGCTCTCGGTTCGAATCCGCTCGCCATCGAGGGAGCGCAGGGGCCGGCGCGGCCGAATCTTATCTTCATGACTACCGACGGCCATCGTCCGGACGCCCTCAGTCTCAACGGCAACCGGATTTTGCAAACGCCCAATTTCGACCGTATCGGGAGAGAGGGCGTTCAGTTCACCAATTCCTTCTGCACCAACGCGCTTTGTCTTCCTTCGCGCGCCACCGCCTTAACCGGTCTCTACAGCCACAATACCGGCTGTGTGGATAACCAGGACCGCGCCATTCCCGCGGACGTTCCCATGTTCACCGACCTCCTGCGCGAAGCCGGTTACGAAGTGGGGCTGTTCGGCAAGGCCCATGTGCGCGACCTCGCAACCCGAAACTGGGACTATTACTTCGGCTACTACGGCGCCGCCACCGACTATTTTTGGCCCGTCTTTATCGAAGGCTCCCACGGCCGGGTCGGCCCCCCCACGGTTCACGCAGGCTATGTCGAGGACGTCATGATGGACCGGGCTCTCGGGTGGATGAAACAGAAACGCGAAAAGCCGTTTTGCCTGATCCTCTGGTTCCAATCCCCGCACGCGCCTTTCTTCCGGCCGCGGCGGCTTCTCGACCTCTATAACGGCATTCCGATCCCGAAGCCCGCCACCTTCGACGACGACCTGAAGGGATATCCCGGCAAGCCCCGGGCCTTCGCCGAGGCCGACGACACGATCGGCACCTACACCCGGCACTCTCTGACCAAGGGTAATTGCGCCCGATCGCTCGAGGAAGTGGTCAAGGATTACTATGCCGGGATTGTCGCCGCCGATGAGAACGTGGGCAAGCTGTTCCAGGCACTGACCGATACCGGACGGATC
>JBKQVG010000333.1:0-25348 GCA_052325345.1 Bryobacteraceae bacterium
ACTTTCTTCTAAAACGTTTGCTCTCACCTTATTTAAATCGACACTTTGCGAAAAAAATCCTGAGACTGCATAATGATTTAGGTAATTACCCGCGCGTCCGAAACAGTCGAGGTCACCGCCGCGGCACCGCAACTGCAGACGGACCGGGCCGATACCGGCCGCAACATCGACACGATGGTGGTGTCGGAACTGCCGGTTCTGGTCAGCAACCGCAATTATCAAGCCCTGCTGGCCCTGGTGCCCGGCACGTCGCCGCCGACGGAGGAGCACTCCCAGTTCTTTAACGCTTCGGACACGCTGCAGACCGAAGTCAACGGGGCCCCGCGCGTGGCGAATAACTACCAGATCGAGGGCATCGACGACAACGAGCGCACCGGCTTGCTGCAAATCCTGATCCCGCCGCTCGAGGCCATTCAAGCGGTGGATATCTCTACCAGCAACCACTCCGTGGACTTGGGGCGCGGCACCGGCGCGGTCACGAACGTGATCCTGAAGTCGGGAACCAACGACTTCCACGGCTCCCTCTACGAGTTCGTTCAAAACGGCGATTTCGACGCCCGCAACTTCTTCCAGCCCTCGGTGGCCGCGGTCCACTACAACTACTTCGGCGGCACTATCGGCGGACCGATCAAGAAAAACAAGTTGTTCTTCTTCGCCGATTTCCTGCGTACCACCGATCACGAAGCCACCGCCAACACCGAGACCATACCGTCGGCCCTGTCGCACACCGGCAACTTGAGCGAGGCCCTGGGTGGCTCCAGCCCCGCCCTCGTTTATGATCCGGCAACCGGAGATCCGGTCACTGCAGTGGGACGGACCCCGTTCCCCGGCAACATTATTCCCGCATCGCGCGTGAACCCGATCGCGGCCAAGATCATAGCCCTGGTGCCCAATCCGAACCAAAATTTGAATAACACCGCGGCGCCGTCCAACAACTACTTCGCCCTCCTGCCCTTCACCAAGGACAGCGACCTCGCGGACGGGAAGATCGACTATAACATCAGCGAGAAGGACCGCCTCAGCGGCCGCTTCAGCTTCCAGCGTCCGGTGATTTACCAGGCGCCCATATTTGGCATGGCCGGTGGCGATGCCAATGGCGCTTTCGAGGGTACGGGAGTTCAGAAGACCTACAGTAGCGGCATCAACTGGGACCACGTTTTCTCGCCCACCCTGCTGAACGAATTCCGCTTTGGCGTCGCGCACTACAACAACGTGGCGCAAGAGAGCGACTATGGAAAGAACGATTCCACCAGCCTGGGAATCCCAAACATCAATATCAGCCAGTTCGACAGCGGCTTAGTGGGTATCAGTATTGGCGCATTTACCAGCCCGCTGGTGGGATATTCCGCCAGTTTGCCCTGGGTCCGCGCGGAGGCCAACATCGATTTGGTTGACAACGTGACCAAGACGTACCGCAACCACACCTTCATTTTCGGCTACGATATGCGCCGCATTCGTGACGACTTGCTGCAGACGCAGACCTACAGCCCGCGCGGCGTCTACACTTTCGGCACTTCGCAAACGAACTGCGCGGGCAATTGCGGGCTCCCCAACGGCACTACAACCGGGGCGACGACCCCGAACAGCGTCACTTCGTGGGCCAACGACCTGGGGAGCTTCCTGCTGGACAGCCCCCAGGCGGGCAGCACCGGCCGCGACTTCAGTGGCACGTTCCCGACTTACCGGGCCTGGTACTTCTTCCCTTACGTTTCCGATACATGGCAGGCCAGCAAGAAGCTGACCGTGGCCGTCGGGCTGCGCTGGGAAATGTATCCGCCAGGCACGCCGGCCTTTCCCGGCCAGTTTTCCAACTTCATTCCGTCGAACAACACGCTGGTGGTCGGCGGTGTGGGCGGCAACCCCAACAATGGGGGCCTGCAAAACCACTGGAACTACCTTGCGCCGCGCCTGGGACTGGCGTACCGCTTGACGGATAAGACGGTTCTCCGGGCGGGTATCGGTGTCAGTTACACCCCGTTTGAGGACAATACGTACATTACCAATAACTATCCGACTAAAGGCAACATCGGAGCCGTACAAGGCGCGAGCGCCTATACCTCGCCCACCTACAACGGGTCCCTTCTGAGTTTCGAGAGCGGTCTCCCGTCGCCCGCGCCGGTTCCCGTCCCGTCTAACGGGATTTACAGCGTCGCGGCCTTGGGCTTCAACGGTTCTACGGAAGACTATTTCCCGACAAATTACAAGAATCCTCATGTGATTGCCTGGAACTTCTCGGTCCAGCAGCAGTTGCCCGCTCATTTCGCGCTGGACGTTGCGTACGTGGGCAATCACGGCGTGGACATGGGCTCGGACCAAAACATCAATGCCAGCCAGGTGATCGCGCCCGCCTCCGCGGGCGACACCGCCTACCTGCCGTACTTCCCGCACACGGGCACCGTAACGCAGTTCTTCGTGCCGGTGTCCTCGATGTACAACGCCCTGCAAGTGAAGCTTGACCGGCGCTTTGCCTCCGGGCTGGCCATCACCACCTCGTTCAGCTACCAGAAGGGCATGGCCTACTACAACGGCGGCGACGACGATGGATTCTACGGCTTCTATCTCAACGGACAATATCACCGTAATTGGGGGCTGAACGATTTCAATCGTTACCTGAGCTTCGTGCAGAGCTACGTTTACCAACTGCCCTTCGGTAAAGGGAAACAGTTCCTGCACTCCGCTTCGCGAGGGGTGGACGCGATTCTGGGTGGATGGCAGGTCGAGGGCGTCCTGACGGTCATGACGGGACTTCCCTTCACGGTCACTTACAGCTCGACGTATTTGAACCAGTCCCAAGGCGGCACTAATACGCCGATCCAGGTGGATCCGAGCGTCAAAATTCTGCACGGAATCAACACCACCACGCTCGGCGGAAGCCCGTGGTTCGATCCAACCGCGTTTGCCGCGCCACCCTGCCAGTCGGCGACGCCTAGCGCGTCCTGCCCGACCGGGGCGGCCGATCAGGTCGCCGGCGCCGCCCAACAGGTCGGCGACACTGGACGCAATTTCATGATCGGGCCGGGATTCTTCAACCTGAACCTCGCCCTGGCCAAGACCATCCAGTTCAACGAACGCTTCCGCCTGCAGCTTCGGCTGGAAACCGTAAACACAACCAACACCCCGCAGTTTAGCACTCCGAACGGCAGTTGCTGCACCGCGAACAACGCGAACTTCGGATTCGTGACCAGTACCCTCAGCAGCGGCTCCGGCTCGGTCAACGCCGGCACCGGAAACCCGCGCAGCATCCAATTGGGGGCGAAGTTGACGTTCTAGCTTTTCGAGAAGCAGCGATAGCCACCGGGGCGGCGCTTGCCGCTTCGGTGGCTATCGCTGTCTTTGGAGGCGATCCAGCATTTGCCGGATCTCCGGGTCGGGCTTGATGCGCAAGGCCGCTTCGAGATGTCCGATGGCCTCCGGCATCCGGCCGGGTATCCCCGATAACGCAATCCCGAGATTGACGTGCGCGTCGGCGGAATTGGGATCGATACTCAACGCGGCTTCAAAATGTGAGATCGCCTCCTCGACCCGCCCGGCGCCCGCCAGCACCACGCCGAGATTGTTGTCCGCGTCAACATAATCCGGCTTAAGCCGCAAGGCTTCCTCGAAGTGTGGGATTGCCGCCTCCGGCTTACGGCTCTTGGCCAGGTCGATACCCATGTTGTATTGCATTTCGGCGGCATTGGACTCGACCTGCGCCAGGTTGTTTCGCGCCTCCTCATAATCCGGCTTGAGGCGTAGTGCGGTTCGATACTCGGCGATTGCCTCCGGCATGCTCCCGGGAGTCGCGGCTAAAGCGTTGGCCAGATCGTTGTGCGTGATGGGCGAATCGGGAAGGACCCGCAGCGCCGCCCGATAGTGCGCGATCGCCTCCGGGATGCGTCCGGATTTTGCTAAGGCATTTCCGTAGTCGGTTTCGACGTTCGCGGCATTGGGTTCGATTTGGAGCGCGGCTCGATACTGCTCGATTGCTTCGGGGAAGCGCCCCTCGTCGGCCAAGGCTGCGCCGAGATTATGGTGCGCAAGGTAGTTGCCGCTGGTCACATCGAGCGCATGACGAAAGAGCGTCTCGCTATTCCGCCAATATTGGATCTGTGCTTCGCACACTGCCGCACACGCCAGGCACGCAACGATGGCCCCGGAAATGGCGACCTTGCCCTTAAGGACTTCCGGCAGGCTCCATGCCAACATAATGCTCAAGCCCACCATCGGGAGGTACATGTACCGATCCGCGCGAGCTTGCGCGCCGACTTGGATGAGGCCGATGACCGGCACAAGCGTTCCCAGATACCACAACCATCCCACCGCAAGGTAAGGACGCGAACGCCGCTCGCGCAGCACGACTATCGAGATGCCCGCGAGCAGCAGGGCTGACAGCGCAATCTGCCATACCGGCAAGTCCTGTGGATAGGGATAGAATACCGCCAGCCTCGCTGGCCAAAACATCTTGACGATGTAGATCGCCTGCGAGACCACGGCGTTCTCCACCCGTAATCCAAGCGGGAATTGCCCAACCTCGCGGACCGCGCCGCTGCTTCTTTGGACCAGGTAGGCGGCGGTGGCGCTGGCCGCGGACAGTACCAGCAACGGAATCTTCACTCGCAGGGCGGAGCGGAGCGGCTGGCGCAGCGGCCATCTATCGAGTAACAACAGCACAAACGGAAGCGTCACGACCATCGGCTTGGACATGAGCCCCAGGCAGAAGGCCAGCAGCGTAAGCCAATAATGCCGGCGGACATAGCTCCATAGCGCAAGGAACCAAAACAACGCGCTGAGCACGTCTTTTCGCTCCGCGATCCAGGCGACGGATTCCACGTGCAGGGGATGCACGGCGAAAAGCATGGCCACGAATGCGCTGGGCCACGTCGCGCCGGTGGCGGCGTGGAGGAATGCGAAGAGGAGCACCGTGGCAAACGCGTGAAGGAAGGCATTGGTGAGATGGTGTCCGCCCGGTCGCAGATCGAAGATCTCCACATCGAGCAGGTGCGAAAGGCGCGTCGCGGGAAACCAATTCGCGGCCTCGGTGCTGGTAACCGCCCAGACGACGCCGTCCATGGTAAGGCCGTTGCGCACGTGCGGATTGTTGGTGACGTAGTCCGGATCGTCGAAGTTGACGAAGCCGAAACGGTAAACCGGCGCATAGACCAGTAGCGTGGTCAAGAAGAGCCCAAGATTGATGCCTAGTGTGAGAAAGCGGTTCGGCGCCTGCCGAGTTGTCTCAAATGCCGCGCTCGATGATGGCGCAGGGGGTTGCTTGGACATGCTCTTACCGATATGAGAAATTTTCTTGCTCAAAAGTGCCAGAAAGTCTCCAGCTATGATTCTACGGGAAGTGTTTCATCAGCGGATTTGGCAGGTTTACGGCGGCGGCCGCGCCATTCAGCTTGGATGTAAATTCTCGTTCTGACCGTTCGTTTTCGACTTGGGCCGGCTTTCCTTCGCGAGGAGGAAGTCGGCCTTCTTGTTTTTGTGGATGGGCCAAGGCACGAATCGGACCATCGTGGCGCGGCCGCTCTTGGCTGCAGCGCCGAGATTCCAAACTCCCGATGCCGTGGAATTCAGGTTGAGCCGCGTATCGGCGATCCAGAGGTGGGACAGACCATCGTTTTTCGTGGTCTGTCAGGCCCCGCCAAGCGACAACAGCCTGACGACAAAAAACGATAGTCTATCCCACCTGGTATGTGGCATTGGGCCGTCAAGCCTGCCGGCGCAAATAATCGGCGGGACTTCGGGCTCACTGCCCAGTCATCGCTTCTCGAATTCGCGGTGTTCCTCGGAAACCGAATAGCAGACCAAATCCCGGTACAGGTCTTCGATGGCTTCTCCGTCCAGGCCGGCCTCCTCCGCCCAGGCGCGCCGCGTCTTCAAGACCGCGGCCACCCGCTCGGGGGCGGCCACGGCCTCCGCGCTGGTTTTGAATTTGGCGGCGGAGCGGAATAGGCAACCCGCCGCGCGATCAGCGCGACGATTTGGCGGTCGATGGCATCCATCTCCGCGCGGATCTCGTCCAGATTGGCACACTGCTCGGGAAGGATCATGAGCGCTCCGTCACTCGATGGTAACGCTGTCCACGATGACCTTGTAGCCGTGCAGTTGCCCCGTGACGGTGGCTTGCGGCCGGATCGAATACACCACCCGGTTGATCAGGTCGCGGCCGTCTTTGCTGCCGTTCAGCGCGGCGCTGGCGAAGGTGGCGCCGGCTTCACCCAGGTCGAGCAGTCTACCGTCCGGTAGTTCAAGCGCAAAAGCGCGTGTCCCGCCCGTGACCGGGCATGCCGGCCGCTCCAGGCATCCGGCGTCCACCAGCGTGCCATGAAAGACCTGCCGCGGCGTTTCATCCGCCGCCCAGGCCGCGATCGCTCCACAACAACTCAGAACCGCGGCCACAGCCGCCGCGCGTAACCCAATCGTCAGCATCCGTTTCATATGGAACCGTCCCGTGCCTTACAGTGTGCCACGATATGATGGAGAACGTGAAGCCCGAGCGGCGCGGCAAGATCCCTTCCTGGGCAATCCAAGCTCTGGGGTATTGCGTTTCCGCGGGCTGCCTGGCGTGGGTATTGCGCGGCTACCACTTCAGCGACCTGGTGGCGGCCATCCGCTCGCTCGACTGGCGCTGGGTGACGCTGGCCATCGCCACCGACCTGGCGGTCTATGTTTGCCACGGCTGGCGCTGGAACACGCTGCTCGGCCCGGTGGTCCGCTTACGGTTGTGGCGCACCGTGCAGGCGATCTACATCGGGCTGTTCGCCAATGAAGTGCTCCCGCTGCGCACCGGCGAGCTGATCCGCTGCTACCTGCTGGCGCATTGGAACAACTTGCGGCTGTCGCTGAGCTTCGCTTCGGCCGCGGTGGAACGCTTGATCGACGGATTCTGGCTGCTGGGCGCGTTCCTCATTACCGCCAGCTTCGTCCACCGGATTCCGCGCGATATCACGTGGCTGGTGCGGATTGTGGGAGTGGTGCTGATTGCCGGCGCGGCGGTCCTGGTGTGGATCGTGCTGCGCAAACAGGAGGCCCACGCGGTGCTGCGCGAGAGCCGCTGGTCGGCCACCCTGCGCCACGTGGTGGAAGGACTGCACCTGATGGGCGGCTGGCGCTCGCTGAGCAAAACCTCGCTCATCAGCCTGCTCTACCTGCTGTTGCAGATGTTCTCGATCTACGCGCTGCTGCGCGCCGACGCCATGGATCTTTCCTTCTGGCAGGCGGCCGGCATCCTCACCATCATCCGCATGGCCACGGTGGTGCCGAGCGCTCCCGGCAACCTCGGCCTGGCCAATGCCGCTTGCGTCCTGGCGCTGCACCTGTTCGACGTGGAGATCAACGACGCCAAAACGTTTTCCATGATTATGTTTGCCGCCCTGACGGCGCCGCTGCTGGCCGGCGGCGCCATCGCCACCGCACTTACCGGACTCGACCTGGGCGAGCTGCACAAGCGCGCCCGCAGCGGCGCGCGTACTCCCCATGCCGCCCCGGCTGCGGGCTCAAAAGGTCAGTGAGACTCGGGACTATCGCACTTCCGATGTCGTGGCCGGGCTTCGGGCTTCCGGTGGCGCATGCGCCGGCACGGGCAGGCGGAAGCGCCTGTTCCACATCGGTTTATCCCGGGCCCGCCGCGATCGGCATCCGCCAGCCGGTTCCGAACGCCCGCGAAGTCACTTTCAGGACGGGGGCCGCTTGGCGACGCTTGAATTCGGCGGTGCGCACCAGCTTCACCACCCGCCTGACGGTAGCTTCGTCGAATCCTCCGGCGATGATTTCATCGGCCGACAACGATTGCTCCACGTGCATCTCCAGAATCTGATCGAGCACGTCGTAGGGCGGCAGCGAATCCTGGTCTTTCTGGCCGGGGCGCAACTCCGCCGACGGAGCCTTGGTGAAGATCGCTTCCGGAATATCCGCGGCGCGGCGGTTGCGCCATCGCGCCACCCTATAAACCATTGTCTTGGGCAGATCCGCGATCACCGCCAGGCCGCCGTTCATATCGCCGTAGAGGGTGCAGTAGCCCACCGCCATCTCCGACTTGTTGCCCGTGGTCAGCAGCAGGCCGCCGTATTTGTTCGATAGCGCCATCAGCAGGTTGCCGCGAATCCGCGATTGAATGTTCTCTTCGGTCACGTCGCGGGCATAGCCGCGGAAGGCCTCCGCCAGAGCCGTATCGTAAGTGGCCACCATCGGGCCGATGGGCAGGGTGAGGGTTCGAACGCCGAGGTTGCGCGCCAGCGCGAGGGAATCGTCGATGCTGCCGGCGCTCGAATACTCCGAGGGCATCAGCACGCCCAGCACATTCTCCGCGCCCAGCGCCTCAGCCGCAATCGCCGCCGTGAGCGCCGAATCGATGCCGCCGGAAAGGCCCAGGAGCACGTTGCGGAAGCGGGTCTTACGGGCGTAATCGCGCACGCCCAGCACCAGCGCGTTCCATATCTCGGCTTCGGCCGTGAAGTCGTCCTCCCAGATCGAGCCGGTGCGGGCGTCTACATCCACCACGATCAGGTCTTCCTCAAAACCCTTGGCCCGGGCAAACAGGCGGCCCTCGGCGTCGAAAGCGGCGCTGCGGCCGTCGAAGATCAAATCGTCGTTGCCGCCCACCAGGTTTACCGTGACCACCGGAAGCCTGTGCCGCCGCGCCATGTGGCTTAGCATTTGTTCGCGCAGCACCTGCTTTCCCACCACGAAGGGCGAGGCCGAAAGATTGAGCAGCAGCTTCACCCCTTCGGCCGCCACCAGCTCGATCGGGTCCTGGCGATAGCGGCGGCGCTGCCAGAAATCGCGGTCGTTCCACACGTCCTCGCAAATGCTGATGCCAAGCTTGTGCCCTTCCAGGTCCAGAATCTGCGGCCCGCGGGCGGATTCGAAGTAGCGGTCCTCGTCGAACACGTCGTAGGTGGGAAGCAGGGTCTTGTGAAACTTCCGGCCCACGTTGCCCTTGCAGAGCATCACCGCGCTGTTGAACAGCGGCCGGCCCACATCGCAGGGGTTGAGCGTCGCGGTGCCCACCAGCAGCGGCGGCGCATCCGCCAGTTCCCGCGCCATGGCCGCCAGGGTCTGTTCGCCGCGGCGAACGAACCCTTCGCGCATCAGCAGGTCGCGCGGCAGATAGCCCAGCAGCGCCAGCTCGGGCGTCACCACCAGGTCCGCGCCCCGCTCGCCCGCCTGGCGGGTTCCGGCGACGATCCGTGCCGCATTACCGGCCAGATCGCCCGCCGTGGTATTGATCTGCAGCAGCGCGACGCGCAATCGAACAACCCCTTCCTGATTCGATTATGGCAGAGGAGTGGGACAGGCCTCCTGGCCTGTCTTCCTCATGCTGTTGTCCATTAGCGTTTTGACACCTAACGAACGGCACTTGGGCGACGCCGTCATCTCTAACCGCCGCCGTGTGATACGATACGAAATCCTAAGGGAGTCATCTGATCAATGGCGAAGGTGACAGACAATCAGATCCAGCGCGGCCAAAAAATGAAAAGCGGAAAGGGATGGAGGCTGATTAGCCCAGGCGATTCCCGTAGATTTAAAGCCACCCTCATCAAACGGTTTGACGTCGGCGGCGAGAGCGTAGCCATCTTCAAGGTGCTCCCCTACCCGGCCGCCAGTCTCCGGAAAAATTCAAACTGATCCACCGCCTGATGTTACGGTCTCGGGACGTTGGGCTTTTTCAAAATTTGCGGGAGCAACGCGAGAAATGCAACGACCTTCAAAGAACAACTAGGCGGACGGGGACTTTTCTTTCTCCTCGCCATTTTTGCTATCCTTTCCTGTTAGATTAGGGGAGGTCTCTCGTGATGACCTTAAAAGCCTTTGTTGAATCTGGAAAGCAAGTGGTGACGATTGCCGGGCAAGCAATCCATTGGGCCGAACACAAAAAAGAGAAGGAAGCGCGAGAGCATTTCGAGCACGGAAAGCAGGAATTTTTTATGCGCTTCGTGATCCAAGCGCGATCTCCAACCGTTATACGTCCTGCTTATCGTCCGATGCCCGGAACGACCGAGTTCGCTTATTGCGAATCACTCGTCAAAGACGGCCTCTTGGAACGCGACATCATTACTGGACACTATATGATCAAAGTCGGGACTGCTGTTAGCTGAAATAACTTCCTAACGTCCGAACGCCGATGCGTTGTTATTGTTGTTCCCGCTTGCCCCAGCTATCCCCACTAGCGACCCCCACGAATCCCACGGTGCCTCGGTGGGTTCGGGATGCTCGGATTCGAACGGATGCGCGGCTGGCATGGTGAAACACAGGTTGCCGCCCTGGCAGTCGTATTCGTAAGGTACCGCGGCGAGCGGCATCAAGAGTGAGCCCAAAACGAACTCGGAGACAAATGGTTTTCGTATAGCCAATTCTACCACCTCGGCCCTACGGTTTGGCGTAAGAAATGACAGGCCAGGAGTCCCGTCCTACGCGTTCCCCGGATTCTCCGGCCAGGCATGTTTCGGATATCGCCGCGCCAATTCCTTGCGCACCTGCGGGTACAGCCTCTCCCAGAAGCCGGCCAGATCGGTGGTGGTCTGCACCGGCCGTTGGTTTGGAGCCAGAAGGCGAACCACCAACGGCACGCGGCCGCGGGCGATGGCCGGCGTCTGGGTCATGCCGAAAAAATCCTGCAGGCGGGAAGCGATCCAGGGCGGCTGGCCGGCCTGGTAATGAACCCGCGTCTGCCGCCCGCCGGGTAAGCCGATGCGTTCGGGGGCGATCTCGTCCAGCGCCCGGCGCTCCGCGACCGGCATCTGGTCCCGCGCCGCCCGCACCAGTCCGCCATCGCGCGTGGCGGCTTCCAGTTGGGAGAAGCTCTTCAACCCGTAAGCCATGCGGCGCAGCACGTCCGCCCAATCCAGCGTAGCCGCCAAACGCGCCCCCTCCTGTCCGGCGGCGAAGCGTAGGCGCTCCCGAAACGCATCGAGCTCTTCGGCATCCGCGAACCGTTCCAGGCCCGCTTCCAGCGCCTTTTCCGCCAGCATTGCCGCGGCGGCTTCCGGCTCCGGTTCGCCCCGCCGCGATTCGAGCGCGATCTCGCCATACAGCAGCTCTTCCACCGCTTCCACCCGCTCGGCCGTACGGTTCCATTCCAGCCGCGCGCGTTCGCTCACCCGCTCCGGATAAAGGTCGAGCAGCCATTCCGGCTCGATGGCGCTGGCCACCCGCACCAGCGGCAGTTTCTGCTCCGCGAGGCTCTCGGCCTCCACCGCTACCAGAAACTCCGCCTCCATCACCGTGCTCGAAGCGGCCAGTTGCGCCGAGCCGCCATCCGCCATCTGCAACTGATCGCCCTGCCGCCGCCTGGCCACGCGGTCGGGAAACGCCGCCAGTACGCATTCGAGCAGCGCGTTCTCATCGCGGCCCGCCGCCCCCCGGCCCGTGCCGGCCAGCCGCCGGATCTGGCGCACCGCCTGTTCGGTGCGCGGTTGCCACTCGCCTTCCAGCAACTCCAGCAGGTCGGAGCGCGAAGCCCGGGAAGGCCGCGCCGGCAGCCGCTCGCCGGCGCTCAGCAGCGCAGCCACCGTGGCCCCGTCTTCCACCACGCCGCGGCGCCGCGCTTCCACGATCAATCTCCCCAGCCGCGGGTGCAGCGGATAGCGGACCATCTCGCGCGCCGTCTCGCCGGTTGCGCCCAGCCGCGCCAGCAGCTCCCGCGCCTGTTCCACCGCGGCCGCGGGCGGCGCATCCAACCACGGCAGTTGGTCCCACGCCAGCTTCATTTCGTCCAACAGCAGCGCCACCGGCGCCAGGTCGGCGCGCGCGATCTCCGGCGACTGCTGCGCCGGCCGGCGAAGGAAGTCTTCGCGCGGGTAGAGGCGAATCGCGCGGCCCGGTCCGGTGCGGCCCGCGCGGCCCGCCCGTTGCCGGGCCGATGCCTGGCTGATGCGCGCCACCTCCAGCGTGGGCAGCCCCGACCAGGGCGAATGTGCGGCCACCCGCGCCAGCCCGCTATCGATCACCGCGCGCACGCCTTCGATGGTGATCGAGCTTTCCGCCACGTTGGTGGCCAGAATAATTTTGAGCCGGTCCGACGGTCCTACCACGCGGTCCTGCTCTTCCGGCGATTGGTCCCCGTGAAGGGGCAGCAGCGCCCAGCCATGCCGCCCAGCCAGCGCCGCGCTGGCGCCTTGCGCCTTGCGAATCTCCGCCGCACCCGGCAGAAACACAAGCACGTGGCCGTCCAGCCCAGCCTCGGCCAGCCGCTCCAGCGCACCGGCAACCTGCCGTTCCAGCGGAACGGGTGAGTGCGGCGTGTATTCGATCTCAAGCGGCCACGCCCGCCCTTCGCTCCGCATGGTGCGCGCCCCGCCCAGGTATTCCGCCAGCGGCGCGGCGTCCAGGGTTGCGGACATGGCCACAATCCGCAGATCCGGCCGGCGGGTAGTCTGCAGCCGCCGCAGCAGCGCCAGCGCCAGGTCGCCCTCCAGGTGCCGCTCATGAAATTCGTCCAGCACCACGGCGGTTACCCCGTCCAGGTTTGGGTCCCTCGGCAATCGCCGCGTCAGCACTCCTTCGGTGAGGAAACGCAGCCGCGTCTTGGGCCCGGCCACCTCTTCGAAGCGCACCTGGTAGCCCACCGTCTCCCCCACCCGCTCCCCGCGCTCGGCCGCCACAAACCGCGCCGCCAGCCTGGCCGCCAGCCGCCGCGGCTCTAGCACCAGCACTGTCCCGCACAGCGCATCCATCAGCGCCGGCGGCACACGCGTAGTCTTACCAGCCCCGGCCGGCGCCTCCAATACCAGGCAGGCGTGATTTCGCAGGTGATCGGCAATCGCCGGAACCAGCGGATCAATCGGGTAGGTCACGCTCTTCTATATTAGGCAGTAAGGCCGAATCAGCGCCGCGCCCGCCAACCCAGCTACTGAATTTGCTTGCGGATTCGAAGTACGCGCCTGGAGAGAACCCCGAATCCCGCGTCCAGTTCGGCTCCATGTTCATCGATTGCCGATGCGACTAACGCGGCTTTGAGGTCAGGCTTAAGACCTGCGAGGCGGATGAACAAGACCCCGAAGTGAACGAGACGCTGGCGGAAGACGAGTTCTCCGAAGTCCTTGTCCGCCGTCAGCGGAATCGCGTGCGCTTGCCGGCTATGGCTGAGCACCAGTTCGTCGTCCATCGGCGCGGAGCCGTTCGACAATCTGCCGGTCGACGCTCTCGTTCGCGACGATCCTCACCCCGTCGTGTGCTCCACCGGATAGACGACATCGGCCCGCAGCATCTGCGCGGCAAAGGCGATTGCCGCCCGCACGCCTTCGGCCGTGAGCCGGGGATGTGCGGACAGGACCTCGTCCACGGTCGCGCCCGCCGCCAGCTTCTCCAAAATCAGCTCGACCGTAATCCGCGTGCCGGCGACCGTGGGCTTACCCATCATGATCTTCGGGTCGGACGTGATCAATGCTTGCGGCATAGGAATGGAACCATGCCCCAAGTCTACAACAGGGCTGCGCCGGCAGGGACAGTGCTGACCGGGCATCATGGGGGTGGCTGACGGCAATTCGCGACAAAGTCCGGGAAAAACTGGAGAAACCCACGAGTCGCGACATGCTACAACGGCGCTAGGGGACCACGCAGGCCACGCAGGCGCCATTGCGCCAGCACGATCAAATTGTCATATACTTTATCCGGCTCTGCGCTCGCAGATTAGCCCGCTGCACCGCCCTTTCGTGCAGCATGTTGAAAGGAAAGACGAGGATTATGATCCACCGTAAGGTGACGGCGACACTGCCCGCGATAGCATTGACCCTGACCGGCCTGGTCATGGCCGCCGATCCCGATACGAAGATCCTGAGGAACAGCGGCTCTCTCGATCGGCTATTCAAACAAACGGGTGTATACAATGCGTCGAGCACCGGCAAGACACCGAGTTTCGTGATCGACCCCGCATGGCCGCAGCCACTGCCAAACAACTGGCTCCTTGGCCAAATCGGCGGTCTCTATGTCGACCAACACGACCATGTCTGGGTCTATAACCGGCCGCGCAGCATGACGACGGACGAGGCTGGACTTGAAGGTCCCGTGTCGGGCGCCACCGACGAGAAGGGCCAGCCAATCAACGGGCTCGGCCAGGTACGCGCGTATGGTCCGGTCTCGGATTGCTGCAAAGCCGCTCCTTCCGTCTTGGAATTCGATTCCGACGGCAAACTGCTGCGCGCTTGGGGCGGTCCGTCCGATCCCGGTTTCATCGGCGGCAAATGCAAGGCCGAGGCAGGCTGCATCTGGCCAAGCAGCGAGCATGGCATTTATGTCGACCGGAACGACAACGTCTGGATCTCGGGAAACTCCGCGGCGGCCGGCCGGGCTGCGGGTCCAGGAGGGCTGCCTTGGGCGACGAATACGCAAGGCGGCGACGGCTTTGTACTGAAGTTTGACAGCAACGGTAATTTCAAGATGAGGATCGGCGGAACCCCAAGGGGACCAGACAGCAACGACACGCATGGTGGCATCAATGACACGCCTGTGCTCTATCGGGCGGCGGACATGGCGGTCGATCCCGCAACGAACCGCCTGTACATCGCCGACGGCTACGGAAACCGCCGCGTGCTGATCGTGGACGCCGAAACCGGCAAGTACATAGGCCATTTCGGCGCCTATGGCAACAATCCCGTTGACGACCGGGCCGCCGCGGCCGCCGGGCCGTGGATCGCCGACTATTCCAAAGGCAATAAGAAGCCGGCATTCTTCCGCAACCCCGTGCATTGCGTGAAGATCGCCAACGATGGCAGGATTTATGTCTGCGACCGGGGAAACGATCGCATTCAGGTGTTTGACAAAAACGATCCGGCGCTTGGCAAGCCGTGCAGCAATCCGGCGGGCGAGGCCGGTAAATGCGGTTTCGTCGCCGAGCAGTTGATTAGCGAACACACCAACACCGCCATACCCGGAACGGCGGTGTCGATGAGCTTCTCCCCCGACAAGGCGCAGAGTTGTCTCTATGTGGCGGACAACTCCAATATGACGATTTACATCCTGAACCGAAGCAATCTGCAGGAGTTGGGTCGGCTCGGCCGCAGTGGCAGGATGGCCGGAGAATTCCACTATCTACATCAGGTAAGCGTGGACAGCAAGGGCAACATCTACACGGCGGAAGTCGATACCGGAAAACGGATCCAGAAATTCCTCCGCTATGGCCAGACCGGATGCAGCGGGACCGGATCCTCTACCGTGGGCGGAGTGGTGGCCGGGAAGTAGGAAACACGCCATCCCTTGCCGGCAGCCTTTCTGGCATCTGCTCCTTGGATATATAGCAGGGCTAGTCCTTCTCCGTCCTCTCCGTCCTCTTCGCACTCTTCCGAGTTTCTTTCCTGCCATTGCCCTTCTCATTGGCATCGCTCGGATGGGCCGTATTCGGCGTGTTCCCGCTCGCCGCGGCAGGCCGACCTGGTTCATTCGCCGGCGGACGGTTTGCCTCGCCGCCATGGGCCGGATGCTCGGCCTGCGGCGGATTCGAGTAGCTAGGCCGCGCGCTCGGTGGCCGATCGTTGTTCATTGGCCGGTTTGCGTTTCCCGCCGGCCGGCCCGAAACTCCGGAAGCACCGCCGGGATGGCTCAAATGGCCTCCCCCATCCACCGTTCGCACCATCGGCCGCGGCGCCTGTGCCGAGGCCCGCAGCGCATCGACCCGGGCGGCGTCCAGCGGCCGCCCCGGATTGGCGCGCAGTTCCTGCTCCCGCGCGGTAAACGGGACCGGGGGCGGAGGCGGAGCCGTCCTTGCCACGATCGCCCTGTTCGCGAATCGCGCCGGCGGCGCATGCACGTCTGCCGCGGCGACCACTCCCAGGCTGACCCGCATAGGCGCGATCGGCGGCACCGCCCCGATCACCTGCCCATTCACGATTTGCCCCCGCGGAACCACCACCGCGGCCATCCCGACCGGGCGCGCCCCCACAAACGCCGCTTGCGGAACCACCACTACCGCACCCGGCACGCCCTGATTCACGTACCGCGCGTTCACGGCGCCAAAGCTGCCAATAACCGCTACGTTGCTGACGTGGACAATATTGAGGTTGGTCATATAGGCCGGGCTCACCGCGTAAGCCGGCCGGTACACTTCGCCGGGCCCCAGCGGGAACCACGCCGCCATTCCGGCGCCGCCACCTACGACCACCCCCACCGCAAACCCCGGGCCGCCCACGAATGCCACCAGCGCCGGCGCGTATACCGGCCGCGCACCCACCACCAGCCGCCCCGGCACCCACACCCACGCTCCAGCCGCGAATGCCCACCGTCCGTAGTGGAAGGGAGCGAAACCCCACGGCGCATCGTCCACCCACGTCCGACCCCAGGGTTCCACCCACACCCAATGACCGAACTTATACGGCGCCCAGCCCGGCGGAACCGATGTCGGCATCCAGACATACCCGTAGGGCGGAATATTGCGCCACAGCCCGTACTGGTCCAGGTCTTCATAGCCGATCATCTCCTGCGGCACGTAACGCGCCGATACCGTCGAAGCCTCGGGCCGGTCGCGATCGATACACCACTGGTCGAACTGGTCGGGCGGCGGCGCCGGCCCCATCTGGTTGCCGACCTGGTCCGTACCGCTGAGGGTGGCGCTCTCCGACGGGCTGATCGAAAACGCCTGCCCGCCACCCGTCACCTCGGCCTGTCCCGCGCGCACCGTCGCCACGGTCACGTTGTTGTCGCCATTGGCGTCGATCCGGTAATCGCCCGGCCGCAGCAGCATGATCGCCACGTTGGGCGTGTCCACTTCGTAGCTTTCCTGGTCGCCGATAGTCAGCGGGTAGTTCAAGGTCGCCGCGCCCCAATCCTCCGCGCTGCCGGGCCGAAAAGAAACCGGCCTCGTTCCAGTGACGAAAGGCGCGCGCGTGAGGTTGCGCCGCTGATTCTCCGCCCGTTTCACGAGCGGCCGGCCAGCGCAAATCGGGAATGCGGACGGCCCCGAGGATGGTAAACTTAAGGAAGTAGTGGCTTATCCGCCACGCCCAAGTGTCACCCCTTTGAAATCGCACCCATGAAAAATGGCATTCGCCCGATTCGCAACATCGCTATCATCGCGCACGTAGACCACGGCAAGACCACGCTGGTCGACGCCATGCTCAACCAGAGCGGTATCTTCCGCGTCAACGAAGAACACGCCGAGCGCGTAATGGATTCCAACGAGCTGGAGCGGGAACGCGGCATCACGATCCTGGCGAAGATCACCGGTGTACGCTATCACGGGGTCAAAATCAACATCGTCGATACCCCCGGCCATAGCGATTTCGGTGGGGAAGTGGAGCGGGCGCTCAAGATCGTGGATGGCGTGATGCTGCTGGTGGACGCCAGCGAAGGGCCGCTGCCTCAAACCCGCTATGTGCTGAGCAAGGCGCTGGAAGCGCGCTTGCCGCCGATCGTGGTGATCAACAAGATCGACCGGCAGGACGCGCGCTGCCAGGAGGTGCTCAACGAGATTTACGACCTTTTTATCGATCTTGGAGCCGACGAGGACCAGCTCGATTTTCCGGTGCTCTACACCATCGCCAAGACGGGTGTCGCCAAGTCGTCCCTTGACGATCCCTCCGACAATCTGCGCCCCCTGTTCGATGCCATTTTGAAGCACATTCCCGCCCCCACGGGCGATCCCGAAGGGGTCCTGCAGATGCTGGTGGCCAATTTGGACTACTCCGACTACCTGGGCCGGCTGGCCATCGGCCGCGTATTCAACGGCGCACTGCGGTTTGGCGATTTCGTGGCCATCGCCAAACGCGATGGCAGGTTCGAAACCACCAAGATCACCAAGCTCTATTCGTTTGAAGGCCTCAAACGGGTGGACGAAACCCTGGCCCAACCCGGCGACATTCTCGCCATCGCCGGCGTCGAAGGCATCACCATCGGCGAAACCGTGACCAGCGCCGAAACTCCCCAGCCGCTGCCTCACGTTCAGATCGACGAACCTACCATCGCGATGGCCTTCACCATCAACACTTCGCCTTTTGTCGGGCGGGAAGGCCAGTGGGTCACGTCGCGCAATTTGCGGGACCGGCTCGACAAGGAGTTGCTCACCAACGTATCGATTCGCGTGCAGGAATTGGGCCACGACACGTTCAAAGTGATGGGGCGCGGGGAACTGCAGCTTGCCATCCTGATCGAAATGATGAGGCGGGAGGGTTATGAACTGATGGTCGGCAAGCCCGAAATCCTCACCCGCACGGTGGAGGGTAAGACCCAGGAACCGCTGGAGTTGCTGGTTGTCGACTGCCCCGATCAATTTCTCGGCGTCGTCATTGAAAAGTTGGGTGCCCGCAAGGGCAAAATGAGCAAAATGGTGAACCATGGATCGGGCCGCGTGCGCCTCGAATTCGAAGTGCCATCCCGCGGGCTGATCGGCCTTCGTAGCGAGATCCTGACCGATACCCGCGGCACCGCCATCATGAACGCGCTGTTTCAGGGATACATCGACTGGCAGGGCGAGATTCCCAGCCGCCCCACCGGCTCCCTGGTGGCCGATCGGCCTGGAAGAGCCACCGGTCATGCAATCTTCAACCTTCAGGAGCGCGGCGAGATTTTCGTGACTCCCGGGACCGAAGTCTATGAAGGCATGGTGGTCGGAGAGAATGCTCGGGACCGCGATCTGGACGTCAACATCGTCAAGGAAAAAAAGCTCACCAACATGCGCGCCTCCACCGCCGACGAGGCCATCCGCCTGGTACCGCCGCGCATCCTGAACCTGGAACAAGCCATCGAGTTTATCCGCGACGATGAATTCGTCGAAGTGACGCCGCAATCCATCCGTCTGCGAAAAAAGACATTGAAGGCAAATCAGCGCTAGGCAGGGCTCCGCTAATAACATGGCGCCACCCCACCCAGGCTCCGCACCTTGGCGGAAAGTGTAGTCCGTTTCAGCCCCAGCATTTCGGCGGCGGCTTTCTTGTTGCCGCCGGTTTTGCGAAGGGCCTGCTCCAGGATACTGCGCTCGATGCTCGCTAGGGTTTCCTCGTAGTTCAACCCTGCCTCTGGAAGCCGGGGAAGCCTGGCGGAGGCTTCCGGAGACCGCGGGTTCGCCAGCGGTGGAAGATCGCTTTCGGTCAATTCCCGCCGATCGCCGCTCAAAGCAATCGCCATCTCCAGGGCGTTTTCCAGTTGACGGACGTTGCCGGGCCATGACTCCGCTTGAAGTCGCGCCAGCGCCGGGTCGGTCAAGAGCTTGACGGGCAGCCCCTCGGCGGCGCAGATTTTGGCGATCAAATATCTGGCCAACAGGGGGATATCTCCCTTTCGATGACGCAAAGCAGGCATCGGAAGAGGCACCACGTTCAGGCGGTAATAAAGGTCTTCGCGAAAACGGCCCTCCTCGATGCGGGCCGACAGATCGCAATTGGTGGCGGCCACCACGCGCACATCGACACGTATGGTCTCCGAGCTCCCCAGGCGCTGGAACTCCCGCTCCTGCAATACGCGTAGGAGTTTCGCTTGCAGTGCCAGGGGTAGCTCGCCGATCTCGTCCAAGAATAAGGTTCCGCCATGGGCCTGTTCGAATCGACCGGCACGGGTCTGGAGGGCGCCGGTGAAGGCGCCCCGCACGTAACCGAACAACTCGGCCTCGATCAGGGTTTCCGGCAAGGCGCTGCAGTTGACTGCGACCCAGGAAGCGTGGCACCGGGGGCTGGCCAGATGAAGCGCGCGCGCGGCAAGCTCCTTCCCGGTTCCCGATTCGCCAGTGATCAAAACCGTCGCCCGGCGAGCCGCAACCAGGCGGATGATCTCGACTATTTGCTGAATCTGGGGGCTTTCCCCTACCAGACCTTGCCGCCACATTTCTCGGCGGAAGGAGTCGCCGCGAAGCTCGGTGTCGAGCCGTAGAAGATCGTTAACACATTGTTTATCAATAGGCTGAGCCTCGTTTTGGGAGCTCCCTGGGTCTTCCAAACGATTTGGTCGGGGCGCCATCACAGCTCACAATCGGCAGGTTATCGGGAAACTTTATGCGATTTTGCAAAAATCCTTTCAACGATCCGCTAAAGAATCGCGCTGGGGGCGCCGATATGATGTTTAGCCGGGGAACCAACCGGCAGCCGGAGAGGGACTGCAGTATGAGAGTATACAATTCCAACATCAGCGGCGGAACGGCCGCAGGCACGGACAGAACGCAGGAAGCCCGTGGAACGGAAGCTGCAGCAGGAAAAACAGCCACTTCCTCAAGCTCGGCTGGTGATCGGGTCGAACTGTCGCCAGCTCTGGGCAGTTTGGCCAAGGCGATGTCGGTGGAGAGCGCCAGCCGCGCCAGCCGGGTTGCCTCATTGGCGACGCAGTATCAGAGCGGCAATTACCAGCCAAATTCCCAGGCCACTAGCAAGAGCATGGTCAGCGAGGCTCTGGACAGCGGAGGACAGTAAGGCGTGGCGGCGACCTCCGACCAAGCCGACACTGCCCTTGCCCGGGCGACGCGACAAGTGGAACAGGCTTGCGATTTGCTGGTGGCGGCTACACCCAAAGCGCTTGCACAAAGCCCCGTGGTCCTGGCGGAGGCTGTGGCCGGCCTCCGGGACCTGCGGCAACAGGTGGGGTCATTTCGCGGGCCGGAGGCGCGGAGTTTGCGAAACGCGGTCCTGAAAGCACGCCGGCTGCTGGACCGGGCTGCCGTTTTTCACGCACGCTGGCAGACGATGCTGGCTGCCATGAATGGCGGCTACACCGCGCTAGGCAGTCCGGCGGCAATTCCTTCACGAACACGAAGTTACTGGGAAGGCTGACCTGGCGTGTCGAATCTTCTGTCTACGCTAATGGTTTCGGCGGGTGCTCTGGACGCCTACAGCCAGTCTTTGGACGTCGTCCAAAACAACGTCTCGAACGCCAACACACCGGGCTATGCGGCACAAACGCAGAGTCTGGTGCCGGAGGCCTTCGATCCGAGTGCCGGCCTGGACGGCGGGGTGCAGCCCGGCCAGGTGATCAGTTCGCGTAACGAATATGCGGAACAGACCGTGCGGCAGCAGACGACGCTGCTGGGCGCGGCCACGCAAAACGTTTCGAGCCTGACCTCTCTACAGGCGGTTTTCGACATTTCCGGCAACGTTGGAATTCCATACGCGCTCAATAACTTACTCTCCAGCTTTTCGGCGTGGGCGCAATCGCCAACCGATACCACCGCCCAGCAGTCGGTGCTCAATAACGCCAGCGATCTGGCGTCGGCATTTCAGCAGACCGCGGCGAGCCTGGACACGGTCCGGCAGACCACCGAATCGCAGATCGGCGATACGGTCAACCAAATCAACCAACTGGCCGGCCAACTTGCGCAGTACAACAACCAAATTCTGAATGGCGCCTCGGGCGACGCCGGGCTGGACGCGCAAATTCATTCCACGCTCGACCAGTTGGCGCAATACGTCAACTTCACGGCTTCGAAACAGGCGGACGGCAGCTACGCGGTGCTGATTAACGGGCAGGTTCCCCTGGTGATGGAGAATCAGGAGTACCAAATCAGCAACCAGATGGTACAACCGACCAATCCACCGCCCACCAATGTGACCGCTTCCCCACCCCCGGCCCTGGCCGAAATCCAGGCGTCCGACGGCACCGACATTACGGCCCAAATCACCGGGGGCCAGCTCGGCTCCTTACTCAACTTTCGCAACACGGTATTGCCGACGTATATAGGCGACGCCTACCAGACGGGCAGCCTGAACACCATGGCGCAGCAGTTTGCCGATACGGTGAATCAGGCCCTGACTGCAGGCGAGATTTCGAGCGGCCCTCCAGTGGTAAGTGGCATTCCGCTATTCACCTACGACACCACCACCGACACCAACGAAGCGGCATCCCTGGCGGTCAATCCCGACATCACGGCAAGCCAACTGGCGGCCATCTCCACCACGGGGGGAACCACGGTTTCCAACGGTGTGCCGCTGGCTCTGGCGCAACTGGCTACGCCACAATCGGCTGCCGACGAGATCAACGGAGAGAGCTACACGCAGTACTACGGCGACATGGCCACCGAAATCGGCAGTCAGCTCCAGGCCGCCACCAACGAACAGCAGGTGCAACAATCGTCGGTAGCACAGGCGCAGAACCTGCTGCAACAATATTCGGGCGTGAACCTGGACGAGGAAGCGGTTACCCTGGTGCAGTTTCAACGCGCCTACGAAGCGAACTCTCAAATGGTGAGCGTCCTGGACACACTAACCGCCGATACCATCAACATGCTTTCTTCGGCAACCGCGTAAGCCAAACATGTACACGACTCTGAATGCGCAAGCTCAACTCTTTGTGGCTAACCTGGAACGGACCCAGCAGAACATGGACGACGCCACCGCGGAGCTGTCTTCCGGCCTCCAGGTGACCCAGGCCTCGGATGCACCCGACCAGGTGGATCTATTGCTGCAACTCCGTGCCAACCTGCAGCAAAACACCCAGATTCAGAGCAATCTCACGCTGGCGCAGACCGACGCCAGCACAGCCGACAGTACCCTCAATGCCGCCGCCAGCCTGATGGATACGGCCATGCAACTGGCCACCGAGGGCGCCAACGCCACCCAGACCGCGGAGTCCCGCGCGTCGATGGCGGTTCAGGCCCAGTCTCTGCTGTCGGAGATGGTTGCATACAGTCAGACCCAGGTGGCGGGAAGGTACATTTTCAGCGGCGACGACGACCAGAGCCAGACGTACCAAATGGATCTGACGGCGCCGACCGGGGTCGACCAGCTCTCCAACGCCCCCGCCACGAAGCAAATCCAGAATCCCGCGGGCGGGTCTTTTCCGGGGTATCTGACGGCGCAGCAGATTTTCGACGACCAAAATACGGACGGAACACCGGCCACGGACAACGTCTTCGCCGCACTTTATAGCCTGTATACCTCGCTCACCAATAACGATCAGGCCGGCTGTGCCAACGCCGTCGATCAATTGCAGGCGGCAGCCGACCACCTGGGCGACATGGACGCGTTCTACGGGAACGTGGAAAACCAAATCACGCAGGCCAGCACTTTCGCCAACTCCTATGCCACCCAGTTGCAGACGCAGATCGGCAACATTCAGGATGCGAACATTCCAGCCGTGGCCACCCAGCTCACGCAAGACCAGGTGCAAGAGGAGGCTGCCCTGCAGTCGCAGGCGCAACTTCCCACCAAGAGCCTGTTCGATTACCTTGGCTGAAGGCCGCTTGGGCTTCCCTGCACCGCCCTGGTAAGCCGGTACAATAGGGCCATGGCGGATACATTGAAAATCGCGGGCCGCGAATTTCGTTCGCGCCTTATCGTCGGCACGGGGAAATATCGCAGTTTCCAAGAAATGAAGCGTTGTCACGAGGCTAGCGGCGCCGATATGGCGACGGTGGCGGTGCGCCGGGTGAACCTTACGGACCGTTCCAAGGAGTCGCTGCTGGATTATATCGACCGGTCGCGAATTTTCATCCTTACCAACACCGCCGGTTGCTACACCGCCGACGATGCCGTGCGCACGGCGCTGCTGGCGCGCGAAGTCGGGCTCTCGAATTGGATCAAGCTGGAGGTGATCGGCGACGAGAAAACTCTGTTTCCGGACAATGCCGGCCTCCTTGAGGCCACGCGGGCGTTGGTAAAGGAGGGGTTTGTGGTACTTCCCTACACCAATGACGACGTGGTAAACGCGCGCCGGCTGATCGAAGCCGGAGCTGCGGCGGTAATGCCCTTGGCCGCACCCATCGGTTCGGGCCTGGGTATCCAGAATTCGACCAACCTGCGTATCCTGCGCGAAATGATTACCGAGGTGCCGCTGATCGTCGATGCTGGCGTGGGGACCGCTTCCGACGCCGCGGTTGCGATGGAACTGGGAGCCGACGGGGTACTCCTGAATACCGCGATCGCCGCCGCCGCCGAGCCGGAAAAAATGGCGCGCGCCATGAACTTCGCGGTCCAGGCCGGACGGCTGGCCTATGAATCGGGCCGGATGCCCAAGAAACTCTATGCTTCCGCCAGCAGTCCCCTGGCCGGAGTGGTCGGGTCTGGGAGCTAGTGTGGTGTCCAACAAATAACTGGACATAAACTCGCCTTCAGGCTTATGCTGGGACATGGCGTTATCCAGCGAGCTTTCGTCTTCCGAGCGGCAGCAGATGCAGCAATGGGTGGCGGCCCATGGCACCCCTCAACAGGTCGCTCTGCGGTGCCGGATCGTGCTGGCCGCCGCGGACGGACAGTCCGACGTGGCCATCGCCCAGCAGGTGTCGGTCAACCGCAAGACCGTCATCCTGTGGCGGCAACGGTTCTCGGAACAGCGCTTGGACGGACTATGGGAGATTGCTCCGGGACGCGGACGCAAACCGACTTACGACACCGATAAGATCGCTGCCATTGTGGATGCAACCCTGCAGACCAAACCCGAAGGCATGACGCATTGGAGTTGCCGTACGATGGGCGAAAGTCAGGGCGTGAGTAAGTCCACCATCAACAATATCTGGCAGGCCCACCAACTGAAGCCTCACCGGGTGAAGACGTTCAAGCTGTCGCGCGACCCGAAGTTCCTGGAGAAAATGACCGACGTGATCGGGCTGTACTTGAATCCGCCCCAGCAGGCCATCGTGTTGTGTGTGGACGAGAAGAGTCAAATCCAGGCGCTGGATCGCACCCAACCCGGTTTGCCGATCAAGAAGGGCCGCTGTGGGACCATGACCCACGACTACAAGCGCAACGGAACCACGACTCTGTTCGCCGCCCTGGAGGTCTTACAGGGGAAGGTGATCGGGCAATGCCACCAGCGCCATCGCCATCAGGAATTTCTCAAGTTCCTACGCACTCTGGACCAGGAGTTCCCTGGTGAGGTTCCGCTGCATCTCGTCATGGACAACTATGGGACCCACAAGCACGAGAATGTGCGGAACTGGCTGAAGCGCCACCCTCGCTTCGTGCTCCACTTTGTCCCCACGAGTTCCAGTTGGCTGAACCTGGTCGAGCGTTGGTTCGGCCACTTGGATCAAAAGGCCATCCGGCGGGGCGTGTTCCGAAGCGTGGACGATCTGAAGGCGTCCATCGACGCATTCCTCACGGCGTGGAACAAGAATCCGAAGCCGTTCGTCTGGACCGCGACGGTAGAATCCATCACGGAGAAACTCTCCCGTTGCCGGCGGACGTTGGAAAAAATCCAACCCGGCTGCACCAGTCCTCGGAGCAGGAAAGGAAAGAAATAGCTGTCCATCTATTTCGCGGACACTACACTAGAAACCACCGGACTACGGGCGCGCCCGATTCCGGGTTTCGGTTTGCCCCGCCTGGGAGAAAAATACCGAACGAAGCCACTTAAGGCGGCGAATGGCGGTAGGGAAACGAAGCCAAACCGCGGGTGCCCCCGGCTCCGCAACCGCCGAATTGGTAACATGCCCACCTCGCTAAGCAGGCGGAGCGGGCGGCTCACTGCCGCTATGCTTATAAGTAGTTGAAGACAATAGCCGGAGAACTGAGGAATAGGCTGTGAC
>JBKQVG010000334.1:0-23457 GCA_052325345.1 Bryobacteraceae bacterium
CACCAGGGTAAAAATGGTGGTGTTGACGCCGATTCCAAGCGCCAGGGATATCAAGGCAATAACGGCAAATGCGCGGTTCCTTCGCAGAGACCGGAACCCGTATGCCAGGTCGCCTAAAATGCCCATGGTCCAAGAGAGTATAGCATCAGGCAAATTGGGCTGGCTTAGCCGGTATAGAACGTCCGGAAGGTTTCCGGACACCGGCGACAAGATCGCCAGCGGGACTGCTTGAACCCAGCCAGTAGTGGTGGTTTTCGGCCATTCACGAATCCACCTCGGTGAATATTAGTTAATAATTTTCAATTGTTTACACTTTGGTACGGGCCGTGCTTCAGGGATGGCCGGTAGAGAAATGAGATTTATGCGATGCTTTCCAGTTCATGCGGTTGCCGCCGGCATGCTACTTGCCGCGGCGGTTGGAGTGGCTCCCGTACGTGCCCAGGGCGCGGACGATCTCCAGCGCGGCGTAGCCCGCATCAGCGTGATGGATGGCGACGTCTCGGTGCGGCGCGGCGACTCGGGAGACTGGGTAGCGGGCATCGTCAATGCGCCGCTCATGGCGGGAGATTACATCTCGACCGGCCTTAATTCTCGTGCGGAAGTTCAATTTGATAGCTCTAACCTATTGCGTTTAGGAGGCGTTGGCGAGATTCACTTGACCACGCTCGAAGCCGACCGCTACCAGTTGGAGATGGCACGGGGAACGCTAACCTTCAATGTTCTGCGTCCTTCCAATGCAAATATTGAAGTCGACACTCCAAACATTTCCGTAAGACCATCAAAAATTGGTATTTACAGGATATCCGTGACCGATAACGGCGAAACTCATGTCACCGTGAGGTCGGGTGACGTAGAGATCTTCACCCCCAAAGGGTCGCAGTGGGTGAACGCAGGGCAAACCATGATTGCGCGTGGAACCGCCGCCGATCCCGAGTTCCGGATTGTGGGCGCGGCGGCTTTCGACGATTGGGATCTCTGGAACGAATCGCGCGACAAGGTCTTGATGGAATCCACTAGCGCGCAGCACGTGCCTCAAGGTGTGTACGGCGCCGAGGACCTGGATGCCAATGGCACATGGGTGAACGTGCCCGACTACGGCTCTGTGTGGCGCCCGGCGGTGGCGGCCGGTTGGTCGCCGTATTCCTGCGGCCGGTGGGTTTGGGAAGATTGGTACGGGTGGACATGGGTGGATTGCGCGAGTTGGGGTTGGGCGCCGTTCCACTATGGACGGTGGTTCTGGGGCGCCAACTACGGGTGGATGTGGTATCCCGGTGTAATTGGGGTCAGGCACTACTGGGCGCCCGGCCTGGTGGCATTTTTCGGATACGGCGGTGGAATCGGCATCGGCTTCGGTTTCGGCTTTGGAAACGTGGGCTGGGTGCCGCTGGCTCCGTATGAGATGTTGCATCCCTGGTGGGGGCGTGGATACTACGGCGCTGGATTCAACCGCGGCTTTAATATTGCAAGCGTAAACATATATAACACTTATAGAAACGCGCGGGTCGCAAATGGCGTTTCCTCGCTCAGCGTGGCCGGTTTTCGCGGTGGCCGCTTCGAGGCCGTGGGGCACGCGTCAGCGGACCAGATTCGAAGTGCCGGTCTGATTCGGGGCCAGATGCCAGTGTCGCCTACCAGCGCCAACTTGCGCTATAGCGAGCGGACCAGCGCTTTCACGCCGCGGTCGACAGCCAATCAGTCTTTCTTCAGGCACCAGAGTCCGGCCAGCGTGGCGCGGGTTCCGTTCGGGCGCCAGGCGGGCGAGTCTGCCGCTGCGGCTTCCGGCCGCGCGGGTGAGGCGAGCGTCAGGCGTGGGGTGGGGAATAGCGGAGGAGCCGTGGGTGCGGGTGCGGCCGGTGGTTGGCGGCGCTTCGGCGAACCTTCGGGCCAGGGCGGCAATGGCTATCGCGGCACGGTTTCGGGCGGGGGTAGCCAGAGGCCCGGCGAGGGTGCCGGCTCGGGCTACCGTGGCGGCAGCCAGCAATCGCTGCGCGTGGCGCCCCCGGTGGTTCGCGAACGCTCGAACGGCGGCAGTGGCTCCAGTTTGCCGGAAATCCACTATAGCCGGCCCACTTATAGTGAGCCGCAGCGGGGTTCCTCGCCAAGCTATAGCGCCCCGCAGCCGCACTACGGTTCTCCCGGCAGTAGCGCGCCGCGCAGTTCCGGCGGTTCGAGCGGTGGAGGCGGACGCGTTTCCGGAGTTGGCGGTGGCGCCGCTCACGGCGGCGGACACGGAGGCGGGCGCCGTTAGAACAAATTCTCCCAGGTAGCCTCTAGTTTCTTCCGATAGGCCCGGTCTCTTTCAGCGGGGATCGGGCCGATTTTTTGTTTTGGGATATTTGTTTACATAAGATCTGTTATCGGAAGTGATGCCCGGGCCTTTCGCCTCCTGGCGCAATCGCCAACACGCGGCGCTCGACGTCACCGTCCCACCTGCGCCAGCGGACCCAAGTATTGATCCGCAATCCGATCATAATCCCGTGGCCGCACCAGGCGGAAGCGCAATTCGAGCGTCGCCACTTGTTCGAGATCGTGCAGCATTTCCTGGGTCGGAATCTCCGGAGTGAGCAAATGCATTTGCCCGGCGGACACGCGGTATGGCAACACCTTCCAGCGGCGCGAGGTTGAGGCCGGCAGCGCGTGCGTGGCCGGCGTCGAAACTTCGCCCGCCCGCGGCAGCCCCAGTTCCAGCCCTGTCTGGCGGCTCAACGCCCGATACAGATTCTCTTCCGAGAGCAGGTCTGATTGCACCAGATACTCGCCCAACCGCACGCCCCTCGGCTGGGCCGCCAGCGCGGCCTGCACCTGCGCTCCCGAAAGGCACCGCAGGCGCACCAGGACTTCGCCCAAACGCAGGTTCGCCGCCGCCCCGGCGGCCGGGTATACATGCTCGGTCTTGGTCCAGGCGAGCGTCCGCAGCCCGGCCATCGACGCCAGGTACCCGCGCAGCGCTTTGCCGGTTGCCGCGAAATTCACCAGGTTGCCCCAGAACATCCGAAGAGGCACCCCCGAAGCAAACCGCCATCCGTAAACCATGGCGCTCGACCGCGCGCGAATCAAAACGTGGGCGGCCGTAATCGACAGCGTGAGGAAACACAGCCCCGGCACCACGGGCGGCGCCTTCGCCAGGTCCTTCCAGCACCACAAGCCCGCCAGAAACAGCAGGTTCGACAAGGGCGATAGGAGGTTGCCTACGATTCCCTTCCGGTCCCGCCAAAACCAGTACAACTCCCACGCCCGGCCGCGCCAGCCATGGTTCTGCCACCCCTGGAGCACGATTCCGGTGATCCAGCGGCTGCGCTGCCGTATGGCAGCATTCCAGTCGCGCGGAAAGAACTCGCGCGTGGCCCGCAAGCCGGCGCCATCCATCACCAGCGGCACGAACAATTGCCGGTAGCCGAGCTGGTGCAGGCGGTAACCGGCTTCATAATCTTCGGTCAGGCACGAAGGGTCGAACAGCACTCCCCCGCGCGTGGCCGCCAGCGCCTCCAGAGCGTCGCGCTCGAATCCGGTGCCGACGCCGTTAGCCGGCAGAAACCCGCCGAGCAGGCGGCGGACGATCAGGTCCTTGAGTTGAAACTCCGCAAACTCGTCGCAGTACACGCCGTGGGTGAATTCGCGAAAGGGCGTGGGCAGCGGCAGCACGGGTATTTGCACCATTTCGTGATCGCGCGAGAACCAGTTGATCAGCCGCAGCGAATCGGCATACACCAAATCCTCGGCGTCGTGCGTGAGGATGATCTCGAAGCGCACGCCGCGCGCCGCCTCCCAGGCGGTCATATCGTTATAAATGGCGTTCAGGCAGTCGCCCTTCGAAGTCGGCCCGTCGTGCGGCGCCACGGCAACGTGCAGCCGCGGCCAGCTTTCCGCCACCTCCCGTACGGCGTTGGCGGTGGCCTCGTCGTTCGGATAGACGCCCACGAAAATGTCGTACTTTTCGTAACAGACGGAGGAAAGCGTGCGCCGCAGCATCTGCCCGATCACGCGGTCCTCGTGCCAGAGCGGCACAAAGACGGCGATCCGCCGTTCCGGAATCCGCGCCAGGGCGGCGCTGGTGGGCAAAGGCCGCCTTCGCCGCGGCAGGCACCACACGAATACGATGAACAGGTCGTCCAGTCCGCTCACCAATGTCCACAGCGCCAGCGGAATCAGGCACGCAACCAACCAGTGGTCAGCCACAGAAATATCCTCGATAGTGAGTAGCCGGAAGCGCCGAATCCTCTCAAAGAAACTCGTCCCAGCGGCGAAGGATCGCCGGCGCTGCCTGGAACAGCGCCGCGCTGCTAAAGCGTGCCCCAGCTAAAAACAGGTATCCTGATTTTAAGAGCAGCTATGGCACACAGATTTACGCCCCGGATCGGCTTCCTTCTCGCGCTGGCGGCGGCTTCCGCTTGGGCGCAACCTCCGGCGGGCAAGCTGGAATTCGAAGTGGCCTCCATCAAGATCGCCGTGCCGCCCAACCCGGCGGACGTGATGGCCGGCAAACTGCACATCGGTATGAAAGTGGACGGAGCCCGCGTGGACATTGGCTTCATGTCGCTCGCCGACCTGATTCGCACCGCCTACAAGATCAAACCGTACCAGTTAGCCGGCCCGGATTGGATGGGCGCGCAGCGCTTCGACATCCTCGCCAAAATGCCCGCGGGCTCCAATAAAGACCAGGTCCCCGAGATGCTGCAGGCGCTGCTGGCGGACCGTTTCAAGCTGGCGGTTCACCGCGACAGCAAGGAACACGCCGTCTACGATCTGGTGGTGGCCAAGGGCGGGGTCAAGCTGAGAGAATCGCCGCCCGATCCGGATGCTCCCAAGACCAACCCGGACGCCAAACCGGGAGAGCCGGCGGCGGGATCGAGCGACAACCAGTCGCCGCAGATCAAGGTGAGCGGCAATACAATCGTGGTCAAGGGCGGCATGGGCGGCGCCATGGGCGACAGTTCGGGCGGCGCCACCAAAATGACGATGAACGGCGGCAGCATGCACATGGAGGCATCGGGCGTCACCATGGCGCGGTTAGCCGACATGCTTTCCGGCTTCCTCGACCGCCCGGTGATGGACCGCACCGATCTGAAAGCCCGCTACGATGTGGCGCTCGATCTTTCCATGGACGATATTCGCAACGCCGCGCGCGCGGCCGGAATGGGCGGCGGCATGATGATGGGCCCAGCGCCCGGCCGCGGCGGAGGCCCCGCCGATGCGGCCTCCGACCCTTCCAGTTCCTCGCTCTGGGCCGCCGTTCAGTCCTTCGGCCTCAAGCTGGATGCGCGCAAAGAGCCGCTCGAAAACATCGTCGTGGATCACCTGGAAAAGGCCCCCACGGAGAACTGAAACGCCGAGTCAGAAGACAGAAGCCGGAAGCGAGAATGAAGCGCGCGCCGGCGGCGATTTTTCGATCGAAGAAAAACGCGGGGTCTACCGCGCGATCTATGAACGGCGCGACGTGCGCGGCCAGTTTCGTCCCGAGGCGCTGCCGCCGCCGGTGCTGGGCCGCATTCTCGACGCCGCCCATCACGCGCCCTCGGTTGGTTTCATGCAGCCGTGGGACTTTATCCTCGTCGAGGACGCCGCCCTGCGCGGCGCGGTTCACCGCAACTTCGCCGCCGCCAACCGCCGCGCCGCGGCCATCTATACCGGCGCGCGGCGCGAAGCCTATGACAGTCTGAAACTCGAAGGCATCCTGGATGCTCCCGTCAACCTTTGCGTGACCTGCGACACGGAGCGCGCCTGCGGCCACCAGCTTGGCCGCCAGACCGATCCGGCCACGATTCTCTACTCGGCCGCCTGCGCGGTCCAGAACCTGTGGCTGGCCGCGCGGGCCGAATCGGTGGGGGTGGGCTGGGTGAGCATTCTCGATCTGGAAGCGCTGAAAAGCTTGCTCGGGATTCCCGCCGGCCACACCGTGATCGCATACCTCTGCCTCGGCTTCGTCTCCGAGTTCCGGCCCAGGCCGGACCTGGAGGAGCACGGATGGGAACGCCGCCAGCCACTGGCCTCGCTCGTCCACTTCGATAGCTGGGGCCGGCACGATCCCGACCGTCTCCGCGCGCTTTTTTCTGGCGCCGCCGAAGCCGGGACGGCCGAGTGAGCGCACGCGCCCTGATGGTGCTGGGGACCGCCTCGCACGTGGGCAAGTCGTTGGTCGCCGCCGGTCTGGGACGCATCTTTTCCGACGCCGGCCTGCGCGTGGCCCCCTTCAAGGCCCAGAACATGTCGCTCAATTCCGCCGCCACGCCCGATGGCCGCGAGATCGGCCGCGCCCAGGCCCTGCAGGCGGAAGCGTGCCGCGCCGTTCCGTGCGCCGAAATGAACCCGGTGCTCATCAAGCCCACCGGCGACGCCTGCTCGCAAATCGTGGTGCTGGGCCGCGTCTGGAGACACGTCAGCGCATTCGACTATCATGAGCGCCGCGTGGAAGACCTCTTCCCCCGGGTGCTCGAAAGCTATCGAAAACTGGCCGCGGCCTACGAGCTGGTGGTGCTCGAAGGCGCCGGCTCGCCGGCCGAAATCAATCTGCGACAGCACGACATCGTCAACATGCGCATGGCCCATGCCGCCGATGCGCAATGCCTGCTGGTGGGCGACATCGATCGCGGCGGCGTGTTCGCTTCCCTCCTCGGCACGCTGGAATTGCTCGAGGCCGAAGACCGCGCGCGCATCCGCGGCTTCGCCATCAATAAGTTTCGGGGCGACCTGGCGCTGCTCACTCCGGGCGTCGAAACGATCGAGCGGCGGATCGGCATCCCGTGCGTGGGCGTGATTCCGTTCCTGCCTCAATTGGGCCTGGAAGAAGAGGATGGCGTGGCGCTGGAAGACCGGCGCACAGCCCAGCGCGTCTGGCGCTCCGCTTCCCTGCCCCATTCGCCTGATCGGCCTCTGCGCGTGGGCGTGGTCGCGTTCCCGCGCATGGCCAATTTCACCGATTTCGATGCGCTCGCCATGGAGCCTTCGGTCGCGTTGGCGTTTCTCGACAATCCCGCGCAGGCTGCCGCGGCCGACGTGCTGATCCTGCCCGGCAGCAAGCAGACCCTCGACGACCTCGCCTGGCTGCGCGCACGCGGCTTCTCGCCGTGCCTGAGCTCGCACCGCGGCCCCTTAATCGGCATCTGCGGCGGATTTCAGATGCTGGGCCTCGGCATTGAAGATCCCGACGGCGTGGAAAGCGGCGGCGAAGCCCGCTCCGTTGCCGGCCTCGGCCTGCTACCGGTCCGCACCGTTCTGCGCCCCGAAAAAACCGTGCGCCGCGCCAGCGGACGCGTGCTCGCCTGGGACGCCCCGCGCTTTCAAGGCTACGAAATCCATATGGGAGAGACGCGGTACGAAACGGGCTGCCAGCCGTTCGCCGAGATCGTGCGCGAGCTGGATACCGATCCCCTGCCCGATGGCGCCGCCGCCGAAAACGGCCGCGTGTGGGGAAGTTATGTACATGGGCTCTTCGACGACGATGCCTTCCGGCACGCGTTCATCGCCCGATGCCGCGCCGCCGCGGGCCTCGAGCCGGCCAGTGCGACTGTAAATGTCACCGGCCAAAGAAACGCGCGCATCGATCGCTGGGCGGAGCATCTGAGGCAGCATCTGGACGTTGGCCGGCTGCGGGAGTGGATCGAATAACCAGGGCGCCTCGAAACGCGCGGGTTTCCCCACCGCTCGCGCGCTCGTCGATTGGCCAGACAGCGATTCGATCAGTAACCAGCGTAGAAGTTTGGATAACACGGAGCCGGCTGCCAATAGCCGTATCCGTCATAGTAGCCGCAGCCCCAACCCGAATCGTAGCCCCAGCCGAACGGGATGCCCATCCCGACGCCAAAGTAAGGACGGGCCCAGAAGCGTCCACCGTAGTAATAGCCTCGGCCGGCGTAGAAGCGGCCGGGGTAGTAACCGCCTCCTCCACGATAGTATCCGCCGCCGTAGTAGCTGCGCCCGCCGGCATAGCTACGACCCGAGTAAGGGGCGGCATAGCTGCGCCCGCCGCCGAAGTAGCTACGGCCCGAATAGGACGGAGCAGAATAGCCGCGTCCACCGCCGCCCGAGAACGAACGGCCGGAAAAACTGCCGCCGGAGTGACCACCGCGTCCACCGCCGCCCCGCTGGGCCAATGCGGCCGTAGGGCCAAGCAACAACAGGACGGCGCCAAGAGCAAGCGCCGGCATCGCGAATCTGAACGATACCGTCTGCACTGTCCGATTCATGAGAACCTCCAATACATCCAGTTCCGTAATAGGCAAACCACATGCCAAATCCCAAATATGGGGAAATGAATTACTTATGCAATAGCCGGCGTGAAACCCCTGGCTGAAAGCCACCGCTTGGGGTGCACCTCAGCCATGTTCGCCGCTAGCGGTTGGTCTACACCCACACGGGGCGGTCCAGCGGACCGGGAAGATGGACAGAAACCATGCTGAGAATTGCGGAGGCCGGGCTATCGCGAGTTGACCCGATGGCGGTCTCCCGTGAGAATGCGGAGAATAGGCGGAGGAGGGTCGCCGCCCATGCTAGCCCTGGGCTAGGCGAGGGGGCTAGTTGTGTCCCTTCTCCTTCTCCTTCCCTTCCGAACGACTGCCCCCCTGGGAGTGCTGCGGCTGCGCATGCCCGCCGCCACTACCCTGGGAGTGTCCTGCCCCCGGATTCGATTGCGTGTGAGCCGGTGGCGCAGAGGGGCTCGATTGCGTGGGTCTGGCTTGCGGCGCCGCCGGTTGGCGGCCGGTGTTGTACGAGCCCTGCGGCCTGGTGTTCGAGGGCGAGGACTGAACCTGCGGCCGCGAATATGTGCCGGACGGGCTGCCTGAAGGCCTGTTGTTGCCTCCGGCGCCCGGGCGGTACGCCGGCGCGGGCGTCGACCCCGGACGATTGTAGGTTCCAGGTCCCGCGGCCGGCCGGTTGGCGCCGCCGCCGGGCGCGGCATGGAATTGGCCCGACGCGGCCGCCGGAGGACGAAATCCGTTGGGTACGCCCCGTCCCCCGCGCTCATACACGCCGCGATTGTATGCGCCGAAGTTGCCCCGATTGATCACCGTCGTGCTTCGGGAGACATAGGCGCCGTGGTTGTAGAGCACCACGCCTCCATGCCAGTTCGGCGCCCACGCATGATACCCCCATCCGTAACGGGAAAAGACGCCGAGCGAAATTCCCATGCCGAATCCGATCCCGATCCCTCCCGCCATCATCAGCCCCCGCGGCGGCGGCATGACATAGTAGCCGCCCCATGGGCTGATCGCCATGCCGTATACTCCCCATGGATTGTAATAGGGCACGTACACGAAGGCCGGATTCATCGGCTCGATCACCACCAGCCCGCCGTCGTCATAGACTCGCTGTTGTGGCGTGGAGCGCAGCGTGCCCGCCTGCTGCGCCTGGATGCGCATGGCCTGCACGGCATTCATCACGTCGCCGGGCTGGTTGTAATAAGCGTTGCCCAGCGCACCGGTCCAGTTATAGTTCCGCGCCATGTTGTCGAGCACGGAGGGAAACTCGATCAGCGCTTTCACGCTCGGATCCCAGGGCATGCCGTTCACCGCGTTGGCCAGTTGATCGGGCGGCATCCCGCCGTATTGGTGCATCCAGTTGGACGCTTCACTCACCTGCTGCGGAAAGGTAGCCGCAGTCAGTACCTGTGCCACCAGCGAATCCGGATAGAGAGCGATGGGAGCCACCAGTTGATCCAATTGCATGGCGTCCATCGGCGCGTATCCCGCCGGCGGAGGCATCTGCTCTGGAGGAGCTTGCTCTTGAGGCATCTGCTCCGGAGGAGTTTGCGCATAAAGGCCTGCATGTATCAAAGAGACCAGCAAGAGCGAGAGCGCACTTGTAATCCACCGGCTGCCAGCGCCGCTGAATCCGATTCCGTTCCTTTTCATGACTGCGTCCTTTCGATTACCCTGGTGGTGGAATTCAACCACCGCATTGCGATACTTAGCCGAGGATTTCCGTTTTGCCGTCGTAACCCGGTGTCGATTATACATCGAACCTCGTTTTTTGGAGTTGTTTCTCTCATTTTCGGGTGCTTAGCCGCTTTGGGGAGAATGCGTGATCGACAACCGCTCCCTGGCGGTCGCGGCTCTGTAACTACATGCAAACACGTGGCGCCTGTAACGGAGGCGCGACCGCCAGGGAGCGGTTGTCGGGTTGAATACGGGGAAATCCCCAATACGGTTAAGCACCCCCCAAATTTTCCCCATCCCGAAAAATCCCATGCACGGGAGGGGCCAACGCCGGCGCTTCCGGGTTCGGAAGAATCCGGAGGCGCCGCATTTCAAGCGATTTCTCGGACACCGCATCAGCGGCACGCAGCCTGACCGAATTGCATCGGCTCCGGCTAGCTGGCTTCCTTGTAGAGCCAGGCGCCCGCCAGCGCCGCGACCACCGCCTCCACCAGGCCGATCAGCGTCGTGACGACGGCGAGGCGGAGCGGGAACAAGTGCGTGAAAACGGGAAATGCACCGCCGAGCGCGTAGGCCATGAACCACATGGCGAACCCGGCCAGAACCGCCGTCTTCGGACCCTCGCCGAAACGCGGCCGGATAGCCGCATAGAGCCAGACCATGGCAATTCCGATCAGGAACCCCCACACGTTCAGCGCCACAATCTGTTTCACGCTGAAGTTGGTGGTGGAACCCAGATGCTTCATCACATCTGCCCAATCGCCGGCGAAAACCACGCCGTTCGTCACCCATTCGATCACGTCGATGATCACCCCGGCCAGTAACCCGCCGAGAATGACCCGTTGCCAGTTTACTTTGCCCATAAACAGTCCTCCTCAAGACTCAGGGCCGATTCTATGGCAGGGCGGTTGCCGAAGCAAGGGGCGTTGGCGCAATGAGCTGGTTCCGATCGTGCCGGGCTCCGCGTTAACCTAATTCTGAACCATGAAGAATACGGCAGTTCTTCTGATCGACTGTCCAGACCGTAAAGGCCTGGTCGCGGCCGTCGCCAGCCTTCTGTATCGGTACGGGGCTAACATTACCCATGCCGACCAACATCAAGACCACGAAGCCGGCCTGTTTTTTATGCGCGTCGAATGGACGCTGGAAGGATTCGATCTGGGCGCATTCCGGGCGGAATTTCAAACCACGGCCGCGGAACTACAGATGCAGTGGCGCCTCAAGTTAATGTCGGAGGTTCCGCGAATGGCCATCTTTGTGTCTCAGCACCTGCATTGCCTGGTGGATATCCTACACCGGCAACAGGCCGGGGAGCTTCCCTGCTCGATTCCGCTGATCGTCGGCAATCACCGGAATGGAGAGGCGCTGGCGCGATTTTACGGGGTAGAGTTCCGCCACATCCCGGTGACGTCCGACACGAAAAAAGCCGCGGAAGAGGAGCAACGGCGGCTGTTAGCGGCGGAAGGTATCGACCTGATAGTCCTGGCTCGATATATGCAGGTTCTGTCGTCTGAGTTCGTCGCGGAGTATCCGCGCCGAATCATTAATGTACACCATTCCTTCCTGCCGGCTTTCATTGGCGCGCGGCCTTATCACGCGGCATTCCAGCGTGGAGTGAAACTGATCGGCGCCACCAGTCACTATGTCACGGCGGCCCTGGACGACGGCCCAATTATCGAACAGGACGTGGTGCGAATTTCCCATCGGGACCAAGTGGAAGATCTGATCAAGAAGGGCCGGGATATCGAGAAGGCCGTGTTGTCCCGGGCCGTAACCTGGCACCTGGAACACCGCATTCTCTGTTACGGGAACAAGACGGTGGTGTTCGATTAGAGGGCCGCGCGAAGGGCCGCCACCCTGAAACGCATCACGCCGGCCATTCCACTTTCCCGCCGCGCACCCGCGACTGCTCGCTGGTAGCATAAACGGTGGCCATCCGCCCTGCTGCGAGCGAATCGATGAGATTCTCAATAAACGCTCTTTCGCGCTTGATAGTCCTCTGCGCGGCCCAAGCCCTGCTTCTTGCCCAACCGCCCGCGCCCTTGCGACCACCGGCCGTTCCCCTGGTGACGCACAACCCGTACTTCAGCGTCTGGTCCTTTGCCGACCGCCTCACCGACGCGGCCACCACCCATTGGACCGGCAAGCCCAACCGCCTCACCGCCCTGATTCGCATCGATGGCAAGACGTTTCAGGTGATGGGACGCGAGCGGCGGCCTTCCGCCGTTCTCGAGCAAAAACGGCTCCAGGTGCTGCCCACCCGAACTATTTATGACTTTGCGGGAGAAGGCATCCACCTGGAGCTGACCTTCTTCACTCCGGCCCTGCCGCAGGATCTGGACATCCTGTCGCGCCCGGCCACTTACATCGAGTACACCGTTTCTTCCACCGACGGCAACCCGCATAAGCTGGAACTCTATTTCGACGCCGCCAGCGATCTGGTGGTGAACACGCCGGATCAGCCCGTCTGGTGGGGCCGCTACTCGCTCGATGGGCAGCCCGTTCTGCGCATGGGCTCGCGCGGCCAGGCCGTACTCCAGCGCCGCGGCGACGATGTCCGTATCGACTGGGGCTATCTCTATCTCACCACCGACGGCCGCCCCGGCGCTTCCAGTGCCATTCTTCCTCACACGGAGGCGCGCAAGAATTTCGAAACCAGCGGTTCCCTGCCCGACTCCGACGATCTCCGCGACGGCACGGCCCCTGGAGCAGGTTCCACGGAAGCGCTCGCCGTCAGTCTGGATCTCGGCGCTGTCGGCGCCACGCCGGTTTCCCGCTACTTGATCCTCGCCTATGACGACTTGTACTCCATCGAGTACTTCCACCGTGCCGAGCGCGCGTGGTGGCGGCGCAATGGGGCGGGCGCAGCCGAACTTCTCCGCGACGTCCGCCGCGACCACGATTCCCTGCTCGAACGCGGCAAGGCGTTCGACGAGGAGCTCATGGCCGATATGCGCGCCGCCGGTGGCGAGGAATATGCCCGCCTGGGCGCGCTGGCCTATCGCCAAACGCTCGCCGCGCACCAATTGGCCGCCGACGCCGACGGCACGGCCATGTACTTCCCCAAGGAGAATTTCAGCAACGGCTGCATCTCCACCGTCGATGTCATCTATCCCAGCGCGCCGTTTACGCTGCTGTTTAATCCGCTGCTCCTCAAGGCCCAGCTTGAACCGGTTCTCCAGTACGCGCACATGCCGCGCTGGCCCTGGCCCTTCGCTCCTCACGATCTGGGCACATACCCGCAGGCCAATGGACAGGTTTATGGCGGGGGCGAACGCACCGAGGAAAACCAGATGCCGGTCGAAGAGAGCGGCAATATGTTGATCCTGGTTGCCGCCCTGGCCAAGGTCGAAGGCAATGCCAGTTATGCCGAAAAATATTGGCCGGAACTTACTAAGTGGGCCGAGTATCTCAAGACCAAGGGTCTCGATCCCGAAAACCAGCTCTCCACCGACGATTTCGCCGGTCACCTGGCCCACAACGCCAACCTCTCTCTCAAGGCGATCCTCGCCCTCGGCGCCTATGGCACGCTCTGCCAGGCTACCGAGCGAACCGCCGATGCCGCGGCCTATCGCGATCTGTCGCACGACTACGCAAAGAAGTGGATGGAGCTCGCCGCCGAAGGCGACCGCTACCGGCTGGCGTTCGACAAGCCCGGCACCTGGAGCCAGAAATACAACCTGGTTTGGGACCGCATTCTGGGCCTCGATCTGTTCCCCGCCGAAGTCGCTCGCAAGGAAATTGCGTTGTACGAAACGAAGCAGAACCGCTACGGAGTGCCGCTCGATAACCGCCGCGATTACACCAAGTTGGATTGGACAATCTGGAGCGCTACTTTAGCTCATGACCGTTCGGATTTCGAAAAGTTGATCGCCCCCGTTTACCGCTGGCTGGACGAATCGCCCAGCCGCGTGCCGCTGACCGATTGGTACGATACCGTCACCGGTAAGCAGCAGGGCTTTCAAGCCAGGTCCGTAGTAGGCGGAGTCTTCGTAAAAATGTTGACCGACCCCGCCGTGTGGCACAAATATACCGCCAGAGCGCTGAGCAAATAAGCGGAGCCAACCACACGGGAAACACGCGGGCTGTTCCCAGGTTTCCCCGCAATCCGCGTAAACTGCAGGCGGGCGGGTTCACCGCCAATAACCGGCTCCAAGCTCAGAAGGCACAGCAGGAGTAAAATTCTCATGGCGGCAAATTTTATCATGGACGTGGGACTCGGATGCTGCGTTCTCAAAACGACTGCGACGATCCGGAGTTCAAGCCTCCGCGCGGCGCCCGATCTCAACCAAGAAGGAGGAGATGGATGGGGCGAAAGTATTATTCAGCCGCCGCCCTACTTCAGTGTGAAGTTGCCGATGCCTGCAGGGACGTTTCCGGACGAAATCGTCGCATAGGGCATGCCCTGAGCCGTAACCGCAGCCTCGGCAAACTGCTGAACCTGGAAAGAGGCAAAATTGCTCGCGGGTAGCGCGAGCATCACGTAGGACGGGATAGTGAAGGTCCCCGCACTGGCCGCCACGTTGCAGACCGCGATGGCACCGTTGGAGAAGGTGCTGTCGGTAGGGCCCGTCACCTGGAGTTGTACGTAGGCATTAGAGACACCGCCGCTCCACGTGAAAGCCAATCCGCTGGATCGGGTCACCGATGGTGGAGCTGCCTGGATTGAGGGACTGACCAGTGTGGGCGCTGCGGGGATGGTAAGGGCCGCATTGAACGCCCCAACGTCGGCTCCACCCGTCCCGGTGACAGTGTACGCGCCCGGCGAGAGAAACGCTCCCGTGGAACTTAGGACAGCGCTGAATTGTCCCGCGTTTCCTGTCAGCGTCTTACTTCCATTCGGGCCGGTCACGGTGAAACTGGCGCCGGCATCCGCGCCGGTAGTGGCGCCCGACAGCCCATAATTCGAACTGATCTTCAGCGAGTTGTAGACCAGACAGCTACCGAGTGCCGGCTCGTCCAGATAGGACGAGAGGAAAGGCGTATAGCCGGCGGACACAGACAGTACTTTGGTGAACTGGAACTTGATGTTATCGGTATATCCGGTCTGTCCCACCGGCAGAGGATCCCTGGTCATCGCGATGCTGCCCACGACCACAGGGCCGGTATTGACCGTCGATTGAAAATTCGTCACTCCCGCCGAGGCCAGAGCAGGACTGGTGGGAGGACAGGTGCGGCTTCCACTCGCCACGGGCAACACGGTAACGTTGCTAATCAAGCTGCCGATCTGGATCAGCAGCGGCACGGCGCATCCGGTGGGAACGTTATTGGGCACGGTGAAGACAATCTGGTCTTCTCCGATGCAACAGCCGGACCTCCCCTGATAAGCGACCGGAGCCTGTACCCCTCCCAGCCACACCGTAAGCGGAAGGCTGGACATGTTCTGGCCCAAACCGGCGCCGGCGGCGTCACTGCCGCTCACCGGGCCTAACCCCGTGGCCCACAGGATGAGCGGGTCGCCGGAGTTCGCCGCGCCGCACGTGGTATTCGGACCTCCGCAATTGGCGGCCTTGGCAGGCGAGACAAGGCTGTAGTCGGCGTCCGTGACGACAGCCGCTCCCTGCCCATTGGAACCGACGGTGAAAATGCCCGCATTACTGGAAACGACGGTAATGGGATAAGAGGCGCTGGTCTGGCCGTTGTAAGTGACGGTGATGGTTCCGGAGCCGGTGGGCGTGTTCGAAGGCAGCAGCGCGGCCACCTGGCCGGTGGAAGTGTAATACATCAGTGCGTCTACTTTCGTGCCGTTTACGGTAACCGCCACCGAGGTATTGCTCAAGCTGGTGGACTGGAAGGCGGCTGAAGCGATAGCGAGGCTGGAGGGCCCCAGGTTGGACCCAAACACCGTAAAGACAGAGCCTTGCGCGATGCCCGAATTCGGCAACCCCGGCTGGATGTAGCTGGCTGCGTTGGTCACGTTGGTTATGGTGGGCGCCTGGCTGGCCTGAAAAGTCGGGCTGGGACCGTTATTGACGTTGGCCACTCCGGTTAGGGTGATGACGGTTCCCGTATCAGTGGTGATGGTCCCGGAGACCAGGACATTCGGCCCGCTGAGCGGTCCGATAGGCGACGCCAGATCCCATTTTTGCAGCTGGGAGTTGGTCAACCCGATTCCTCCGCTGGTATTGCCGAAAGTGATCTGGCCGGTAGTGGTATTCAGGGAGACGATTACCCCGGTGATCGGGGTCGTCCCCGATCCGGTGAAGGTGATGGAATTAGAAGTCGCCGGGTTCTGGAAGTGGCCTACCGAGGGGTTGGTGATGCCCACGGTATCCGCGTTGACTGTCCAAGTGAAACTGGTGCTTACCTGGTTGCCGTTGGCGGTGACCTGAACATAGCCGGTCAGGGTGTACGTGATGGGCGCCGCGATAGCTGGCGAAAGCACGGCGAGAATTGGAAGCAAGAGTGCTCCCCATGAGAAAGTGCGCGAGATCATATGGTGAACGTGTGCAGCACAAGCATCTGTCAGGCGACCGACCGAACACCCACTGGTCTTGGGATTCTCCACCCTGGCGGCGCGAGACTATCGCGCTGTTGTCGCCCGGTCGCTCGGTGAAGATTATGGGCGATTTTTTCGCCGGAGTCCATAGCCTGCCTGAACGGACACGGGGGAGACTGTAAATTGTCGGGGCGCCGGTTTGGGCATGAGCCGGAATTTCCATTTTGGACTTCCGGGCCCGATTTAGTATAAATCAAACTGCATCTCTTGGTCCCGCGAGTTGCATTTCTTCCTCCGGGAGCCGTCTTGGCCCCCGCAAGGCGGGGTTTAGGGTCACGGCTTCACCGGTACACAGTTCGTTCACCAACTGAAGGAAGCGGCGCAACGCTACTACGAACACCGATCCGGGCGTTCCTAGTGAGCGAGTGCGCCAACTCGCTGATTTGACTTGGCGTCCCCAGGGGGATTCGAACCCCCGTTACCGCCGTGAAAGGGCGATGTCCTAGGCCGGGCTAGACGATGGGGACTTGCTGTTGGAAAGAGAGGCTACCTTTCCAATGTACCCGCCGGCGCGCTGAGCGTCAAATACCCTCGAACGGCCAGTCGCGCGATACCGGGCTGAGCCGTGGACAATCAGCGACCTTCGAAAAAGCGGAAGCCATTTATCCTCAGTCGGTTAGCTGCCCGCCTGCATACTATATATTGGATCGTCGGAACTCCCTACGGCAGACCGCCCTCAAACTGGGGCTTGGAGACCGGCAATCCGCCGGCATGCACAAAAATGCACAACTGTTCGCCTCCCCGAGCCGCGGCTAGCGGCGCAGGCCTCGCCCGGGAACGGCGCTTTCCACCAACCCGCCATCGCGCACCACCGGCGTGCCGCCCACCAGCACGAAACGCATGCCTTCCGAATACTGGGCCGGGTCCTGGAAGGTGGCGCGGTCGATCACCCGCGCCGCGTCGAAGACGGTCACATCGGCATCGGCGCCCACTTCGATCCGGCCCTTGGTGGCGATGCCCAACCGGGCAGCGGGCAGCGCCGTCATGCGGTTCAGGGCGTCCATCAGCGTGAGCGCGTGCTGCTCGCGCACGTAGCGGCCCAGCACCCGCGCGTACGTCCCGGCGGCTCGCGGATGGCCCTTTCCATGATCCAGAATGCCGTCGCTCGCAATCATCACGCCCGCGTGCGCCAGCGTGGAGTGCACGATCTCCTCAGGTATGGAATGAATCGCCACCATGCCGCCCGTGCGCCGGTAGCGCGCGAACGATTCGGCGGTGAGGCGCTCGCCGGTGGCGGCCCATTGCAGGTCGCCGAAACCGATCCCACCCTGGCGCTGCTGCCATCCTTCGTCGAAGATGGCCGAGCCCAGGTCCGTCATGCCCGCCGTGTAAGGGTACATTTCGGTGGTCACGTCCAGGCCGCGGCGGTGCGCGCCATCGATCATTTCCAGGCACAGCGGCGTTTCGCCGAGTCCCATGCTGGTGATGTGGACGACGTGCAGCCCGGCGCCGGTAACCGCCGCGTCGGCAATCACTTCCTGGAGCGCGTCGACGACTCCGGGCTCGACCGGACCGCCGTTGCGCATATGCACGTACAGCGTGGTTTTGCGTTCGGCGGCGAGGCGAAACACGTCCAGCACTTCCGCCCGGCTGATAAGCGGCACGTAGGCAATGCCGATGCCGATGCCCAGACCGCCGGCATCGAGACCAGCGCCGACGCGCGCCAAAATTTCGCGCTGCTCTTCGGGCGAAGCGGCGCGTTTCACCGCTTCGTCGCGCGGCAACAGGCCGCCCGTATCGTGCATCACCGCCATGCGCGCCGGCAGGTAGCCGGAGGTGGCGCCGAAGTTGATGAGCGCCTTGCCTTCGCGCGCGGCGTACCATGCGGCGAGTGGCCACACGCCCACTTCCATTTCGAGCGCGGTGGTGACCCCATCCATGGCCTTGAAGCGGTAGCTTTCGGGCGTCTGGCCGTGCGAATGCAAATCGATGAAACCGGGCGCCACGACCAACCCCGAAGCATCGATGGTCTGACGGCCGCGGAGGCTCTCGCCGGAGACCGCCGCGATCTTGCCGGCGCGGATGCCGATGTCGCGCACCGCGTCCAGCCCAGAGGCCGGATCCATCACCCGGCCGCGGGCAATCACCAGATCGTATTGCTCCTGAGCTATTGCCAGGCCGGCCATCGCCAGCAGGATCGGCACTGCATGGAAGACTTGCACCATTTGATTATCGGCCATTGGTGTGTGAGTCCGCCGGAGACGTCGCGAGGGATCTTCATGCCACCAGCAGAATCTCGTCGCGGACGAGGTGGAGACGGATTCGATCAGGGCGCGGCCGATCAAAGAAGAACGCGGAGGTCGCTTCAAGCACGTTCTTGCGCAACTCGTCCCACGTGTCGGCTTCGGTGAAGATGCTCTCGGTAAGGCATTCGGCGCAGTAGCCGCCGTCCGACTCCCTCCAAAGGGAAGATATCCGCGAGTGCCTGCGCTTCGCTGCGGCATCCGCCCTGGAGCGGGAACTGCCCCTTCCGTACTCCGCTTGAAATTTCTCATCGATAACGCGCTGCCGCCGCGTGTAACCGAACTTCTCGTGTCAGCGGAGCACGACGCCACGCACGTGCGCGCCTATGGGATGCATGCGGCCGGCGATGAGGCCATCCTATCGCGCGCCAGTGCGGAGGGTCGGATCGTGGTTTCGGCCGACTCGGACTTTGGCGCAATCCTCGCAGCGCAGGAGGCGGAACACCCTTCCTTCATTCTCTTCCGCGACCCGAATCTTCTCTCTGCTCGCGACTACGTCGATATGCTCCTGCCGGCGTTGCCTGTGCTTGAGGCGGACCTGATGAGTGGTTGTGTCGCGGTAGGAGGTTGCTGAAAAAGGCCTCCACAGGCTAAAGCCTGTGCCACCAGGCTCCTCGAAGTGACTGATTTTAGGTGGCACAGGCTTTAGCCTGTGGTATTCCGATGGGGCCGATCGGCCTTTTTCAGCATCCTCGTAGGGCAACCCAGCGACCACGCACGGACCTATCCGACGATTGAGGCTTGCCCGCGTTGCGATAATCTGGACATTCGATGTTTCTGTTCGATCTGTTCCGCTCGTTTCTGCCGCTGCACAATCCGCTGGGTTTCGGGGTGAGCGATTATCTGCTGCTGGCGCTCACGCTGCTGCTGGCGGTTTGCGCGGTGGGGTTCGGGCGGCTCCAGCCTCTGGCGTTGCGCCTGGCGTCGCACACCGGCTGGAGTATGTTGCTCGTGGCCGCGCTTCCGGTGGTGCTGCGGCTGGCGCTGGCGCCGCGCTTCCCTGCCCCTTCGCCCGCCGGCGCGGACGATTTCGGCTATCTGCTGCTGGCCGATACGCTGCGCCACTTGCGCCTGGCCAACGCGGTGCATTCGCTGCATCAGTTTTTCGAAGCCGTATTCGTGCTGCAGCAGCCGAGTTACAGCTCCATTTTCCCGCCCGGCCAGGGCCTGGCGTTAGCTTTGGGCTGGGAGATTCTGGGTCATCCGTGGGCGGGTGTAGTGCTGCCGGTGGCGGTGTTCTGCGCGCTGTGCTTCTGGATGCTGCGGGCCTGGACCACTCCGGGCTGGGCGCTGGTGAGCGGGCTGATCGCCGCAGCCGAATTCGGCCCGCTGAACCAATGGATGAACCTGTATTGGGGCGGCGCGGTAGGCGCTGCGGCGGGCTGCCTGGTGTTTGGCGCGCTGCCGCGAATGCGAGCGGCCGGCCGCAAGCGCGACGCGGCGCTCCTGGGCGTGGGGCTCGGGCTCGCTCTGCTCACCCGGCCGTTCGAGTTTCTGCTGCTGGCGCTTTGCGTCCTGGTCTATGTCGCGTGGTGTTTACGCGACGGTTGGAGGCGCTGGGCTCCCTGGTGCGCGTGCGCTTTCGCTCCCCCCGTGCTGCTGATGCTGGCTCAGAATTACGCCGTTACCGGAAGCTTCGCCACCATGCCGTACCAGCTCAGCCGGTATCAATACGGCGTCCCGGCCACGTTCACCTTCGAGGCCACCCCTGTGCCTCACCGCGCGCTTACCGCCGAGCAGGCGCTGGATTACCGCGCGCAATCGCTGATTCACGACGAAGCCGCCGCCACGCCGCTTCCCGAACGGCTCGCGGAGCGCCTGCATTTCTATCGCTTCTTTTTTTACCCGGCGCTGCTGCTCGCGCTGCCGGCCTTTCTGTTTGCGCTGCGCGAATTCCGCTTCGCCTGGGCGGCGGCCTCGGTCGTCGTTTTCGCGCTCGGCACAGGCTTCTATCCTTATTTCTATCCGCACTACATCGCCGCGCTCACCGGTCTGTTCGTGCTGTTCGGGGTGGTCGCGCTGGAGCGCCTCAGCCGCTGGACGGTTCGCGGTCACGCGGTGGGCGCGGAAGCGGCGCGTTTGTTGGGATTCTTCTGCGCCGCGCATTTCCTTTTCTGGTACGGAATGCACTGCGGCAGCCAGCCGCTGCTCATGGCCGCGGGCCGGTACGACACCGCCGACTTCATCAACTACGGCGACCCCGAAGGCCGCCTCCGCATTGCCTCGGAATTGGCAGGCCAGCCCGGCAAGCAACTGGTGTTCGTCCGCTACAGCCGGCAGCATCAGTTCCACGAATGGATCCACAACGCCGCCGATATCGACGCCGCCGGCGTAGTTTGGGCAGCCGACCTCGGCCCCGAGGAAGATCGAAAGCTGCGCGCGTATTACCCGACCCGCACGGCCTGGCTTTGCGAGCCCGACGCCAAGCCGCCGCTGTTGATTCCGTACCGCTAAGAGACTCTCTGGCAGGCGCGAAACCGGCGGGGGCGCCTTGGATTTGGATTCGGTGGGCGCGCGGTGGTTTCCATCGATATATAATCCGGATATGAATCGCCGCGCCTTTTTCAAAGCTGCTGGCGGTAGCGCTCTGCTGACAAGCCCGGCGTTCCGCGCATGGGGTTTTTCCGACATGACGTCGGAAATCCTCGAATATGAGAAACCCGTTTTCAACCTGCACAAGTTTTTCGACGCCCCCGTGAAGATCGAGAGCATTGACCTGCTCCATGCGCACGGCCAGTTCTTTCTTCGCACACGGTCGACGGACGGCGCGGAAGGAATCGTTCAAACCAAAGACATCGTGGACTACATCCAGATTTTGGCGCACCGCGTCAGGCCCCACTTCCTGGGCAAGGACGCCCGCGATCTGGAACACCTGGTGGACGAAGTCTATGTGACAAACTCCAACTACAAGCTGGCCGGGCAGGAGTTCTGGTGCCCGGTGGCGTACATCGAGCAAAGCCTGTTCGACCTGATGGGAAAGGCGCTGAAAAAACCCGCGGGCGAGCTGATGGGCGGCGTGCTGCGGAAGGAAATTCCGGTTTATCTTTCGGGATCGGGACGCGATACCACCGCCGAAGAAGAGGTCGATGTATACGTGCGCGAGGTGGAGAGGACCGGGGCGAAGGCGGTGAAGTTCAAAATCGGCGGGCGCATGAGCGACAACCGCGACGCGTACCCGGAGCGCACCAATAAGATACTGGAGTTGGCGCATCAAAAGCTCGCCGGCAAGGTGACGTTGATGGCCGATGCCAACGGCTCCTACGATGCGAAGAACGCCATCGAGCTCGGCAAGCGTCTGCAGGAGATGAAGTACCTGTGGTTTGAGGAGCCGTGCCCATGGGAGGAACTGAGCGAGACCAAAAAGGTGGCCGACGCGCTGGACATGAAGGTGGCGTTCGGCGAGCAGGATTCCAGCTTGTGGCTGTTCCAGTGGATGATCGACAACAAGGTCATGGAGGTGGTGCAGCCGGATTTAAATTATAACGGCGGCTTCATCCGCGCGGCCCGGGTGGCGCGGATGGCGCGCAGGGCGAACATGTGGATCTGCCCGCACGACACGCAGACGGGCGCGGCCACGGTGAACATCCTGCAATTCGCGGCCACCACCCCGAATATCGGGCCGTGGATGGAGTACGTGTCGCGGAAGGCGCCGGCCAGCCAATCGTGGTACGCGCCCAACTTCGACATCAAGGACGGCGTGATTCCGGTTCCCACCGGACCGGGCATGGGACTCGAATTCGACCCGGATTTCGTCAAAGGTGCCACGGTAGTGAAACTTACGTAAGGAGGCGTCCTGAGGCTCCGGGGTCGACCGGTCCGCCTGGCTACACTTTGTGTTTGGCGATGAAATCCGCCGCCGGTTCGCTGCTCATCCCGGGCGCATCGGGGGCCGGCACTTCGCCGTTCACCAGCTTCTGCTTGTCGCCGGACTCCATGTAAATCGCATTCGGAATCGCGCACAGGATGTTCATGTTCACCGGGCCGCCGCCGTGACTGGCCAGTTCCACGCCGAAACCGTCGGAGATGGCCGCGATCTCCATCCACTCGGTCGGACCGCCGGCGCGGCGATTGTCCGGCTGCACCACGTCGGCGCCCTTCTTCAGCAACAGGTCCATGAAGGCGTGCTTGTTGTACTCGTTCTCGCCGCAGGCGACGCGCATATCGAGCGCCGCCGCCAGTTCGGCATAGCCTTCGTGATCGTAGGGCACGATGGGCTCTTCGTACCAGAAGCAGCCTAATTGCTGATAGACCAGGCCCCGCCGCAAGGCTTCGGGGCGGTTAAAGGCCTGGTTCGCGTCCACCATGATGCGGATGCCCTTGCCGGCCGTCTTGAATCCCACCTCGATGCGCTCCACGTCGTCATCCAGATCGAGCCGGCCGACCTTCACCTTAAAAGCGCGATAGCCTGTTTCCAGCGTCTCGTTGATGGTGCGTTTATATTTCGAATGGTCCTTGTCGTTTTCGCGATACCAGCCGCACATGGCGTAGGCCGGCATGCGGTCGCGGACCGCGCCGAGCATCTTGTAGACCGGCAGCCCGGCGGCCTTGCCCAGGATGTCCCAGATGGCGATGTCCGCTACGGACATGGCGAACTGGGTGACGCCCTGCACCCCCTGATACTCGAGCGCGCGCCAAAGGTCGGCGCGGATCCTCTTGGGGAACGCCGGATCCTGGCCGATCAGGACGGGTTTGATTTCCCGCTCCAGGATGGTTTGCACTACGCGCGGCCCGCCGGCGATCATGCCGAAGCTGCTGTAGCCCCAGCCGGTAATGCCGGCGTCGGTTTTGAGGCGGAGGACGACACCGCCGCCGTCTTCGCCGAAATCGTGGATCGCGTCCGCATAAG
>JBKQVG010000335.1:0-6732 GCA_052325345.1 Bryobacteraceae bacterium
TTGGCGAGGAGAAGCTGTTGGCACGCGATCTGGAGGGCTACAAGGAATATCTCCAGAAGGTGCGTTACCGGTTGGTACCACACGTCTGGTGATCACCCCGTCAACGGATTTCCGCTCTCGATCAGGTAGGTGTTGGCGGTATCCGACTCACCGGGCGGAAACCCGGCCACTCGGAAGTTGGCACGAATAGTGGGCCAGCGCCGATTCGTTTGGGGGATGCTGGTCGGATAAAGAGTTCAAGTCCACGCCGGGGTCAACGTCGGGTGGGGTCAATCCAGAAGAAACGTCTGAAATAGTGGTAATGAAATCAATCAGATAGCGCACATCGCGGAAAACGCCATTTGCCTCCCCGGTCTGGACTCGAACCCCGATATGCCGGCTCATAGCATCGTTGACAGTGCGGTCCCATTACGGGACCATTGAATCGCCCCGTGCATGGCGTTAGCCACAAGGCGATCCGAGAAATTCGTTGAGGAGCACCCCGGCCCTCGCACCCCCTTGGACCATGGTACAGAGTTGCCAAGCGCGCGGTCTGGGTCGCCGCGGCGGAGGTGTAGCAGTCATTCAACACGGCGGACTTTGTTCCGCGCGACCGTCGATCTCTTCGTCTGGTTTGCGCGTGTCGGACATTGCCTGAACACCGCCGAGCCCGAAAACTGGGCCAGCCCCTCCATTTGACTTGTTCCCACCCCATTCGATAAGCTGAATCTTTCGCGGTAGAGGTGCGGAGGCCATCAGTAGGCCGGGCGGCGAGTTCCGTTTGCGCTGCGGACGTCCGGTCCCAAAGGGGTCTTTTATCCGCCGAAATCGTGGGGCGAGTGCAACGTCCCAGGGTTGGGGAGTCCGGCTAATACCGGCTCACTGTCACCCGGTCCCCAATCGGGTGGAGCGCTATCGGGATCGAAGGCACGCCGCCTCGCGCGCGCGGACTTTCCTCTCCTAGTGTTCTTCCATTGGCGCCGTTAGAGGAATAGCCGCCGGTATGGACGTTTTCGAGCTCACGCGCGCGCTGGTCGATATCGAATCCATCACCCAGAATGAGGAGCGGGTGGGCAACTACCTGTACGACTGCCTGGCGCCCATGGCCGCGCGTTTTGGCGGCAAGATCGAGCGCATGGAGGTCGCGCCGCGGCGTTATAACGTGTTCGCCTGCTGGGGAGAGCCCCCCGCGGTCACGCTCTCTACCCACATGGACACGGTGCCGCCGTTTTTCGAGTCGAGCGAAGACCGGACCTTTATTTACGGCCGCGGGGCCTGCGACGCCAAAGGCATCGTCGCCGCCATGATTCACGCGGCCGCTGGCCTGCTTGCGGCGGGCGAGCGCGGTTTCGGGTTGCTGTTCGTGGTGGGCGAGGAGCGCAACAGCGCCGGCGCGTATCGCGCCGCGGAGACGCCGCGCGGATCGCGCTACATCGTCAACGGCGAACCCACGGAGAATAAGCTGGCGCTCGGCTCCAAGGGCGTGCTCCGCTACGAGGTGGCCGCCGCTGGCAAAATGGCGCATTCGGCTTACCCCGAGCTGGGCGATTCGGCCATCGACAAGCTCCTGGACGCGATCGAGCGCATCCGCCGCGTCCCGCTGCCTCTGGACCCGCTGCTGGGCCCCAGCACGCTCAACATCGGAACCATCTCCGGCGGCCGCGCTCCCAACGTGATTGCCGACGAAGCGCGCGCCGAAATCCTGATCCGCCTGGTGGGCGATTCCACCTCCACCAAACAGGCTCTGGCCGGCGCCGTGGAAGGCTTGGCCGAACTGCGCGAGGTGATCGAAATTCCGGCGGCGCGGCTGAACCCTCTCGACGGCATGGCCACCACGGTAGTGGCTTTCACTACCGATATTCCGGCGTTCGGCGGCGCCTGGGGAGAGCCTTTTCTCATCGGCCCCGGTTCCATCCACGTCGCCCACACCCTGGAGGAACGCGTGGAAAAGGCGCAACTGGCCGAATCCGTGGGAATCTATCAACGCATGGTAAAGGAATTATGCAAACGCGCATCGAAGTAGGCATACTCGGCGCCACCGGCATGGTGGGGCAACACTTCATCAAGTTTTTGCAGGGCCACCCATGGTTCGACTTGAAGTGGCTGGGGGCCAGCGACCGCTCGGCCGGCAAAAAATATCGCGACGCCATGACCTGGCACCTGGGCGTGGTGCCGGATGCGGTGGCCGATCTGGTTGTCGAAGACTGCCAGCCGGGCAATGCGCCGCGCCTGCTGTTTTCGGCCATGGACGCTTCCGTGGCCACCGAGATCGAGCGCGCCTTCGCGGCCGCCGGCCACGTCGTGGTCTCGAATTCCAAAAACCACCGCATGGAAAACGACGTGCCGCTGCTGGTGCCGGAGATCAATCCCGATCACCTCAAGCTGGTGCCGGGCCAACAGCGTCTGCGCGGCTGGAAAGGGCAGATCGTCACCAACCCCAACTGCTCCACCGTGGTCCTGACCATGGGCCTGGCGCCGCTCAAGCCGTTCGGCATTACCAAGGTCATCACCACCACCATGCAGGCGATCTCCGGCGCGGGCTATCCCGGCGTCGCTTCCATGGACATCGTCGGCAACGTGATTCCGTTTATCGGCGGCGAAGAAGAAAAAATGCAGCAGGAGACGCAGAAGATTCTGGGCGAATTCCGCGGCGACCACGTCGAGCCCTTGGCCGCCAAGGTGAGCGCCCACTGCAATCGCGTGCCGGTAGTGGACGGCCATACCGTGACGGTGTCGGTGGAACTCTCCGCCAAGCCCGCCGAGGCCGACCTGCGCGCGGCTTTCGACACCTTCCGCGGCGTGCCGCAGGAACGCGATCTGCCCAGCGCACCCAAGCGGCCGGTAATCTACATGGAGGAGGTCAATCGGCCGCAGCCGCGCAAGGACGCCGAACGCGAGCGCGGCATGGCGGCCTTCGTGGGGCGGCTGCGCGCCTGCCCGGTGCTGGATTATAAGTTCGTCGCCCTGGGCCACAACACCGTGCGCGGCGCTGCCGGCGCGGCCGTGCTGAACGCCGAGCTGATCCGTTCGGAAGGAATGCTGGACTGATGATCGTAATGAAGTTCGGCGGCTCTTCGGTGGAATCTGCCGCCGCCATCGAGCGGGTTGCGGGCATCGTCAAGGCGCGCGAGCCGCGCCGCCGGGTGGTGGTGGTTTCGGCCATGGGCAAGACCACCAACAAGCTGCTGGCTATTGCCCAGACCGCCATTTCCGGCAAGCGCGAAGACTACATCCGCCAGTTGCACGACCTGCGCGATTTCCATTCCCGCGAAGCTCGCCAGGTGGTGCCGCTGGCCGAGCGCTCCCAGCTCGACCGCACCCTGGACGACCATTTTCAGGAGCTCACCGAATTGGTGAAGGGACTGGCGGTGCTCGGCGAATTGACGCCGCGCTCGGTCGACGCCATTTCGAGCTACGGGGAGCGGCTTTCGAGCTACGTCGTTACCCTGGCCTTCCGCCACTTCGGCATCGACGCCGTGCACGTGGATTCCCGAGACGTCATCGTCACCGACCGGCGCCACACCCAGGCCGCGCCGCTCCTTCCGCAAACCTACGCCTTGCTTGCCGAGCACGTTCGGCCCCTGGCCGCCGAAAGCGTGGTGGTGATGGGAGGCTTCATCGCCGCCACCGAGGAGGGCGTCACTTCCACCCTGGGCCGCGGCGGCTCCGATTTCACCGCCTCCATCGTGGGCGCCGGTATCGATGCCGAGGAAATCCAGATCTGGACCGACGTCGACGGCATGCTCACCGCCGATCCCACCATTCTGCCCGGCGGCCATCGCGTCAAGTGCATCTCCTTCGACGAAGCCGCCGAGCTGGCCTATTTCGGCGCCAAGGTGCTTCATCCCGCCACCGTGCTGCCGGCCATCGCCAAAAACATTCCGGTGCTGATTCTGAATTCCCGCCGCCCCGAGGTGGAAGGCACGCGCATCGTCAGCCAGGCGGTGCATTGCGCCAACGCGGTGAAGTCCATCGCCTGCAAACGGAACATCGCGCTGGTCAACATCCATTCCACCCGCATGCTGATGGCTCACGGTTTCCTGCACCGCATTTTCGAAGTCTTCGACCGCTATGAAACTTCGGTGGACATGGTGGCCACCAGCGAGGTGAGCGTTTCCCTCACCATCGACAACCCGGCGCGGCTGGAGGAGATTCTGGCCGACCTGCGCCAATTCGCCGAAGCCGTCATCGAAACCCGGCAGGCCATCGTTTGCCTGGTAGGCGAAAACATCCGCTATACTCCCGGCGTTGCGCGCCGCGTTTTTAACGCTATGGACGGCGTCAACATTCGCATGATCTCGCAGGGCGGTTCCCTGCTCAACATCAGTTTCGTGGTTTCCGAAGCGGACCTGTCCAGATCGGTGGCGGCGCTGCACCGGGAATTTTTCGCCGAGCTCGACCCCGCCGTTTTCGAAAAATCCGAGGCCGTGCATGTATAGGTCTTTGCAGTTCGCACATTCTCACAGGTTAAAGCCTGTGCCACCTGACTGCCGAAGAGCATCACTGCAAGGTGGCACAGGCTTTAGCCTGTGTTGTTCCAGTAGGCAGGTGCCGCATGCCTGAACCCCGCCGCCTCGCCATCGTGGGCTACGGCAAGATGAGCAAGCTCGTCGAACAACTCGCCCCGGAGTACGGCTTCGCCGTGGCCTTGAAGCTGGATGAGTTCAACAACGCGAGCTTCGAAGGGCTGACGGCGGAGAACTTTCGCGGCGTGGATGTGGCCGTCGATTTCTCCGTGCCGTCGGCCGTGCGCCGCAACGCGGAAGGCATCGCGGCGCTGGGCGTGAACCTGGTCATCGGCACTACCGGCTGGCTGGAACATCTCGAGGCGGTGAAGGAAGCAGCCGCGCGGCACTCGACCGCCATCGTCTGGAGCCCCAATTATTCGGTGGGCGTCAACGCTTTCTTCCGCATCGTGGCGGAGGCCGCCCGCCTGCTGGCGGCGCAGCCCGAATACGGCGCCTGGGCCTGGGAGATTCACCACTCCACCAAGAAGGACGCGCCCTCGGGTACACTACTGAAACTGGTGGAGGAAATGAAACGGGCGGGCTACAACGGGACGATCTCGACGGCGTCGAATCGCGCCGGCGCTCATCCCGGCACCCACGAAATCGGCTTCGACTCCTCCGCCGACACCATCACCCTGCGCCACGCCGCGCGCAGCCGCGAAGGTTTCGCCCGCGGCTCGCTCCAGGCCGCGCGGTGGGTGCTCGGCAAACAGGGGGTTCACGAGTTTGGAGAAGTATTGTTCGGAGCGGATCGCTGATAGCTTTAGGAGGCGGTACATGTTTACAGGATGCGGCACGGCGCTGATTACGCCCTTTCGGCGCGATTTTTCACTGGATGAAGACACCCTGCGGCGGCTGCTGCGCCGGCAGATCGCGAGCGGCATCGATTTTCTGGTGCCTTGCGGAACCACCGGCGAAAGCCCCACGCTCTCTCGCGCCGAGCACCTGCGCGTGGTGGAAATCACTCTCGAAGAGGCCAATGGCAAGGTGCCCGTGCTGGCCGGCGCCGGCGGTTACAACACCGCCGAAGTGATCGAGCTGGCCCGTGAGCTGCGCCACCTGGGAGTGGACGGCATTCTCTCCGTCACGCCCTATTACAACAAGCCCACCCAGGAAGGCTTGTTCCAGCACTACCGGGCCATCGCCGCCGCCGTGCCGCTGCCCATCGTGGTATACAGCGTCCAGGGGCGCACCGGTGTCAATGTGGAGCCGGGCACGCTGGCACGCCTGGCCAAGATCGACAACATCGTGGGCGTGAAGGAAGCCAGCGGCAACATCGGCCAGATGGCCAACGTGCTGCACGAAGTGCCCGCCGGCTTCCACGTGCTCTCGGGCGACGACGCCATCACCATTCCGCTGATTGCCCTCGGCGGGCGCGGCATCGTCTCGGTGGCGTCGAATGAAATCCCCCGCGAAATGACCCAACTGGCCGCCGCCGCGCTCGGCGGCGATTTCGCCCAGGCCCGCGCCATTCAAGCCCGCTTCCTGCCGCTCATGAACGTGAATTTCGTGGAGTCGAATCCCATTCCGGTGAAAGCCGCCATGGCCCTGATGGGGCTGGTCGAGCCAGTCTATCGTCTCCCCCTGGTGCCGCCGTCGCCCGGGAGCCTGGTAAAAATCGAAAAGGCGCTGGAACAGGTCGGCCTGTTGGTGGAAAGCGCGCACCATGCCGGCTGATGATTGTGGGGCAGGTTGGCAACCTGCCGGCCGATTGTCAATCGGCCGCTTTCGCATCGCTTACTCCCTTCCGCTGCGGGAGACTTGCCGTTATGCAGGCTGATATCCATACCGCTATGCAAGCTGAGATCGAACGGCTCTTTGATTCCAGGCCCGCCGCCTGTTCGCCCGCCGACGTCCGCCTGTTCGAAGACTTTCGCCGCGCCCTGGAGGAAGGCCTGGTGCGTGCCGCCGAGCCCGACCCCGCTTCGCCCACCGGTTGGCGCGTCAACGCCTGGGTGAAAAAGGGTATTCTGCTCGGCTTCCGCATCGGCTCCATCGTCGATATGTCGGCCGGCGGCCTTTCGTTCCTCGACAAGAACACTTATCCCGTCCAACATTTCAGCCCGGCCGATGGCGTGCGCATCGTTCCCGGCGGTTCCAGCGTGCGCAGCGGCGCCTACCTCGGCAAGTCCGTCACCTGCATGCCGCCCATGTACATCAACGTGGGAGCGTACGTGGGCGACGGCACCATGGTGGATTCGCACGCCCTGGTGGGAAGCTGCGCCCAGGTCGGCGCCAACTGCCA
>JBKQVG010000336.1:0-18955 GCA_052325345.1 Bryobacteraceae bacterium
TATAGAGGCTGACGTTGCCGCCGGTGATGGGCGTCTCGAAGAACCGGCAGGCTTCGGCCATTCCTTCGATCGCCTCCACAAGCTGCGCCATGATCTCGGGCCGCTCGGGATTGCCGAAATTCAGGCAATTGGTGGCAGCCACCGGCAGCGCTCCCACGGTGGATAGATTGCGGCAACTCTCCGCCACCGCCAGCCGGGCGCCCTCGCGCGGGGAGAGATAGGTATAGCGTCCGTTGCCGTCGAGCGAAACCGCCACCGATGTGCCGGTCTCTTTGATGCGCACGATGGCCGCATCCGCGCGTTCCGGCCCGGCAATGGTATTGGTGCGCACCTGGTAATCGTACTGCCGCCAGATCCAAAGCTTCGAGCACAGGTCGGGCGCGGCCAGGAGCGCCGGCAGGGATTTCTGCACGCTGGGCTCGGCGGGCAGCGCCGGCCTTCGACCGGCCTCGGGCGGAGCCGTGTGCGGGCGGTCGTAGAGGGGCGCTTCGTCGGCCAGTTCGCGGTTGGGAATTTCCGCCACGGTGGCTCCGTGCTCCCTCACGCGCAACTTGCCGTCGCCGGTGACGCTGCCAATCCGGACCGCCTCCAGGCCCCACTTGCGGAAAACCCGGTAGACTTCGTCCTCGCGCCCGCCCTCGGCCACCAGCAGCATCCGCTCCTGGCTCTCCGAGAGCATGATTTCGTACGGCGTCATGCCGGTTTCGCGCTGCGGCACGCGGTCCAGCTCGATTTCGATGCCCACCTCGCCGCGGCTGCCCATCTCGCACGTCGAACAAGTCAAACCCGCCGCGCCCATGTCCTGAATGCCCACGATGGCGCCGGTCCGCATGGCCTCGAGACAGGCCTCCAGCAGCAGCTTTTCGAGAAACGGATCACCCACCTGCACGTTGGGCCGCTTCTGTTTCGACTCTTCGGTGAATTCGGCGCTGGCCATGGAAGCCCCATGGATGCCGTCGCGGCCGGTGCGCGCGCCCACATAAATCACGGGATTGCCCACGCCCGCCGCCTTGGCGTAAAACACTTCCTCTTTTCGGCAAACACCCAGCGCAAAGACGTTCACCAGCGGATTGCCGTCGTAGCAGGGCTCGAAAACGCACTCGCCGCCAACCGTCGGGACGCCGAAACAATTCCCGTAGTGCGCGATGCCGGCCACCACGCCGCCCAGAATCCGGCGATTGCGGGCGCCGGTCGACGCCGAATCGAGGCGCCCGAAACGCAGCGAATCGAGCACCGCGATGGGCCGCGCGCCCATGGTGAAGATGTCGCGCAGAATGCCGCCCACGCCGGTGGCCGCGCCCTGAAACGGCTCGATGAAGCTGGGGTGATTGTGCGATTCGATCTTGAACGCGATCACGTAGCCCGAGCCGATATCGATGATGCCGGCGTTCTCGCCCGGCCCCTGCACCACCAGTTTGCCGCGCGTCGGCAGCTTCTTCAGGTGCAGGCGCGAGCTCTTGTAGGAGCAGTGCTCGCTCCACATCACGCTGAAGATGCCAAGCTCGGTGTAGCTCGGCTCGCGCCCTAAAATCGCTACGATTTTTTGGTACTCGGAGGGTGTGAGCTGGTGTTGCGCAATCAGGTCCGCGGTGATCAAGCCGCCACCGCCCGCCCCGCGCGCAGCATGGACTGAAATACCTCGAGGCCGTCCGAAGACCCCATCAGCGGCTCGGTGGCGCGCTCCGGGTGCGGCATCATCCCCATCACGTTGCGCTCCCGGTTGAGCACGCCGGCGATATCGCGCAGCGAGCCGTTGGGGTTGTCCAGGTAGCGGAAGGCGATCCGGTCCTCGGCTTCCAGTTCGTCCAGGGTGCGTTCGTCGGCGTAGTAGCAGCCTTCCCCGTGGGCGATCGGCAGGCGCAGGCGCCGGCCGCGCTCGGCCGCGCAGGTGAAAGGCGAGCCCGCCGTTTCCACGCGCAGGGTCACTTCCCGGCAAATAAATTTCAGCCCGCGATTGCGGATGAGCGCGCCCGGCAGAAGCCCGGCTTCCACCAGAATCTGGAAGCCGTTGCAGACCCCCAGCACCAGCCCGCCTTCCGCCGCAAACTTCTTCACCGCGTTCATCACCGGCGAAAACTTGGCGATGGCGCCGCAGCGCAGATAATCGCCGTAAGCGAAACCCCCCGGCAGAATGACCGCGTCCAGATTGCCGAGCGACGTCTCATCGTGCCAGATGAATTGGACCGGCTGCCCGAGGTTATGACCCACGGCGTAAAACGCGTCGTGGTCGCAGTTGCTGCCGGGAAAAACAATGACGCCGAATCTCATGATCGCAAACGGGGGGAAGGCTCTTTCAGTGTAGCAGAGGCGGGTGGGGTGGCACCTGCCTTGCGGATTCCCACAGCATTGAAAAGCGGAACAGGTTCGCGGGATGCTAAAATGGTTTCGCGCCGCGGAGAGGTGGCAGAGTGGTCGATTGCGGCGGTCTCGAAAACCGTTGACCCTTTACGGGGTCCGGGAGTTCGAATCTCCCCCTCTCCGCCAGCCAACTTTTTAAGCTTGTAAAACCGTCGCCGGTTTTCAGAGCTTTACAAACCATCAGCCCTACATCTTGCTCACGTGAATGTCGGCCAGAAGCCATGTGTTGGGGTCGAGATCCACGGACGCGGGTTCCTTATCGGCGGCGAATTCGAAGTGTTCCTCCCGGCGGGTCATCTCGACGTGTTCAATGCGGGAGGCGCCGGCCACGGCGATGTCGATGGGGAGCCGGTAGACTTCGCCGGGCTGGGTCTGCTTGAGATCGAGCGTCACTTTCTTGGTGGCCGCGTCCCAGCGCCAGGCGGCGTCGATGGCGGGTGAGCCGGCGCGGAACAGCCATTGGCGGAAGAACCAGCCCAGATCGGCGTGGGCGGCTTCTTCGGCTACGCGCTCGAAGTCCGCGGTGGAAGCGTTGGCGTCGCGGTAGCGGCGGTAGTATTCCCGCATGGCGGTCCAGAAATTCTCGGCGCCGAGCTGTGCGCGCAGCATGTGGAGCGTCCATGCACCCTTCTGGTAGACGATCGCCACCGGCGCGCGGCCGTTTTCGATTTCCGGCAGATTGTCGTGCACCACGGCTACCGGCGCGCGCTTTTCGGCGTTGAAGACGCTGGCGCGGGCGCGCTTCAGACCGGCGACAAACGCGTCGCGCCCGTCGAAGTGCTCGGCGGAGAGCAGCGCGAAATAAGTGGCGAAGCCCTCGCTCAGCCAGGCGTCGTCCCAGTCCTTTTCGGTCACCGAATCGCCGAACCATTGATGGGAAACTTCGTGCCACACCAGGCTGGAGGCGGGGCGGCCATTGACGGAGCGCTCGCCGTAGAAGATTTCGCTGGCGTGCTCCATGCCGCCGCGCATGCCGGCGGCCTCCACGTCGGCCAGCTTTTCGTAGGGGTACGGACCGATGGCATTGGAGTAGAATTCCAACGCCTGGCGCGTCGGCACGTCGAAGGTGCCGATGCCCGCGTCGCGGTCCTGATGAAACACCCAGGTTTCGAGCGGCGTGCCGAGGTCGACGGCGAAATTGCGCACGGCGAATTGCGCCACCTCGATGTTGTTCAGCCAGGACGCGATGGGCACGGATTGCTTCCAGTGGGTGAGGCGGCGGCCATCGCCCAGGTCGATGGTTTCTTCCAGGCGGCCGTTGGCCACCGCCTGGTAGCGGGCCGGCGCGGTGATCAGAAACTCGCTGGTGGCTTTGTCGTAGGGGTGGTCGATCATGGGCAGCCACTGGCGCGCGAAGGTGGGCCAGTTGGCGCTGACAAAACAACGCTCGCCGAATTTGTTTTTGAGCGCCTGGAGTCCGCCGGCCGGCTCGCCGTGATAGCGGACGGTGAATTCGCGCAGTTCGCCCGCCACGGGCGGAGCCGGCAACTGGACCTGAAGGCGATTGTCGCGGTGCACGTAGCCAAGCGACGCGCCGCCGGAAGAAACTTCGGTGACGGTCATGCCCTTGGCGCCGGCGGGCGACGCGAGGTCGAGCCAGAATCGGTCCACGCCGCCGCTCACGAAGCGCAGCGATACGGTGGCCTCGCCGTCGATCTCATCGGTGTCGTCGGAAAGCGTCACGCGAAACACGTAATGCCGGGCATCGATTCCCGGCTGGCGCGGATAACGATCGGCGCGGGCCGGGGACGGCCATAGGGCCGCCAAGCCAAGCAGGCAGACGGCAATCGGAACGCGGTCGAATACGGCGGGCGTGGGCATCCAGCTCTCCTGGGCCCACTATAACGTCAGGCGCAGGCGCTGCGCACGGCGCTGGCGCTGAGATATTCGCGCAACTCGCGTAAGCGCGCGGCGGCATGGCGATCTTCGCCCGAGGCTTCCAGGAGTTTCTGAAGGCGCTCGGCTTCGGTATGTTCACGAGACGCCAGATTGCGGAATTTTTCCGCGATTGCACAAAGCTCGCGCGAATCCGCCTCAGCCATTTGACGGATGTAGGCCAATCCGCGACTGAGGTGAATATCGATGATTTCGAGGAGCTGCCGGTCCGTCTTGGCCCGCAACTCCGCCAACTTTCGCGTTTTTGTGACCACCTTCATCGTCGCCTCAAATCATATAGACGCTGAAAAGGGCCGAATAGTAGCAAGTTACTTGACCCCGCCGTGCCGCACGCGCTCTTCGGTGCCGCGTCGAGCCTCCGAGTTCCCGATGTCGCCGGGCATTTTCCAGGCATTGAGAAGAATTGGCTGACCCAACCGACGGGGAATCGGTGCGGAAAGCCGGGTGGGGCAGACGATCGTTTTTTGTCGTCTGTCGGGCTGTTACTGCATGGCAAGGGCTCGACAGACCACGAAAAACGATGGTCTGTCCCACCCCTCGGTCACCGAATCCCGGCTCAACCTAAATTCCACGATGTCGGGAGTTCGGAATCCTCAACGCCGCGGCTCCGCCATCCCAAAGGTCTCAGCCATGTCCTCAGGCAGGGCGTCGAAATCCGGAGCAATCCAGATCTGTCCCGCCATGGAACCCGGTGTTCGGGGCCGTGCCGGCCCACGATAGGCAACCAGCTTGGCAACGGGCTTACCCGCTTTGGCAAGGATAACCTCATTGCCCTTGCGCACCTCTTCAATGAGCGCGGAAAGCTCGCCCTTAGCCTCGGAGATGTTGCGCACCACCATATTCCGATTATGCAGCACAAGAGCGCATTCCCGCCCGTCGACCCTGCTAGACTGGAATTTATCCACCCCAGGAGGAACAGCCCAGCTTGAACTCTGCAATCCTTGCCCTGGAAGACGGAACGGTCTTCGAGGGCCGCAGTTTTGGTGCGTCCGCCGAGCGCTCCGGCGAGGTGGTTTTCAATACCGCGCTCACCGGATACCAGGAAGTTTTCACCGATCCGTCGTACAGCGGGCAAATCGTGATCCTCACCAATCCGCAGATCGGCAATTACGGCACCAATGGCGAAGACGACGAAGCTTCCAGGCCTTTTATCGAAGGCCTGGCGGTGCGCGAATTTTCCGAAACGGCCAGCAACTGGCGCTCGGATGCGCGGGCCGGCGATTTCCTCGCTCGCAACGGCGTTCCGGTAGTGAGCGGTCTCGACACGCGGGCCCTGGTGCGGCACCTGCGCACGCGCGGCGTGATGCGGGGCGTGCTTTCTGCCATCGAAAAGGATCCGTCCAAGCTGGTAACCAAGGCGCGTTCGATTCCCAGCATGGCGGGGCTCGACCTGGCCAGCCGGGTTTCCACGGCGGAGCCCTACGAATGGTCGGCGGCGGTGGAAGCCTGTTCCCCGTCGGAGCCGGTGGGCCGCGCCGCGGAACCGGAATTTCACGTCGTGGCTTACGACTTCGGCATCAAGCGCAACATTCTGCGGCGCCTGGTGCAGGTGGGCTGCCGCGTCACGGTGGTGCCGGCGCTGACTTCGGCGGAGGATGTGCTCGCCCTGAAGCCGGACGGTGTGTTCCTCTCGAATGGACCCGGCGATCCGGAGCCGCTCGAAATTCAAGTCGGCAACATCCGCAAGCTGATCGGCAAGAAACCCATCTTCGGCATCTGCCTGGGCCATCAGTTACTGGGCCTGGCGGTGGGCGGCAAGACTTATAAGCTCAAGTTCGGCCATCGCGGCGCCAATCACCCGGTGCGGAATGAACTCACCAAGCGGGTGGAAATCACTTCTCACAACCACGGCTTCGCGGTGGATCCGGATTCGCTCAATCCGAACCAGGTGGAAATCACCCACGTGAATTTGAACGATCAAACCCTCGAAGGTTTCCGCCATCGCAGCCATCCGGTATTCTGCGTGCAATACCACCCCGAGGCGGCACCGGGGCCCCACGATTCGCATTATCTGTTCGATGAATTCATCCAACTCATGCGCAGCGAGCGCTAGCCGATGCCCCGACGCAACGATCTCCACCGCATTCTGATTATCGGCTCCGGCCCGATCGTGATTGGCCAGGCCTGCGAATTCGATTACTCCGGCACTCAGGCGGCAAAGGCGCTGAGGTCCGACGGGTTTGAAGTGGTGCTGGTGAATTCCAACCCGGCCACCATCATGACCGATCCCAATCTGGCCGACAGAACTTACGTCGAGCCGCTGACCGCGCCCTATCTCGAAGAAATCATCCGCCGCGAGCGGCCCGATGCGCTGCTTTCCACCGTGGGCGGGCAGACGGGTTTGAATCTGTCGGTCGAGCTGGCCGAGAACGGCGTGCTGGAGAAGTACGGCGTGGAGCTGATCGGCGCCAAGATCGACGCCATCAAGAAGGCCGAAGACCGGCTGTTGTTCAAGGATGCCATGCGGAGGATCGGCCTCGAGACGCCGCAGTCGCAGCTCATCACCAGCGTGGCCGGCGGCGAAGAGTTCGCCGGGCGGATCGGCTTCCCGTGCATTCTGCGTCCCAGCTTCACCTTGGGCGGCACCGGCGGCGGCATCGCCTATAACAACGAAGACCTGGCGGAGATCCTGGAGCGCGGCCTGGCGCTTTCGCCGGTACACGAAGTGCTGATGGAAGAGAGCGCGCTCGGGTGGAAAGAATTCGAGCTGGAAGTGATGCGCGACCTGGCGGACAACTGCATCATCGTCTGCTCGATCGAAAATTTCGACCCGATGGGCGTGCACACCGGCGATTCGGTGACGGTGGCGCCGGCGCAGACCCTCACCGACCGCGAATATCAAATGATGCGCGATGCGGCGCTGCGCTGCCTGCGCGAGATCGGCGTGGATACGGGCGGGTCGAACGTGCAATTCGCCATCAACCCCGCCAACGGGCGGATGGTGATAATCGAGATGAACCCGCGCGTTTCGCGCAGCTCGGCGCTGGCCTCGAAAGCCACCGGTTTCCCCATCGCCAAGATCGCCGCCAAGCTGGCGGTGGGCTACCGGCTGGACGAGATCCGCAACGATATCACCCGCAAGACGCCGGCCTGCTTCGAGCCCACCGTCGATTACGTGGTGGCCAAAATTCCCAAGTGGGCGTTCGAGAAGTTCCCCGGCGCCGACCCGGTGCTGGGCACGCAGATGAAATCGGTGGGCGAGGTGATGGCCATCGGGCGCACCTTCAAGGAAGCCCTGTGGAAGGGCATGCGGAGTCTCGAAACCGGCAAGGCCTTCGGCGCCGAAAAACTCGATCCCGCGCTCATCGCCAACAAGCTGATCACGCCCACGCCCGACCGGCTGAACTACGTCCGCCTGGCGCTGGCGAGCGGCTACACGGTGGCCGATATCCACGAGCTGACATCCATCGATCCGTGGTTCCTGGAACAGATGAAGGAAGTCGTCGATTTCGAAACCGCGCTGAATCGGGATTCTTTCGCCGCGGCAACCGCCGAGACGTTTCGGCGCGCCAAGCGCTACGGCGTTTCCGACGCGCAACTTTCGAAAAGCTGGGGCGCCGAGGAAATCGCGGTGCGGGAGCGCCGCAAGGAACTGGGCGTGGCGGCGGTGTTCAGCCGCGTGGATACCTGCGCGGCCGAGTTCGAGAGCTTCACACCCTATCTGTACTCCAACTACGAAAGCGCCTCGGAAGCCGATCCGGTGGACCGCAAGAAAGTCATTATCCTGGGCTCGGGGCCGAACCGCATCGGCCAGGGCATCGAATTCGATTACTGCTGCTGCCATGCCTCGTTCGCGTTGCAGGAACTGGGCGTGGAATCGATCATGGTGAACTGCAATCCCGAGACCGTATCCACCGATTACGACACCAGCGACCGGTTGTACTTCGAGCCGCTCACGCTCGAGCACGTGCTGAATATCTGCGATACGGAAAAGCCGTCCGGCTTGATCGTGCAGTTCGGCGGCCAAACGCCGCTCAACCTGGCGCTGCCGCTGAAGCGGCTGGGCGTGCCGATCATCGGCACCGATCCCGCCAATATCGATCTGGCCGAAGACCGCAAGCTGTTCGGCAAGCTGCTCGACGACCTGGCCATTCCCTGCCCCGCCAACGGCGCCGCGACCAGCGTGGAAGAGGCCTGCGCGGTGGCCCGCCGCCTCGGCTACCCCGTGCTGGTGCGGCCCAGCTACGTACTGGGCGGCCGCGCCATGGTGATTGCCTACGACGAGGAGATGGTGCGCCAGTACATGCGCGAGGCCGTCACCTTTTCGCAGGAGCGGCCGGTGCTGGTGGATCGGTTCCTCGAAAACGCCACCGAAGTGGACGTGGACGCCCTGGCCGATGGCGACGATGTCTTGATCGCCGGCATCATGGAGCACATCGAAGAAGCCGGAGTGCATTCGGGTGACAGTTCGTGCGTGCTGCCGGCGCAGTCCATTCCGCCCGAGACGCTGCGCACCATCGAGGACTACACCATCCGCCTAGCCAAGGCGCTGCGCGTGGTGGGCCTGATGAATGTGCAATACGCCATCCAGAACGGAACCGTATACGTGCTGGAGGTGAACCCGCGCGCCTCGCGTACGGTGCCGTACGTGAGCAAGGCCACCGGCGTGGCGCTGCCCAAAATCGCCGTGGGGTTGATGTGGGGCCGCAAGCTGAAGGATTACGGCTTCACGTCCAGCACGCTTTCCGTGGCGCAGAATTTTGTTAAATCACCGGTCTTTCCGTTCAACAAATTCCCCGGCGTGGACCCTGCGCTGGGCCCGGAAATGCGCTCCACCGGCGAGGTGATGGGCGTGGGGATCAACTTCGGCGAGGCGTTCTTAAAGGCGCAAATCAGCGCCGGAACGCCGCTGCCGGCCAAGGGAACCGTCTTTCTGAGCGTCAACGATCACCACAAGGCGGATGCGGTCGTGGTGGCCAAGCGGTTCGCCGAAATGGGCTTTTCGCTGGTGGCCACGCGCGGCACCGCGGCCGTGCTGCGCAACTCGGGCTTGCAGTGCCGCACCGTGCTGAAGGTGAACGAAGGCCGGCCCAACGTGGTGGATTTGTTGAAAGGCGGGTCGGTCCAACTCGCCATTTACACCACCACCGGCGCGCCGGCGTTCTTCGACGAAAAAGCCATTCGCCGCTCGGCCGTAATATATCGCGTCCCCTGCATCACCACCATGAGCGGCGCCAAAGCCGCCGCCGACGCGATCGAAGCCAGCAAGAGAGACCCGATACGGGTTTGGAGCTTGCAGGAAATTCACCGGGCGCGGTAAAGGAGCCCGCCAATTCTACCCCAACCGCGTGAGCCATCGTGAGCGGTCACTTGGGCGCACGGTGCGGGCGCACGGTGCAGCAGACTGTCCCAAATGCCCTGTCTCAAATGCCTCCGACGCGCATGATTAACAAGCGCGAGGCCAGTTAGCAAGTTCCGTTTCCTCCGGCGCCGGGCCCGTAATACCAGGTCACGCCCGCCGGGCCGTGTGGGATTCCTCCGATCCCAGGGGCCTTCTCGCCCTGTTCCAGCGGCCCGGCAGTGGCAGTCCCGGGGTTGGGAGTCCGGGCGGTTCCTCAGCTAGCCGCTCGGACTCCCTTTCTTGGGTAGGCGGTGACACCAGCGTGCGCGCCCCGTCTGACGCAAGGACCTGTAAAGCTGGCGCCCCTGCGCTGTAGCGCCATATTGCAGATTGCAATTCACCAGATTAGTACCAAAATTTTAGGAGGGAACCCGTTTGTTATCAGTCGCAAGCTGCTGACGATTAACCACCGCATCATTGCTGTCGTCTAAAGTAGTGTGTAGACTGGTCCGATGAGGACAGCATGGGGGCGAGGACGCAGCGGCCAAACAGATGGTCGCTTTGGGAGTAGTGCCTGAAAGATATCGGCATGGCAACCGTTCCGTCAGTGTTGGCAATTCTGATCTGCGAACAGATTATCGTCGATCAAAGCCAGAAGAAAACCCTGGTTAGCCTTTTTGAAAAGCTTCATGTACCCGGATTCCCGGTGGCTCAGCGACTGGGTTTTTTTGCGAGGATAACTGACACTGAGGGCGATTACACTTTCACGGTTAGGATTGTTCATCTAGAGGATACAGAGGAACTCGTGGGGCAGATGGAATTTCCGCAAATACACCTGACAGACAGGCTGGCGGTAGTAGATGTAGCAATAAATGTACCTGCCGTGGTTTTTCCAAAACCGGGCCACTACGAGTTTCAGGTCTATGCCAACGACCAGTATATTGGCCGTGCAAAAATGGAAGTAGTCAAACTGGAGGGCTAAAAATGACACCGACGATTGATACCCTTTCTTCACCGCCACCCCCGGCACCGGACAACGTCCATTACGGGTGTCCCGTGTCATCAGTCGGTTTGCATCAGCTTGCTGGCCGCACTCTGAACCTTCAGGCGATTCCAAATCCCTTGTGGTTCGCTCCGACGATAGATGCACGGCTGAAAATTGAGCAGCCCTTCTGTGTTCGAGTAGCACACGACGGTGGCACCGCCACAGCAGTCGTGGAGGAAATCAACGAGTTCGGCTACGGTGCTCACGCGGGCGACGCCCTTTCGGATCTCGGCAAGACAATTGCCGAACTCTATTTCTCACTGGAGAAGGCCACAGATCTCTCTGATGATTTGGCGCGGGTGCGCGCTATCCTACAGGCCCACATCCGAAGGGTACATCCATAACGATGAAGGTGCATGAGTTCGAGCGCATCGTTACCAAGCTGCAACTGAAGGTCCGAAATTCTGGTGACCGCCTAGCTTGGTTTGAATACGAGGGCAAGACTGTCGTAAGGACGAAGCGCTCGCACGGTTCTGGGGAACTGCCCGGCCACCTGATTAGACAGCAACTGAAACTAAACGAGGGGCAATTGGCGGATCTTATCGAATGTCACTTTGGAATTGAGGATTATATATCTGTCCTCAAATCAAAAGGCCTCATTCAGGCCAATTGCGGAAGCGTAAACTGATCGCCCGCCCACCCTGCCGAAAACCACATTTTCACTATTTCCTAGCCCTGTAGACCCCTATTTGTCAGTGTTTCCAACCCCGTGGCTGCGTTTTTGAGCACCGGGTGGGTGCGATGGTGACCTGCATGGGCAACGATATCGGCACTCCCTAAAGACGCGTGACCGGGTTCGAAAGGGGTTCGAACGGGTCAGCCTGACGGAAGCTGTTGGCGAAAACAGCCAAACCGTCAGAGCGCTCCGACATGTTTACGAATTTCGCATTTCTGACATGAAGAGGTGCGGACAGCCGCCCCCGGTCATCGGGACTCCCTACGCTGCTGACTAAAGTGGACAGCCTGACCTGAGCCCTTCGCATTTTGGCGAGGAGGGACGGAGCGCTCTGCCCGATTCGAGATATTGGCCGGCGTGCAGCTACTGATCAGGAGTATCCCTTGTAAATGCACGCTGGACCGCGCTCCGGCGCGTGGAGCAAGGCCCGGTCCGGGCGTCGGTGGCGGCCGCTGGGAGGAGGGCTATCCGTGGCCGAGTGCGGGTTCATCCGACCTTCGAACAGAAAGAGCCGCAGGTGTTTGACGCCAGTTCTTGCCGGGCGGGCCCATTCGGCGCAGTTCATGGACCGGATCGAGTTGAAGTTCGGACGCAAAATGGCGACGGCTCAGCATCGCCCTGGTGGCCTAGAACTCGGAAGGGCGACGGAGCGCTCCGTCCACTTGGCGTGAAAAACGAAGGGCTCAGGCTGTCCACTTCCAGGCTTCCAGGCTGTCCCGTTCAGTTCAATGAACCGCGCGGGACCTACAGCTCGCTCAACGCCCGGTGAACCATGTGCACGCTGATCGCGCCCTCGCCAACCGCCGAAGCCACCCGCTTTACACTTCCCGCCCGCGCGTCCCCTACCGCAAATACCCCGGGGCGACTGGTTTCGAGCATTTGCGGAGCGCGTGCGAGGGGCCACCTGGGGCTCCCATCCGTCGCGGCGTCCAGATCGCGCCCGGTCAGAATGAAGCCCTTGTCGTCCAATGCCACGCATCCCCGCAGCCAGTCGGTTCGCGGCGACGCCCCCGTCATCAGAAAGACGTGCCGGATGTCGTGAGTGGAAATTTCCTCTGTCTTCCTGTCCCGCCACACAACCCGCTCGAGACTGGATTCCCCTTCCAGCGCGACGATCTCGGTGTTGAAATGCAGTTGGATATTGGGATTCTCCGTGAGTCGCTGGATCAGGTACCGCGACATGGTGCTGGACAACTCCCCAGACCGCACCAGCATGTGTACCTGGTGCGCGGTTTGCGCCAGGAACACCGCGGCCTGCCCCGCCGAGTTCCCTCCTCCCACCACGGCGACCCGTTCCCCTTCGCACCACTGCGACTCGATGAACGTGGCGCCGTAGTAAATCCCTTCGCCTTCGAATCTCTCCCGATTCGCGAGTTGCGGCTTATTGTATTGCGCTCCGGTCGCGATCACGATGGCTCTTGCCGCCAGCGCCTCTCCCGTGTCGAGCACGACTTCATAAGGACGGCGGTCGCATCGGAGCCGCGCGACGCTGCGCGCGATCATCATGCTCGCGCCGAACTTCTGCGCCTGGGTCGTAGCCCGCGCCGCCAGCTCCTGCCCCGAGACTCCCGTTGGAAACCCAAGGTAGTTTTCGATCTTCGAACTCGACCCCGCCTGCCCGCCCGGAGATCGGGTCTCGATCGCCAGTACATTCAACCCTTCCGACGCCGCGTAAACCGCCGCGGCCAGCCCCGCCGGGCCCGCGCCTACGATGATCAGGTCACGCACGCCGACGTTGTCGATGCCGATATTGAAGCCCAGGCAGTCCGCCAGTTTCTGAATCGACGGGCTTCGCAGCACGGTGCGGCCGTTGCAGATCACCACCGGCACGCCGGACGGTTTCACTTCGAAGCGGTCCAACAGTTCCTGCGCCGTCCGGTCGGTGTCGAGATCGACATAGGTGTAAGGGTGTCCGTTCCGGCTGAGGAATTCGCGTAACGCGAGCGTCTGCGCGGAGTGCCGTGAGCCCATCAGAATGACGTTGCCATAGCCGTAGCGGACGAGTTCGAGCCGCCGCAGGATGAACGCGCGCATCAGGATTTCGCTGAGTTCCGCGTCCTTCGCCACCAGCGACCGCAGCCCGTCTCCGCTGATTTCGAGGAATTCGCCCGGCTCCGTCACGCGTCCGCGCACCAGGCACCGCTGCCCGGAGATCATGGTCATCTCGCCCGTGAATCCGCCCGGCCCGTGCGCCACCACCAGGCGCTCACCGTCCAGGGCCGGCTGCACGATTTCCATGTTTCCCGAAAGCAGCACAAAGAACGGAACGGCCGTATCGTTGGGTTCAAAGAGGATTTCGCCGCGATGAACGCTCCGGGCGCGGCCCATCGGACGAATGCGATCGATCTGCGCGGGAGTCAGAACCGGAAACGCCTGAGTGCGGGCGTCCGGTGCGCTCGCCGGGGGCGGAGAAGCCATGAACCATTCTCTCACTGGCGTGGCGCCCCGCCCGCTCAGCTTCCGTGGCGCAGGCTGTCCAGCCGGCTATGCCGAGATCCCGAACTCTTGAAGTCCATGGAATTTGGGTTGAGCCAGGTTTCGGCCTCGCCGAGGGACTGCCGGGCTGCCGCCCGGCTGGACCGATTGACAATCGGTCCGCAGGTTACCAACCTGCCCCACATGCGGCGCGATCAATGGGTCCTTCCCCGCATGGCTAGTGTTTGCATTGACGCTCTGGAATGTGATGGACTGGTCGAAGAGATTGGCCAGTGCGCCGCGGCAATTGCCGAAAGGAGGGGACGTGAAGATCTGCGAACATGTGAAAGAGGCCCAGGATCTCAAGCCCTCGAAGCACGTTTGCGAAGAGTGCGTCAACATGGGCGACAGTTGGGTGCATCTGCGAATCTGCCTGGTTTGCGGCCACGTCGGATGTTGCGATTCGTCCAAAAACAAGCACGCCACCAAACACTTTCACCGGTCGCAACACGCCATGATGCGGTCTATTGAGCCCGGCGAAAGCTGGGGCTGGTGCTACGTGGACAAGATCACATATGACCTGTCGCGTGGCATCGAGCACGCTCAGGAAATGGATTAGCGCCGGCTTGGCGGACGTATGTTATCTCACCAATAGCTCGATGATGAACCTGCATCCGGTTCCCAAGCATCCGATCGTGGTGGGCCGAAGTTACATAGGTCGCACCATGCTCGGAGAATTGTCGCCGCTCGATTTGAGCCCGCTATGAATACACCCACGATGTTGCCCAATGCACGCCAAGAAACCGACAAGCTCTTCGATCTGGTCCATCCCGATTGGCTGTACCAGCGCCCGATTCCGGAGCGGCACCGCATCGTTTTTTACCTTGGCCATCTGGAGGCTTTCGACTGGAACCTGCTGCGGCCGCACATGCGCAACGCGGCGGCGTTCCATCCGGGCTTCGACCGGCTGTTCGCCTTCGGCATCGATCCGGTAGATGGCGGCCTGCCGTCGGACGCTCCCTCGGACTGGCCTTCCGTAGCCGAAATCCGCAGCTATAACCTCCGCGTGAGGCAGGCGCTCGACGACGCCGGGCACGACAGCGTCCGGCTCCACATGGCGCTGGAACATCGCCTGATGCACGCCGAAACGCTCGCGTATATGCTGCATCGATTGCCGCCGGAGGCGAAACGCGCGGAGCCGCAGGCGCCGGCGCCGCTGAGCCAACCGGTTCGCCGCGAAATGGTCGAGATTCCCGCCGGCTGTACCACGCTGGGACTCCCGCGCGGCTCTGCCTTGGGTGGTTCTTTCGGTTGGGACAACGAATTCGACGCGCACCCGGTCGAAGTCCCCGCCTTTGCCATCGATCGCTACAAGGTCACCAACCGCGAGTACCTCGAATTCGTCGACGCCGGCGGCTACCGCGACCGGAGCTTGTGGACCTCGGCTGCGTGGCAGTGGAAAGCCGAGGGGAACATCACCCACCCGGCGTTCTGGCAACGCGCCGGCAACGAATGGCGCTACCGCACCATGTTCGATGAAATCCCCCTGCCGCCCGATTGGCCGGTCTATGTCAGCCACGCCGAAGCCGGCGCGTATGCCAGGAGGGCCGGCCTGCGGCTGCCAACCGAACCCGAATGGCACCGCGCCGCCTACGGCACCCCGGAAGGTTCCGAGCGGCAATTCCCGTGGGGCGAGGAACCGCCCGGGCCGCCACATGGTTACTATGGTTTTGCCCGCTGGGATCCCGCACCCGTGAACGCGTTTCCCTGCGGCCGCAGCGCATTCGCTATCGACGGCCTGCTCGCCAACGGATGGGAGTGGACGGCCACCCCGTTTGCTCCGTTTCCCGGATTCCAAGCCCATCCCTCCTACGCCGGCTATTCGGCCGATTTCTTCGACGGCAAGCATTACGTTCTCAAGGGCGGTTCCACGCGCACGGCCGGGTGCATGCTGCGCCGCTCTTTCCGCAATTGGTTCCAGCCGCACTACCAGTATGTTTATGCCGGGTTCCGGTGTGCGAGAGGAGTTTGAGCCATGGCGACAAGAGCGCTGGCCCTGGATGAATCGGCCGCCTTCGCCGCCGACGTCCGCAACAGCCTGACCAAGCCCGGACAAAAGGCGTTGGCGTCGAAATACCTCTATGACGAGCTGGGCTCGAAACTCTTCGACGTCATCAGCCTGCTGCCGGAATATGGCCTCACGCGCGCCGACGAACGCCTCCTGCGCCGTCATGCCCGCGACATCGTGGAGCGGCTCTCCGTCGATACCGTGGTGGCCGAGTTGGGGTGCGGCAGCGGCGTCAAGACGCGCTCGATTCTGGAAGCTTTTTGCCGCCGCCGGCACACCTCGTATTTCCCCATTGAGATCTCTCCCACCGCGCTGGCCATGTGCCACCGCGAGTTGGCCGATATCGATTCCATCAGTATCGTGGGTTTCGAGCGCGAGTACCTGGATGGCCTCGTCGAGGTTGCCGCGCGCCGCCGCTGGGGCCAGCGGATTCTGGTCTTGTTTCTCGGCAGCACCATCGGCAACTTCGATCATCCCGCCGACCTGGCCTTCTTGAAAGAGATTCACGTCATCTTGAATTCCGGCGACGCGTTGCTCCTCGGAACCGATCTCGAGAAGCCCGTGGATCGGCTGATCGCCGCTTACGACGATTCGCTCGGCGTCACCGCCGCCTTCAATCGGAATCTGCTGGCGCGGGTCAACCGCGAGCTCGACGCCGATTTCGCGCTCGATCGATTCCGCCATGAGGCGCGCTTCAATTCCGAAACCCACAGCATCGAGATGCACTTGCGATCGGTTCGCGATCAGCGCGTGACGGTTGCCAAGGCGGGCTTTTCCGTTGCCATTCGCGAAGGCGAGACCATCTGGACCGAGAGCAGCCACAAGTATTCGCTGCCGGAAGTCGAATCGCTGGCAGAGAAGGCCGGCTTCCGCCGTGAGGCGCAGTGGGTGGACGGCGAATGGCCCTTCGCGGAATCCCTGCTGGTCCGTTGCTGAGCCGTGACCGAAGGGAGCGGTCTTCCACCTGCTCTCCGCCCCTCACCCACGCACGTGTCTGCCGTACAATGCTTCTGGATGCCTCTGGTGGAGTTTCGCGACGTCGGGTATCGGATTGCCGACAGGACCATCCTCTCGCACCTCAGCTTTTCCGTGGAGGCCGGCGAAACTCTCGTCCTGCTGGGCCGCAGCGGCTCCGGCAAAACCACCGCGCTCAAGATGACCAATGGGCTTCTGTTCCCGACCTCCGGACAAGTTCTGGTCGAAGGCCGCCCCACGGTGGAGTGGGACCCCATCCGCCTGAAGCGGCGCATCGGCTACGTGATCCAGGAGGTCGGGCTCTTCCCCCACTTCACCGTGGCCGAGAATATCGGCCTGGTGCCCAAGCTCGAAGGTTGGAGCCGGCCCGATCTGGAGCGCCGCGTGGGCGAGCTTCTTGAAACCGTAGGTCTCGCGCCCGCCGATTTTCTGGCGCGCTATCCGCGCCAGCTCTCCGGCGGACAGCGCCAGCGCGTGGGGGTGGCGCGCGCCCTCGCCGCCGATCCCGCCCTGCTGCTTTTCGATGAGCCCTTCGGCGCGCTCGACCCCGTCACCCGCCGCGAACTACAGCAGCAGTTTCTGGACCTCGGCCGCGGCTTCCATAAGACTTCGATCTTCGTCACCCACGACGTGCGCGAGGCCTTGCGGCTGGGCACGCGCGTGGCTCTGCTGGCTGCCGGACGCCTTGACACCATCGCCGCGCCGGCCGAGTTCCGGCGGGTTCAAACCGAGGAAGCACGCGCCTTCCTGGCGGGACTGGAGGACTGAAAAGGCGATGCGCACCGATCTGGCCAACGACCTTGTCCAACTTACCGGTGAGCACCTGGCGCTGGTCCTGAGCGCCATGGGAGTTGCCATCCTGCTCGGACTGCCGGCAGGCATTCTGCTTACCCGCCGCGCGGCCCTTCGCGGGTGGCTCCTGGGATTCGCCAGTGTAGTGCAGACCATCCCCAGCCTCGCGCTGTTCGGCTTTCTGATTCCTATCCCGCTGATCGGCGGCATTGGACCGCGCACCGTCATCGTATCCCTGGTGCTGTATGCGTTGCTGCCCATCATGCGCAACACCTTCGTCGGCATCGCCAGCGTGGATGCGGCCGTCTGCGAATCCGCTATCGCCATGGGAATGACCGATTGGCAGCTTCTGCGCCTGGTGCAATTGCCTCTCGCGGCCCAAACCATTCTCGCCGGCATTCGCATTGCCACCGTGGCCACCATCGGCACCGCCACCATCGCGGCCGCGATCGGAGGCGGCGGACTGGGCGTGTTCATCTTTCGCGGCGTCGCGTCCGTGGATTCGACCGAGATTCTGGCCGGCGCCGTGCCCGCGGCTCTAATGGCGCTCGCGGCCGATGGAGGATTGGGATGGATCGAGCGAAAATTGGCGCCGGCCTGATCGCGTGTCTTCTGTCGTGCGGATGCTCGCGCCCGCCCGCGGACCGCGCCATCACCGTGGGCTCCAAGAACTTTACCGAACAGGTCGTGCTCGGGGAAATCATCGCCCAGCACCTGGAACATCGGCTGCACCGGGCCGTCGAACGCCGCCTCGATCTGGGCGGAACCTTGCTGGCGCACCAGGCGCTCCTCAGCGGCCAGATCGATCTCTATCCCGAATACACCGGCACCGCCCTGGAGGCGATCCTCAAGGACTCCTCCGCCCCCACCGGCGCGGCCGCCGCGCTGGCCCGCGTGCGTTCCGAATACCGGCGCCGTTTCCAGGTCGAGTGGCTCGATCCCCTGGGCGTCGATAACGGATTTGCGATGGTGGTGCGCGGCCCGGAAGCCCGCCGGCGCCACCTGGAAACGCTCTCCGGCGCCGCCGCCGCGAGCGAGCCCTGGAAGCTCGGCGCGGGTTACGAATTCGAGCAGCGCCCCGACGGATTGGCCGCCCTGAAAAGCACCTACCACCTGCGCCTTTCCTCCGCGCCCAAGAGCATGGACCTGGGGCTTCTCTATCAAGCGCTGGAACAGGAACAGGTCGATATGATCGCCGCCAATGCAACCGACGGCCTGCTGTCGAAGCTCGATCTCAAGGTCCTTGCCGACGACCGCCACGCTTTCCCGCCTTACCAGGTCTCGATCGCCGCGCGCCAGGACCGCCTGCGGCAGGTCCGCGGCCTCGAGCCAGCCTTGCGCGAGCTATCCGGCAAATTCACCAACCGGACCATGCAACGACTCAACTACCAGGTGGACGGCCTCCATCAATCCGCCGCCCAGGTTGCCGCCGGGTTTCTGAAAGAAATC
>JBKQVG010000337.1:0-20435 GCA_052325345.1 Bryobacteraceae bacterium
GTTTCCGCGCGGGGCTCATCTATTGGGTAGGAAACGTGTCTTATTCTATTAGTTTGCCGATGAATCGATTGGGGTTAGTTCTGGCAATCGCTCTGGCTGGGCCGGTTTTCGGCGCGGATCTGGACCAAGCGCGCCAGCTTTATAACCGCACGGAATACAAGCGGTCGCTGGAGGTGCTGCGCGCGATCCTGGCGAAAGGCGGAGCGAAGGACGCGGCCGTGTGGGCGCTCTCTGGCCGCAACGAGTATATGCTGACCGATTTCAAGCGCGCGTCGGAAGCTTTCGAAAAAGCCGTGGCTCTGGAGCCCCATAACAGCGAGTACGCTTTGTGGCTGGGGCGAGCGTACGGACGCCGCGCGGAAACCTCGTCGCCGTTTACGGCTCCTGGCTACGCCTCGCGGGCCAGGCAGAATTTCGAACGTGCCGTGCAACTGAATCCCGGGAACATGGACGCGCTAAACGACGTGTTCGAATACTATCTGGAAGCTCCCGGCTTTTTGGGCGGCGGGATGGATAAGGCCCGCGCCACGGCCGCGCGCATAGGCGATATCAGTCCGGGCGAGGGTTACCAGGCGCTAGCCAGGCTGGCCGAAAAACAAAAAGAATACGCCACTGCCGAGATGGAGTTACGCCGCGCGGTGGAGGTTACTCCCCAGACGGTGGGCCGATTTATCGAGCTGGCCCGTTTCCTGGCGCGGCAGGGCCGCTTCCACGAATCCGACCAGAGCCTGGCTCGCGCGGAAAAGCTGGCTCCGAATAATCCGCGGGTGATTTTCGCCAAGGCCGACATTTATCTGCAAAGCGGGCGTAACCGCGACCAGGCGGGAAAACTACTGCGGCGCTATATGACTTTGTCGCTGTCCCCCGACGACCCGCCGCGGGAAGAAGCGGCGAAGCTGCTCAAGCGCGCCCTGGGCGGCTAGCTTAATAGCCCGTGGCAAAGGCGCCGCAGTCCAAAAGGCCTGCTCCACAACGGCCGCAAACCATTGATCTGCCGTTGTGAGCAGGCGTTTTCGCCTGTGAAGGGCTGCCGTTACGACGGCGTCGCACGGACGAAGGCATCCGCCCTACCCAGGACTCATACGGCCGCCCGGTAGCGCCAATAGGACACCGGCGGCGAGACTTGTCACCGGTGTCTTTTCCCGCTTTGGCCGCGGCTATGCCGCCTTCCGGGGCGGACGCCCGCTTCGTTCCGCCCGTCCACCGCCCCGATTTTTTTTCGTAACCTTTTCCCGCCGCGGTGGTATGGATATCGTAAGCGAAAACGGATGGAGGACGAACAAATCATGCGCGAGGTGAGCGCCGGCGACGTGGCGCGGCTCGAAACGCTCTTCGAGCGGCACCACCGCGCGCTGTTTCAGTTCTTTCTGCACCAGACCGGGAATCGAGCCACCAGCGAGGACCTGGTGCAGGAAGCCTTCTTCCGCATTCTGAAGTACCGGCACACGTGGCGGCCGGGAACCGGATTTCGTGCCTGGCTGTTTCAAATCGGCCGGAACGCATGGCTCGACCACGCGGGGCGGCACGCGGCTGAAGTTGCCTTGCCGGACAGCGTGGAAACCTTCGCCAGCGCGGCGCCTTCTCCGGCGCGCCAGGCCGAAGACCGCGAGGAAACTGAATTCCTGCGCCGGGCGCTGGCCTCCATGCCGGCGGAGAAGAAGGAAGTGCTGATCCTGAGCCGCTTTCTGAACATGAAGTACGACGAGATCGCCGCCACCCTGGAATGTGAGGTGGGAACGGTGAAGGTGCGGATGTATCGCGCATTGCGCGAATTGAGCGAACGCTTTTTTGCGCTTCGCGGAGAACGGGCATGACGGATTGCGATCGTTACCGGCAACAGATTCCGGAGTGCTTGGCCGGCTGGTTGGACAAGGCCGCGCGGGAGCTCCTGGTGGAACACCTGGAAGGCTGCTCCGGCTGCCGCGCCGAGCTGGCCGCCATGGGACGAGTGTGGAGAGGCATGGAGGCGCTGGGCGGCGAAGAGCCCGGACCCGAGTTGGCGGAACGGTTCCGGGAAACCTTGCACGCCTTTGCGGCGGGTTTGGCTCAGGCTCAGCGGGAGCCGTCGAAACGCCCGCGCGGGTGGTTGGGGTGGATGCCACATCCAGCCTGGCAGTTGGCTGGCGCCGCCGCGCTCCTTATTATCGGCCTGGCGGCCGGACGGTTTCTGACGGTCTCGCGCCAGCCGGAGACTTCCGTGGCGCAGCTCCAGGGGCAGGTGGAGAATTTGCGCCAACTGGTGTCCCTCTCCATGCTGAACCAGTCTTCGCCCGGCTCGCGCCTGGAGGGTGTGGTTTACGCACAACAATTGACCCGCCCCGATAACGAGGTCGAGCAGGCGCTCGTCCAGGCCGCCCGCCAGGATCCAAATGTCAACGTGCGCCTGGCGGCCGTGGATGGGCTCGGCCGATACGGCTCCGACCCGGCCGTGCGGCGCACCCTGGCCGACGGGCTGGTGCGCGAGGAATCGCCGCTGGTGCAAGTCGCCTTGATCGAATTTTTGGTGAACGCGCACGCGCGCGATTGCGCGCTGGAAATCAAACAACTCGCCGCCTCTACCGATGCCGAGCCCATCGTGCGGCAGCGGGCCGAGTGGGGCTTGAAACAACTAGGACTTTCCCAATAAGGAGATGGCAAAGTGAAAAAACTGGCTATTTTGACGGTGGCGCTGGCGCCAGCCCTGCTTTTCGGCTTTCCTCGCGACGACAACGACCGCTGGAGGTTGGCGGACAGCGAAACCGTGGACAGATCCTTTACCGTCGGCGGCGCGGACGCCGAGCTAGCGGTCCACAATTTTATGGGCTATGTACACGTGACCGGATACGACGGCAATGTCATCAAAATCCATACCGTCAAATACATGCGAGCCGAAACGCAAGCGGAACTGGAAGATGCCAGGCGGCTCGTCACGCTCGAAATGACCCAGGATGGCAACCACGTACTGGTGAAAGCGCACTGGCCCGACGGCGGCCATCACCATTTTTCCGTCCGCTATGACCATGACATCGAGGTTCCTCGCGGTGCGCGGCTGGATCTGAAGAACTTCAACCGCGGCACGGTGGAGATGCACCGGACGCAGGGCGATTTTCGCGTGGAAACCTTCAACGGCGGCATCGACCTGGAGGACATTGCAGGCTCCGGTTCGGTGAAGAGTTTCAATGCGCCCATCAAGGCGGTGTTCAGCCGCAATCCGGAAAGGGAAACCAGCTTCCGCACTTTTAACGGCAGCGTGGATGTGTACTTCCAGAAAGACTTGAATGCCGGCCTGCACTTCAAGACCTTTCACGGCGGCGTGTACACGGACTTCGACCTTACCATGCCCGCCGGACAACTGACCGGCCGCCGCTGGGGCTCCGGCGGATGGAACAGCGCCCGGATCGGCAAGGGCGGGCCAGTTTTGAGCTTCGACGGCTTCAACGGTCCAATCCGCGTGCATGCAAGGAATTAGGACCGGCAACTTCAATTTAATAATCATCTCTGCCGAAGGTACCCGTACCAGGCAGTAAAGCAACAGTTTCGAAAAGAATCGATAAGACCATGAAAACCCGATTGAGTCTGGCTTGCCTGTTGCTCGTGGTAGCCGCCACGGCGCAAGCCCAAAGAAGTATCGTTATTCCGGGGACCGAGGGCTCCCGGCCGCCGCGCCCCATCAGCATCCGTACCTTGAACGGGTCCATCACCGTGAAGATCCACGCCGCTAAAGACGTGGTGGTGGAAACTGAGGAGTCGCGCGACTCCCGCGAATCCCGGGACAGAAACGGCATGCGGCGCATCGATCTGCCGCGCGGTTTGACCATCGACCAGGCCGGTGACACAATCAGGATCGACTCCGGCCCGATGCACGGCAGCCTGACCGTGACCGTACCGGTCGAGACTTCGTTGACGCTCAAGGCGCTGAACGGTCCGATTACGGTGGCGGGAGTGCAAGGCGAAATCGACGCGGATTCCCACCAGGGGCGGATTCAATTGACGAATGTCTCGGGAACGGTGGTGGCGCATACCTTGAACGGGGTCATCCAGGCGACTATGGACCGGGTGGCCCAGGACAAGCCGACCTACTTCAGCACGCTGAATGGATCGATCGACGTCACCCTGCCGGCCGACCTTAAGGCTCGGGTGAAATTCGATACGCTAAATGGTTCAATCTTTTCGGATTTCGATATCACCCTGGCACCGGGCGCGAGGATTGGGATGGGGGCGAGCCATGGGAGTCTGCGTAACGGCCGCGGCCTCGAGGGGTCCATCAACGGCGGCGGCGAATTGATCACGTTCTACACTCTGAACGGCACCATCCACCTGCGCAAGAAGTAGCGGGCGGGGCTACCGCGCGTGGTGCGGGAAAGCCTCCACGGAATTGGCCGCCAACCATTTACGAAGCATCTCGTCGACCCGGGCGCCGCTAATTGGCTTGGCTAGATAATCGCTCATGCCCGCGGCTGCGCATTGCAGGCGGTCCTCCTCCATGGCGCGGGCGGTCACGGCGATGACGGGCGGCGTGCGATCCCCCAGGCTGGAGCGGAGCGCGCGAGTGGCTTCGAAACCATCCATTTCCGGCATCTGGCAATCCATCAGGATCAGGTCGTATGCGGTGGATAGGGCCATGCGCACGGCTTCGGCCCCGTCACCGGCCACTTCCACGTGGCAGCCGCGCCGTTCCACCATGCGGCGGAGCAGGGTTTGATTCACCGCGTTGTCTTCGACGACGAGCACGCGCGAGCCGGCGAAGCGGGGAGGCGGCGGGCTGGCGCCGGGCGCCCGGATGGGGGTGTTTTTCGGTCCGCGGCCCTGGGGCGCCGCCTGGCACGCCGCCAGTACGGCGGAGACGAGGCGGCCCGGCGTCCAGGGCTTCAACAACCAGGTGGCATTTCCGGCCGCCCTCTCCGGTGCGAGGCGGGAGTTTGAGAGCAGCAATGCCGGCATATTGGGATGCGCGGCGGCATTCCAATCGTCGCCGTCGGCCAATACCACGTCGCAGCCGTCCGGCAGGGGTTCCTGGTCGCCAACGGGCGTCACCCGGGCGCCGCGCTGCTGCAAGGTTTCGATCAGGATGCGCCGGGCCGGTTCGCCCTTCGAGGTCAGGGCCACATCGATGCCGGCCAGGGGAGCGGCGGCAACCGCGTCTTCCGGCGCCAACTCCAGCGGCAGTTCGAAATGAAACCGGGAACCGCGCTCGGGTTGGCTTTCCACGCCGATGCGCCCGCCCATCAGCTCCACCAGTTCCCGGGAGATGGCCAGCCCCAGCCCCGTTCCTCCGTACTTGCGCGTGGTGGAGGCGTCCGCCTGGGTGAACTTCTCGAACAGTTGCGCCAGGGCCGGCGCGCCGATGCCGATTCCGGTATCGTCCACCGCGATGCGCAACAGGACGCGTCCGCCCTCGGGCGGATCGGCGGCAATCGCGATCAGCACGTGGCCGCGCTCGGTGAATTTGACGGCGTTCCCGGTCAGGTTCAGCAGCACCTGCCGCAGGCGCGCGGCATCGCCGCGGAAGCGCCGCCGCGCGCCAGGAGCGATGTCGAGCAAGAGCTCGATTTTCTTTTCCCGCGCCCGCGCCGCCAATACGTCGATCACGCTCGAAGCCGCCTCCTCCATGTCGAACGGATCCGAGGCAATCTGCATCCGGCCCGATTCGATCTTGGAGAGATCGAGGACATCGTCGATGATGCCAAGCAGGGCCCGCGCCGATCCAAATATGATGCGCGCGAAGCCGGACTGTTCCGGGCTGAGCGGCGTTTCGAGAAGCAGTTCGCAGGTGCCCAGGATGCCATTCATGGGGGTGCGGATTTCATGGCTCATGTTGGCCAGAAACTCGGACTTTACGGCGGCCGCCCGCGTGGCCTGCGCGCAGGCCCGGTCCGCCGTGCGCCGCAATGCCTTGAGCCAGCGGTTTTGCGCGGCTACGTAACCGGTGATCATTACCAGCCCCGCGGTGGCGATACTCAACAGCACGTTCCGGTTGCGCTCCGCTTCCATCAGGTCGATGACCATGGTCTCGTTGGTCGATTGATTCATCCAGTTAAAGTAAATGCTGGAGATGGCACCGTCGCGCGACAGGTTGCTGATTTCCTCGCGGATGGCCATGGCTGCGTACCTGGCGTCGGGGTTGCGCAGCGACGCGCCCACGCCCGAGTAGACCAGCGCGTCCGGTATGCTGAGGTAGCGGAGTTCCTGGCCTTGGCAAGACGGCGGAGGATCGACCACCGATGAGTGGCCGCCGCGCTCCCAAACCAACCCGCCCTGGGAAGCGCCGGAACAGACGGCGCCCAATACATCGGTGGCCGATTTCACCCGCAGGGTGCGGACCTCGGGTAGAAACAGATGAGCGACGCGCTCTTGCGTGCCGGGATAAAGTACAGCGACCGCCTTGCCGGCCAGGTCGCCGAACCGCCGGTAGCCGCTGCCGCGCGTCACTACCAGCCAAAAACGGCGCGAGAACCATGGTTTGCTGATGTAGAACCGCCCGGCGCGATCGGGCAAGCGGTTTAGGACCGACCAAAGATCGACCGCGCCGCTCCCAAGCGCGCCCTCCGGCCCGGAAGGCATAGCGACCCATTCCAGCCGGATACCGCGCCGCCGGGCGGCTTCGCGTACGATCTCGACCGCGGGGCCGGTCGGCTGACGGTCGGGACCGATGAGCTGGTCCGGCGGACTGTTCTGAAACCCTACTCGAAACGTGCGTCCTCTAAGGTCGGGCGTATGCCAATGCGCCAACGCGGCGATGGCCAGAGCCGCCGCGGCCAGGGCAAGCAGTCCGCTATGTCTTGACATGGACAAGGCGCGAATTGTCTCAACCTTTATATCGGCCGTAGCAAGAAAAACTTGAGATCCGCTTTGGTTAGGCGCAAACCGACCCCATTCGAGTACCAACGTTACAATAAGATATGCGCATCCTTCTGTTCAGCGGCAACGGGGGGGTGGGGAAAACCAGCCTGGCCGCGGCCACCGGTTTGCAGCTTTCCCGCCTCGGGTACCGCACCCTGGTGATGAGCGTCGATCCGGCCCACAGCCTGGCCGATTCGTTCGATCTCGAAACCGGGTTGTTCCACTCCAAAACCGGCGATCCGTATGCCATCGACGAGCGCCTGGCCATTCACGAAGTCAACATCCAGAAGGAAATCAAGCGCCACTGGCGGGAAATATCCGCCTACGTGGTGTCGGTGTTGCGCACCACCGGCATCAGCGACGTCGAAGCCGAGGAACTGGCCATCCTGCCCGGCATGGAAGAACTGAGCGCGATGATGTACGTCAACCAGTTCCGGCGCGAGCAGCGCTACGATGCCATCGTGCTCGATTGCGCCCCCACCGCCGAATCGATGCGCTTTGTGAGCATGCCGACCACGCTCGAATGGTACATGAAGCACATCTTTCCGTTCCAGCGCGGCATCGTCAAAGCCGTACGGCCGATCGCCAATCGCATGTCCCCGGTGGAGCTACCTCCCGACAATTACTTCGCTAACATTCAGGATCTGTTTGCCAAGCTGGACGGTATCGGCGAGTTGCTCGAAGACCCCAAGGTCACCAGCGTCCGGCTGGTAACCAACCCCGAGCGCATGGTGCTGCGCGAGACCCAGCGCGCCTTCGTTTATTTCTCCCTGCATGGGCTCACCGTGGATGGAGTGATCGTCAACCGCGTCCTGCCGGAAGCAGTGAAAGACGACTGGTTTGCCGAATGGCGCGCCTCGCAAAACAAAATCCTGGACGAAATCGAAGCCTATTTTGCGCCCGTCGCGGTGCGCCAGGTGCCGCTGTTCACCCACGAGGTGCTGGGGAGGGAGCGGCTGGAGGAACTGGCCGGCACGCTCTACGGCGACAAGACCGATCCGGCGGCGGTTTCGCGCATGGAAGCGCCTTTCGCTTTCGCCAAGCACGACGGCCGCTACGAAGTGCGCCTGCAGCTTCCCTTCGCCGCCAAGGGCGAAGTAGGATTGTTTAAGAAGGGCGATGAGCTAGTGGTTGAGATCGGCACGCTCCGCCGCCACATCGGGTTGCCCACCTCGATGGCGTCGCTGCTCCCCAGCCGCGCCCGTCTGGAAAATCGGGTTCTCACCGTGGAAATGAAGGAGAGCTGAAATGGAAGAAAAGACCGAAAGCGCCGCCGGGCAAGCCCAAGCCGGACCCGGCTGCTTCTTTTGCGGCACCGTCCTGCCCATGCTGGAGCATTGCTGGTCGGAGGCCACCCGCGACCACTTCCGCAATTCGCGGGTGGAATTCCTCAAGGGCATCCGCAGCCTGCTCGATCAGCGCATCGCCAGCCTGTCCAAGGAAGAACGCAAAGGGACGCACGTCACGGTAGAGTAGCCGCCGCGCTACCGGAGCCGCGACCACAGGGAGCGGTCTTTGCCGCTGGCCGCATGATGGACTTCAAACCAGATTAACCCGCATTTTGAAATTGAGAAACTCAGTTAGGAGTAAGGCAGGGACGGCGCAAGGTCGTCAAGTTTTCATCGCCCCGCCGGGCACAGCTCTCGATAGAACGGGCAGCGGTGACAGTGGTCGCCCTCGCGCAGCGGGAAATCCAAGTTGTGCTGGGCCTGTTCCAACTCGGCGGCGATCTGGGCGGGCGATTCCCACAGCGGCGGCTCCAGGTCTACGCGCACCAGCGTGTCGGGCCGCAGGAAGTGCAGCCACGCGCCCGCGACCGCGCGTCCGGCCACCCGCTCCACCGCCATGGCGTAGAGTCGCAGTTGCAAGGCGTAGTCTTCGGCGCGGCGATGGGCCTGGTGCGAAGTGACGGCGTCGGTCTTGTAGTCCACGATTACGACTTCGCCATTCTCCTCGAACCAAAGATCCACCTGGCCGCGCACCACCAGGTCTCCCACCGCCATCAGAAAATCGAATTCCCGTTCCACGCGCGCCGCCTTTGCCAGGCGGCGGCCCAGCGGCCCGCGGCGGAAGACGTCGGCCAATCGCAAGGCTTCGGCGTCCGGGCTGGGAACGTCGAGGCCGGCCAGCAGCCGATGGACCGCGGTGCCCAACTCGGCGGCATCCAATTCGGCGGTCTCCGGCGCCCCCGACTCCTCAGCCACGGATGTGCGTCCGCCCACGCGGCCGGAAAAACCCAGATAGCGGCCCAGCAGGTAGCGGCGAGGGCAGCGGGCGAATTCCACCAGATCGGTGACGGTCGCGTTGGAATCCTGCTGCCCGGTTGCCACGGGCGGCGCCAGCCAGTCCATATCTTCGCCCGGCCCGGCGGCCGCCGCGGCGGTCTGCGCGACTCGCAGTTCGGGCGGGCGGTCCGCGGTGACCAGGCGCAGCTTCCAGGAATGTCCATCGGGCGCAGTGCGCTCCAGGATTTCATCGCGGCCGGGCGCGAGGTCCAGTTGCAACCTGCCGCTGACCGGTTCCGCCCACGAAGCCCGCTTGCCGCCGCTCGAAAAACTCATGATCAGAAGCTGTTCGGCGCGCGTCATGGCCACGTAAAGCAGCCGGTCGCCCTCCTGGCTCTCGCGGCGGGTCAGCTCGCGCCGAATGGCGGCGTGAAACAGATCGCCGTGATCTTCTCCAGTGACGGGATTGCGCCAGCGCGCTCCCAGGCCGATGGCCGGGGAAAACGCCACCACCGGCGCGGTATTCCTGACCCCTTTGTGCAGGGCGGCGATGAACACCACCGGAAACTCCAGCCCTTTGGCCGAATGCACCGTCATCACTTTCACGGCACCCGAAGAGTCGTCCGGAGGAGCGTCGGGTTCGCGAGGATTGGTGGAACGGATGCGCGCCAGCTCGTCCACAAACTCGTCCAGCGTTCCGCGCCCGGAAGCGGCGCGCGCCATGGCGAGGAACTTATCGATGTTGCCGGCGGCGCGCGCTCCGGTTTCGCCGCGATAGCCCGCGTCATCCATGGCCGCTACCAGCAAGCGATCGAACGAGACCGCTTCGCGCCGCCTGCGCCATTCGGCCAGGTTGCCGCGAAACCGGTCGAGGGCGGTGAAATCTTCGGGTGAAAAATCGGCGGCCTGGGCCGGCGTTAGGGCGGCGAGCGAGGCTCCCACGTTTGGCCCCAACAGCCGCAGCGCCAACAAGCCTTCGTCGGAGACGCCCGCCAGCGGAGAGCGCAGCACGGCGGCCAGGGCGATTTCGTCGCGCGGGTTGGCGGCCACGCGCAGCAGGTTGGTGAGATCGGCGACTTCACCGCTCTCGTAAAAGCCCTTGCCGCGGTTGACTACATACGGGACGCCGGCCTCGTCTAACGCGTCCGCGAGCGTACCCAGCACCTCGGTATTACGCACCAGCACGGCCACGTCCTCGAAGCGAAAGCTTTCTTCGGACGTGAGGTCGACAATCCGCCGCGCGATCCAGCGCGCTTCCATCGTCTGAGCCGCGCCGGTATCCGGGGCGGTGAACGCGGCCACTTCGACCGAGATTTCGCGCGGCTCCTGGAAGGCTCGCCGGGCTTCTAAGCTTCGTGGCTCGATGCCGCCGGCACCCGCCGACACGGTCTCGACGGCGCTCAGGATATCGGCTCGGCTGCGAAAATTCTCCGCCAGCTCGACGACGCGCTCGCCGCGGTCGGCTACTTCCTGGCGATAGCGGCGGAACACCTCCGGTTCGGCGTGGCGAAACCCGAAGATCGATTGGTTGATGTCGCCCACGGCGTAGAAGCGGCCCGGAGCGCGCGCCAGTTCCAGCAGACGGGCCTGCTGCCCGTTGGTGTCCTGAAACTCGTCCATCAGGATATGGTCGAACTGGGCCTGGAGGCGGCGGCGCGTGTCGGCGTGCCGCTCCAGCAGGCGGACGCTGGCTTCTTCCAGGTCGGCGAAATCGAGCAGGCCGGCCTCCGTCTTGCGCTCCCGATAGATTCGGTCGAAACGCCGCAAAACTTCGAACAGCGTGGCGCGCTCGGGAGCGTGGTAGACGGTGAGGAGCGGCCGCTCGGCTCGCTTCTCCACCAGTTCCTTTAACTCGGCCAGCTTCGGACGCAGGGGATGATTCTTTTTGCCGCGCCGCAGATTGAGAGAAAACGCCGGGATGACGGCGAGCTTCTCGCGCGGCGTGCGGGCGTGCAGCAATCGTTCGGCGCCCTCGCGCGCGGCGGCCAGTTGTTCGGCGAGCGCCGGATCGGAATGGTCGGGCCCGGCTTCCCGCAGTTCCGCCGCCAGAGCTTCGATGCGGGCCAGGGCGCCGTCGGAGGGAGCGGGCTTGGCGGCCACGGCTTCGATGCCCAAACCCGCCCCGCGCATGGCGTCGTAGGCCGCCAGCACGGCTTCTTCGAACTCGAACGAGGCCAGAGCGCGGATCAGCGCGCGCACCTCGGCCGGCCGCGCGGCGAACAGTTCGTTCATGGCTTCGGCCATGGCTTCGTGCTGCAGCCGGATTGCGTCGCGCTCGTCGGCGATGGCGAATTCGGGGTCGATCGCCGCCGCCACCGCGTTTTCCCGCAGCAGCCGCGCGCAGAAGCCGTGCACCGTGGATACCCAGGCCCGCTCCAGCGCCCCGCGCACTCCGGCCGGTTCCGGAAACTGCTCCGCCAGTTTCTTGCGCATGTTGGCGGCGGCCTTCTCGGTGAAAGTGATGGCCAGAATGCGCAGCGGGTCGGCGCCCGCCTCCACCAGGCGGCGGAAATATTCCACCAGTACGGTGGTTTTGCCGGAACCGGGTCCGGCCACAATGCAGGTATCCTGGCGTCGTTCGGACACTTCGATGGCGCGGGTTTGCGCGGGAGTAAACTCGACCGGGCTCATTCGGCGGCGCCCTCCACGGCCGCCTGTCTGGAGCGAAAGCGGCAGGCATCGCGATAGTCGCACTGGCGGCACTTGGCCGGGTCGGCGGGATCGGGCTCCACGCGGCCGGAGCGGATCTCGTTCACTACGCGCAACGTCTTTTGGCGGGCCGCGGCCAGCCAGTCGTCCCGCATGGGCAGGCTATCGAGAAAACCGTCCTCGCTCCAGCCGGCGTACTTAACTTCCTTTTTCAGGCCGAGGTAAAAGACACCCGCCACGCGAACTCCAAATCGCTCGCGCGCGGCCATGGCGTAGAGCGGAGCCTGCAGCAGGTTTTCGTCGGTCAGTTTGCCGCGCGTGGTGGCGGGGTTGCTGTACTTGTAATCGACCACGTAGGCGCGGCCGTCCGGAGCGGTATCGAGACGATCGATCTTGCCGCGCAAAACCAGCGTTTCGTCGAATTGGAACTCGAACACCTCTTCCATCCGCGAGGCGAAGTCCTGGCGCCGCCAGCGGCCGTCGTTCGCAAAAACCTGGAGGTCGTCGCGGATCTGGTTGCGCAGCCGCTCGGTGTGGTAGAGAAGGGGGATGTTCTTGTCTTCGAGCACCGCGGCGAATTCGGCCTCGAAGAGCGCGGCGATATTCCCTCCCTCGGAATACCAGCGCTTCAGCGTACTGTGCACGATGTTGCCCTGGGTGAGGAAATCCAGCCGCTTCTCCGGCGATTCCGGACGCTGCCCCAGCCGCAGCGTCTGCCGCGCGAAATACTGGAACGGGCAATTGAGATAGGTTTCGAGAGCCGTGGGAGAGAGCTTCGCGGTCCGCTGGCCCAGCGCGGCGAGCAACGCCGGCGCCGCGACGGCCTTGCCCGAAGGCGCCCTCACCACGCGCGCCGGCCGTGGGCGCGCCGGGCGCGCGGTCTCCTCGGCCAAGGGCAGATCCTCCAGATACAGGGAGCGAAGGTTGGGCTCGCCGCGCTCGTCGAACTCGGGATAGGTCACGGTGGCGAGCACGGTGGCGCGGCTGATCGCGGCGTCGAATAGGGCCCGTTCTTCCCGCTCGAAGTCCTCGCCGCTGCGAACGCCGATTCCGGCCGCGCCCAGCCGCCGCCGCGCGGCATCCGGGAAGAACGGATCGGGGCGGTTGAGACGCGGGAATTGTTTTTCCACCAGCCCGCACACGAAGACCACCGGCAGCGCCCACTCCCGCGCCTCGAAAGCCGGCAGCACGTGAACCACGTTGCGGCGCCCGTCGGGAAGGCGCAACGGCTTGCGCGCCATCACCGTCTCGAAGGCGGCTTGAAACGCGGCCAGGTCCGGTTCGCGTCCCGGTATGTCCGCGGTGGCGCACAATGCGGCGGCGGTTTCGCCCGCCGCCTCCTCGAACGAATGCATGGCGACCGCCTGGGCGCGATATTCGAGCGCCGTCTGAGGGCGGATCCGCTCCTCGATGAGCGGCCGGACGAGGCCCGTCAGTTCCGCGAAGCGCGCCGCCCAATCCCGCGGCGAGAGAGTGAACAACTGCCATTCTTCGAGCGCCCGCATGCGCTCCAGCAGGGGGACCAGGCGCTCGGCTCCGCATTCCCGCGCCAGTTCCCTGAGGCCGGCCAGGCCCGAGCCCGGCATTTTCTCCCGCACGGCGAAGTCCCAGCGGTCGGCCGCATTCGATTCGGCGAAGCGCGGCGCCAGACGCACCGCGGCTAAGGTCCGTTCCCAATCCCAGCCGCTCTTGAGGGCGCGCAGGGCGCCCACGAGAAAGCGCGAAACCGGATGCTCGCCGAGCGGCTGGTCGAAGTAGAATCGAGCGGGGATTCCGAAGCGCTCGAGCGTGGTGCGCAACAAGGGAACGTAGTTTTCCGCGGAACGCACGATCACGCCGATTTCGCGGAACGGCCTTCCCGCCGCCGTCTGCTGCAGGATGCGGCGGGCGATTTCTTCGCTCTCGCGCTCGACCGACGGGGCGCGCACCAGCAAGCGGGCCGGCGCCCCCCGGCGAGCCGGTAACCGCTCTTCAGCGAAACCCATTGCGCCGAGACGCGTCCGCAAGCCGTCGCCGGCTTCGCCTTCCGCCAGCGTGATGGTGACATCGGCATGTGCGGCCAAGGCGGCGACGACCCGCAACTCCGGAGCGGGAAGAGCGTGAAAGCCGTCCAGCCAGACGCTCTCCACGCCAGCCAGTCCCTCAGCGGCGATGCGTTCGGCGGCGCGCTCCAGGCGGCGCGCGCGCAACGCCATGCCGGCGCGATCGAGCAGCCGCTCCACTTCCCGGTATACCTGGGTGAAAGCGTGGGCCAAAGGGGCTTCGCCGGCCAACCGGTTCCCCGCCAGGGCTTGTTCCAGGCGTGCGGCATCGCAACCGGCGGAAGCGAACTCCGTCACGGTGCGCGCCAACTGCGAATGAAAACCGGCCATTCCGGCGACCCCGGCAAACTCCGCCCGGTTCACCCTCCGGATGGCCTCTGCCGCGACCAGCGCCAGCACCGGATCGGTCACCTCCACCAGGCCGGAGCACGACGCCTCCACGAACCCGTGCAAGGTTTGAATCGCGCTCGGCCGAAACACCAAGCCTTCACGCGCCAGTTGATTTTCGAGATGCATGGCCAGCGTGGCGGTGGGCACCAGCAAGCGCGTTCCACTTTCCCGGCGGCGCAATGCCGCGCGCAGACTATCCAGCGCGCGGGTGGTTTTGCCGGACCCCGCCGGGCCGATCAGAAGACGCATCTGGCGCATCGGCTTTCAGTGTAGCGCAGGCGAATAAAATACGAAAGCCGCATCTCGCGCGCGCTGCGCTTCACCGCCTCCACCGTGGCCAAGACCGGCGTGTTCTAAGCGCTGCGCAGTCCTCAAAAACAAAAAGACCAGGGCGCTGGGTTGCGCCCTGGTCTCTAGGAGGAGTTATGCTCGGAATATCTTGTTTTAGCGGCGAACGCGTTTGCGACCCAGCAGACCCAGGCCCACCAGCGCGGAGCCCAAGAGGGCCAGCGTGCCAGGTTCCGGAGTCGGGTTCGAGGCCAACTGCGCTGAGAACGTGCCCGTACCCGCAGCGGTAAAGGGTTCCACCTGGCCACAAAGGTTGCTTCCACTGCTGTTGCACGGCAAGAAGTTGTTACCGCCGTTACCCGTCGTAGTCAACGCAGCACTGAGATTAGTCATCGAGAAGCCCAGCGAATCAAGCGATGATGGGGCAAAGGTAAAATAGGCGCTGGTGAAAATCACCTCGCTGAGATTACCAGGCCCGTCCGAGGAAGAAAGCGTTGCCGAACTGCCGTCAGCCGCGCCGCCGAGGGCCGTGTTGTTACCAGTCCCAAAAGTGCCGGAGAGGATAGTCCCGAGGTACGCGTAAGGGCTGGAGGCATCGGCAACGATCGTGAAAGAGCCGCCCGAATAACCACCCTGCGAGAGAACGCTGCCCGAGCTGATCGAAGCGTTGCTTGTGGACGTGTCCCCGGTAATCGTCAGGTCTGCGAGGATTGCAGTGTTATTAGGAGCGCCATTAGCGCCCGACAGGATCACATAAATTTGTTCGTTGGCGGTCGTTGTCACGAGGCCGTTGGTTGTGCCGTTCAGGGTGAGCGTAAAGTCTTGCGCTCCGTTCGCCTCAATAAACTGGGCGATCTGAGTTGCCTGTGCCGAGCCAAGCAGTAAGAATCCTGCGAGCACCGAAGCAACTGTTAGTTTTTTCATCACTGAGAATGTCTCCTCCCCACTATTTTGAAACCGTTAGCAAATCCGAGCGCTGCAGTCCTCCTGCCGCACCTTGATCGAGTTTATCAGAATGCCGGGTGATGTCAATATTCAAATCCCAGGATTAACCGATATTCGTCATCAACTTACGCTGGAAGGGTACTGGTACCGTTCGACGCGTGTTTACCAGCCGGGATGGATAGCATTCCAAGTGACCGGAAAGGGTTAGGGAAACCACCCTAATTGGGCTGTATTTCGGGATTTTTGTGCGCATTTTCGCATAGCAATTCGTCGTGTTACCGTGAGCATCATGCGAATAGCCTTGCTTTTCTACATATGTGCGGTAACTGCAGCCGCGCTTCTGCTGGCTCAGGAGGGCTCCATCTCGGCTAGCCGCATCCGCGAGGACGTGCGATTCCTCTCCAGCGACGCCTTGGAAGGGCGCGGTGTCGGCGAGCGTGGCGGCGATCTGGCCACCGAATACCTTGCGCGCCAGTTCGCTCAAGCCGGCGCGCAGCCGGCCGGGCCGCGGGGCTCTTATTATCAGGAAGTTCCCCTGGTCGGCGTGGAAACTCAAAGGGATGGCACCGAGCTTTCCGCCCTGGCTCATGGAAAGCGTATTGAATTCTCCTGGCTGGACGATTTCGTGGGCGTTAGCGCGGACGAGCGCACCGATACCCGCTTCGAGGGCGACGCCGTCTTCGTGGGACACGGAATCCGCGCGCCCGAGTGGAATTGGGACGATTTCAAAGGCCAGAACCTTACCGGTAAAGTCCTGGTATTGTTTACCAACGAACCGCCCAGCGAGGATCCGAAATTCTTCGACGGCCGGGCTCTAACCTATTACGGCCGCTGGGTTTACAAATATGAAGAGGGACTACGGCGGGGAGCTAAGGCGGTGCTGATTCTCCACACCGATCAAACCGCCGGGTACGGCTGGGATGTGGTACGCAGTTCCTGGGGGCGCGAAACGCCTTTCCTGAAGCTCGGCGCCGGACAGCCCGCCCTTGCCCTGGAAGGCTGGCTTTCTCGCGCCGCCGCCGAAAGACTGCTGGGGCTGGCCGGCAAGACCGTCGACGAGATGCTCGCCGCCGCCGACCGGCCGGATTTCAAACCCGTCCCGCTGGGCATCCGCATCGAGGGCCGCATCCATTCCAAAGTCCGCGAGATCCATACCCGCAACGTGGCCGCCATGGCGCCGGGCAGCGACGCCAGCCTCAAAAACGAATTCGTCGTCTACAGCGCTCATTGGGACCATCTCGGAATTGCCGCTCCGGTCAACGGCGACAGCATCTACAACGGCGCCATCGATAATGCCACCGGCTGCGGCATCTTGTTGGAGTTGGCCCGGGCATGGGCCGCGCTGCCGCACAAACCCGGCCGCTCCGCCCTGTTCCTGTCCTTCACCGCCGAAGAGGGCGCCATGAAAGGCTCCGAATATTACGCCGCGCACCCGCTGGTTCCGGCGGCGAAAACCGCCATCGATCTCAACTACGACGCGGTTTTTCCCTGGGGACGCGCCCGCGAAATCGTCATCTCCGGCGCCGAGCGTACCACCGCGCTCGCCGAAGCCCAGGCCATTGCGCGCCGCATGAACCTGGCCGTCAAGCCGGATGCCCACCCCGAGCAGGGCCACTATTTCCGCTCCGACCATTTTTCCTTCGCCCGCGCCGGCATCCCCGCCTTTTCGATCGGCGTCGGCACCGAATTCTACGGTAAACCGCCCGGCTATGGCGAGCGCCTGTTTCAGGAGTACAACACGCTCCACTACCATCAGCCGTCGGACGAATTCCACGACGATTGGGACTTCACCGCGCTGGCACAGGCGGCCGATTACGGCTTCCTGCTCGGCACCACCATCGCCAACCAGGAAAAGCTCCCGGACTGGATTCCAGGCGATACCTTCCGGCGAAAGTAAGGGCGCGCGCGGTAGCATCGATGCCCGGCTAGAGCGGCGGAATCGAAACCTGTCAGCGCGGCGATACGGGAGTTCAACAAGCAGGTGAACGCCTCCATTGTCGATCCGGGCTTCATCGCGCGCGTCCGCAAGAAATCTTCGGCGGCGGCCCCAATGCGTTTTCGCGCTACGAGAACGGCAAGACCAAGCCGCCGCTCGAGATGGTGAAACTTCTCATGGTGCTCGACCGGCACCCTCATCTGCTGCACGAGGTCCAGGCCGGGCAATAGCCACGCCGGGGCGGTCGGTATTACTGGTCGGCTTGCCCCACGCGGGCCAGGCGTAAGCGCCGATGCCCGCTCAGAACAAGAGCGGCACAAATCGCCGAGTGCGTTTCATGTAAGCCGCATAGGCCGCACCGAAGCTCGCGAGGTTCTCCCGCTCTTCGGCAATCGATGTGGCGATGAGGAAACCGCTCGCGCCCAGCGCCAGCACAATGCCACCGATCGACGAGGGATTCTTTAGATAAGCGCACCACACAAGCGCCAGCAAAGATGCGTACAGCGGGTGGCGGATAAAGCGATAGGCGCCAATCGTGACCAGGGCGGTGGTGTTCTCGAAGGGAAGATTGGCGCCGCGGGCGGCGGTGGCCGCCGGCCTGCCGAGCAGGCGAAGTAACCGGAATCCTTCCATCGCCAGTCCTATCGAGGCGGCTCCGAGGAACCATGACACCAGTTGGCGAGCCGAGAGCCAGTCGCGAAACCACATCGGAGCGTTTAGCAGGATCAAGGCGGAGAGGAGTTCAAACGCAAAAAAGCGATAGAAGCCGTGGGACCGCAAGTCCCTCAGCGACCGCCACGACAGCCGAAGGATGACGGCGGATACGGCGAAGAATATCGCGACGCGCATCATGGTGCTCGCCAGCTTATGGATGGGTCCTGACGGAACCAAGGTTACCAGTTCGCTCCGGGTTCCGCAGCCGGCAGCCGCGCCCTGGCGGGGGATCACCTGGAAGTCTGTCCTACTTTATACTCCCAGCCAGGCGCGCAGCAGGGCGCCGGGATCGCCGGCGAGGTCGACCGGTTCGGAACCGACTTCGCGGCCGTCTTCGATGCTGACGGCCACGACACCGCTCGCGGTGGGGCGGAGTTCCAGACGCCGCTCGCGGGCCTCCAGGCGCAGCGTGGCGCCCAGCCAGGCGACGTGAATCTTGGTGCGCACGGCGTGCCCCACGCGGGTGGTCTGCCGCAGCAGCTCCTCGGTGAACGGACTTTTCCTGAGCTCTTCGGCGTAGGGAGCGGCGGCCTGGACGCGGGCCCGCTCGGCGGCGCGTTGGCGCGCCTCGCGCTCGTCGGAATCCCGCCCCTCTTCGCGCGATTCCAGGCTCTTGAGGTTGTTCTCCAGATTGTCGAGAAAGCTCATCCCTCCAGTTTGCCAGACGAGCGGCGTTAGTATATTAGCTTACGTTCGGTTCTTTTCGCCATTATGGACGCACTTACCATTCATCGTCTGCATTTCGCATTTACCGTCACCTTTCACTATCTGTTTCCGCAATTGACCATGGGGCTGGCTCTGTTGATCGTGATTCTGAAGACGGCGGCAATCCGCACCGGCGACGAACACTACAATCGGGCGGCCCGTTTCTGGGCCAAGATTTTCGCCGTCAACTTCGCCATGGGGGTGGTAACCGGAATTCCCATGGAGTTTCAGTTCGGCACGAACTGGTCGCGGTTTTCGGGAGCCGCCGGCGGCGTGATCGGACAGACGCTGGCGATGGAAGGGATGTTCTCGTTCTTCCTCGAATCCAGCTTTCTGGGGGCGTTCCTTTTCGGCGAAAAACGGTTGGGGCCGAAAGCGCACTGGCTGGCCGCATTTCTGGTATTTCTCGGATCGTGGCTGTCCGGCTTCTTCATCATCGCCACCGACGCCTGGATGCAACACCCGGCGGGCTATAGCATCGATGCCGCCGGAATGATGCAGCTCAAGAGCTTCTGGGGGCTGGTCGGCAATCCGTGGGTGTTCTGGCAATACCTGCATAACATGACGGCATCGGTGGTGACGGCCAGCTTCGCGATGGCCGCGGTGGGTGCGTTCTACCTGCTGACCCGCCGGCACGAAGCGTACGGCCGCACCTTCGTGCGCTGGGGCGTGATCGCCGGTACGATTTCCACCATACTGCTGCCGTTTCCCACCGGAGACGGCCAGGCCCGCGGCATGCTGGAGAGCCAGCCGGTGACGCTGGCGGCGATGGAGGGCCAGTTCCACACCGAGGCGGGCGCGCCGCTCGCGATCGTGGGACAACCGGACATGGAACGCGAGCGGCTGGACAATCCGCTGACGATTCCGGACGCGCTGAGTTTCCTCACGTATCGGCGCTGGAAGGCGGAAGTGAAGGGGCTGGACGCGTTTCCGCGCGACACCTGGCCGGACAACATACCGCTGCTCTATTACAGCTATCACATCATGGTGGGCCTAGGCACGTTGCTGGGCGCGGTGATGATCGTGGCCGCGATCGGCGCGTGGCGCGGGTTTCTGTATCGCTCGCGTCCGCTGTTGTGGGTGCTGATGCTGGCGATGCCGTTTCCTTATATCGCCACCACGGCCGGCTGGATGACCGCCGAACTGGGGCGGCAGCCCTGGCTGATCTACGGCCTGCTGCGCACCCAGGCCGGCTTTTCGCCGCGGGTTTCCGCCGGCAACGCACTTTTCACATTGATCGGTTTCATGGGGACGTACGCCATTCTGGCGATGCTGTTCCTGTTTCTGGTGGGGCGCGAAATCGAACACGGGCCGGAAGCCCAAGGAGCCTGAGCCATGCCGGCATCTATCCTTCCTACTTTGTGGTTCTGCCTGGTGGCGGCGATGATCGCCGTGTACGTGGTGCTGGACGGCTTCGATTTGGGCGCCGGCATTCTTCATCTGCTGGTGGCGCGGACGGACCCCGAACGCCGCGCCGTATTGGCTTCCATCGGCCCGGTGTGGGACGCCAACGAGGTATGGCTGCTGGCTGGCGGCGGCACGCTGTACTTCGCTTTTCCGGCGCTCTACGCTTCCAGTTTCAGCGGCTTCTACCTTCCGCTCATGATGGTGTTGTGGCTGCTGATCCTGCGCGGCATTTCGGTGGAGTTTCGCAACCATCTGCACAGCGCGGTTTGGGAGCCACAACACCATCATGAGCGGAAGGTAGAAGCCGCTGAAACT
>JBKQVG010000338.1:0-20001 GCA_052325345.1 Bryobacteraceae bacterium
CTGCGGCGGGTGGTGATGTTTCCCGACGATGGGCACCCGGATCTGGCGGCGGCAGTGCTCGATGTTACCGGCGACCAGCGGGATGAGATTATCCTCTGGGATCGGAAACGGGTCTGGATCTACACCCAGGATCGTCCCTTCGCCGGGCGCCGGATTTATGCGCCGGTCCGCAATCCAGACTATAACGACTCGAACTACCGGACCACGGTTTCGCTGCCGGCCTGGCAGGAGGTCCGGATCAAGAATTGACCGCCCCGCCGGTTCGCGATACATCGGGCGGCCAACCCTGGATTTGCACCGCAATGGCGGCGGATATGTCGGAAAGGCAGGACTGATGGCGAATGCATAAACTTTACTTCTTGGGCTCGGTTGCGTGCCTGTTCGCGCTGGCGCCAGCCGCTGGCGGCGCCGGTTCCACTCCCCCGAGTTGGGCCATCGCAATGGCCGACACCCTCATGAAGCGAAACCCCGGCACGCCGCAAGATCGCCTGGCCCGGTGGTCGTACTGGAAGGGCTACACGCTTCTGGGTTTCGAAATGCTGTGGCGGGCCACGGGCGACCGGCGGTACCTCGGCTTCATCACACGCGAGATCGAACCGTTCGTGGACAAAGACGGCAATCTGGTGAATGTCCGTCTTAACAGCCTGGACAATATCATGGCCGGCGCCGTGCTGGTGGCATTGTACGAACACACGCACGACGCCCGATACCGCGTGGCGGCGGGCCAGGTTCGCAGGGCTTTCGACACATACCCGAGGAACCCCGACGGCGGTTTCTGGCATAGTCCGGGATTGCCGGGAGAGATGTGGGTGGATGGCGTCTTCATGGGGCAGACCTTCCTGGTCCGATACGGGCAGTCGATCGGCGACCGCGAGTACTGTTTTGACGAGGCCACCAGGCAGATCGCGATATTCGCGACGCACGCACGCAAAGGCGACGGCGGACTCTACTATCACGCGTGGGCGGCGAAGCCGGAATTGGCGCTGGTGGTCCCGGAGCGAAAGAACGCGTGGGCCGACCCGAAGACGGGTCTTTCGAGCGAGGTGTGGAGCGAAGGCCTTGGGTGGTACGCGCTGGTGGTAGTGGAGACGCTGGCCGCGCTGCCGGCAGACCACCCGCGCCGCGCGGAAGTGCTGGACATCTACACCCGCCTGGCCGCCGCGCTGAAGCGCACCCAGGACGGGAAAACCGGCGGCTGGTTCCAGGTGGTGGACAAAGGCAACCGCGGCGGCAACTGGATCGACAGTTCCGGGAGCGCGATGCTCACGTACGCGCTGCGGCGCGGCATCGATTTGGGGTTACTCTCCGCGAAGGCGTATGGCGGCGTGGTAAAGCGCGGGTACGAGGCGATCGCGGCGAGCGCGAAGATCGATGACGACGGGCTGGTGGACGTGTACGGCGCCTGCGACGGCCTGTGCGTGCAGGCGAGCTACGCGGACTACATCCACTGCAAAAAGACGGTCAACGCCAAGGAGGCGGTTGCGGGTTTCCTGTGGGCCACGACGATCATGGAGCGCGCGGCGCTGGAAAAGCGCCGGCGGCGGTAGGCCCGGGCGGGCGGTTCGCGGTCGCGGGCCTACGATGAGGTCATTCAACGATAACTATGAGCGCTTTCCACTCGCATTACTCGCGCCGGGCCTTCCTTGGCGCCGGACTGGCCGCCGCCGCTCTGCCGGCCAAACCGGCGGAGATCGGCACCACCCACTTCAACTTCGCTCCCCAGGAGCGTAATGCGCCCAAGGGTGTGGCTCGAGGCATCGACCCGGGCCGCGTCGTCTGGGCTCGCAATCCGGACGCCACGAAGTGGGCCGGCCGCTGGAAGCTCGATTCCGACCAGTGGTGGACCGATGTCAACACCGACCAGGACAAGGTCGGCGCCATGCTCTCAGCCTGTCTGCGCAAGCTCACGAGCACCGCCACGGACGAGGACGCCTGGCGGGCGATCTTTGACTACTACCACCAGCGCGCCCGTGGAATCGGGAATCGCGGGGTTCGGGCCGGTGAAATCGTGGCCATCAAGGCCAATTTCAACGTGAGCCACACTACCAAGATCAATAATCTTGTCGACGTTTCCCCGCAAATGGTCTTGGCCATGGTGCGCCAATTGGTTTTCCATGCGCGCGTCGCGCCCGCCGATATCCTGGTCTACGACGCGCGCCGCGCTATCGCGCCCATCGTTCTGACCAAGGTCTGGGGCGAGTTCAAAGACGTCCGCTTCGTGCAGCAGGATCCGCCCGATGGCAAGCAGCCCCGCAACCCCGGCTACGGGGATCATCACGGCCTGGAAGGCGCCGATTGGGTCGAAGGCGTGACCTATTCCGCCGGGCAGTACAAGAACGCCCGCTTGATGCCGCGCCAAGTGATGGCCGCCACCTACCTCATCAACATGGCGCTGGTCAAGGCGCAGTCGTATCCGTGGAATTTCATGGAAGGCGGAGAAGAAGCGCGTTTGGGCGACCAGGGGCAAACGGGTGTCAGCATGACCGGAAAGAACCACTTCGGTTCGATCCTGGGCACGCGGGAAATGCACGACACCATCGACACAAATGTCCTGGCGAAGGGCCGGACCTATTCTCCGATGGTGGACTTGGCGGCCGCGCCGAACCTCGGCGCCAAAACGGTTCTCTTTGTCCTGGACGGCCTCTACTGTGCCAGGAAGCACGAGTCTTACCCGCTGCACTTTCCCAACGCTCCGTTCCACAACCGCGTAACGCCTTACGAAAACCCGGATTGGCCGGCCAGTATCCTGGCGTCGCTCGACGGCGTGGCGCTCGACTCGGTGGGAGTCGATATCCTGCACTCGCAGACCGTTAACAATGGCGATCCCCGTGACCACAACCGCCCCCGCATCCTGCTGCGCGAGTACACCGACGATTACCTGCATGAGATGGCCCTGGCCGGCAACCCGCCCTCCGGTACGCTCTACACTCAGGGCGGCCGGCGGGTGAACAGTCTGGGCGTGTTCGAGCATTGGGATGACGATGCCACGCGCCGCTACTCCCGCAACCTGGACCGCGAACACGGTCAGGGCATCGAGTTGCTCTATCTCCCCATGACCGCCGCGCCCGTGGAGCCGCCGGCGATCTTCACCGCGCCGGGTCCGAAGGCTTCCCTGCGAAAGATCACCCTTCGGTGCGCTACACGCGGGGCTCGCATCTACTACACCACCGACGGAAGCGTTCCCACCGATCGTTCCACCCGCTACACCGGGCCGGCTAGGGTTTTCGCTAAAGCCACGGTCCGGGCGGTGGCCATGACGGACGATTTGCCGGACAGCCGGATCGTCACCCGGAGCGCGGGCTGAGAAGGACGCCGGAGTGGGCCGCAAATTTCAGTGAGGTTTATTGCGATGAAACTTCGAATCGATATCTTGTGTCTGATGGGCGGCGCATTCGCCTGCGTCGGCGCTCTCCACTTGCCGGCGTTTGCCGTCAGTGGGCCGGAATCGCCGCTGCTGGCCCTGCTGAGCCGGTTCGCGGCCCCCGACGTTCCGCCGCTCGGACCGTCGGAAGCCGCGCCGGCGCCGCGCAACTGGCCCGAGCCTTCCTCCGTCCCCGAGCGCCCGGGGCGAGGCTTGGCCCAGCATCCCATGCTTTATGCCGGCGAGGGCTACAACACCATCTTCCTGGTGAACCGCGGCAAAGTCGTCTGGACTTACTCGACAGGACCGGCCGGCGAGATTGACGACTTGTGGATGCTCAGCAACGGCAACATCCTCTTCGCCAGCCAATTTCGTGTCTCGGAGGTTACGCCGCTGAAGAGAGTCGTCTGGAACTACGATCCGCCGCCGAAAACGGAAGTCCACACTTGCCAGCCAATTGGGCTCGACAAAGTCATGCTGGTGCGGAATGGTCTGCCGCCCAAGCTGATGATCGTCAATACGAAAACCGGAGTGCTGGAACTGGCTCACGCCCTGCCGGCTGAGAGTCTCACCGATCCAAAAACCGTTCACCCGCAATTCCGCCGCGCCCGTGTGACCGCCGCCGGCACCTACCTGCTGTCGTTCCTCAGGATGCACAAAGTGGCGGAGTTCGACAAGGATTTCCACCAGATCTGGTCTTGCGACATCCCAACACCGTGGGCCGCGATTCGTCTGCACAACGGCAACACCTTGATCGCCGACGAGCACGACAAATTGGTGCGCGAAGTGAACTCGAGCTGCGAGACCGTGTGGGAGCTCAAACAATCCGACCTGCCCGCGGACATCGCGCTGCACAACGTCCAGACCGCCGAGCGGCTGGCTAACGGGAACACCGTCATCTTCAGCTCGACTGGAGGAACCAAGCCCACCGATCGCCCTAACGTCATTCAGGCCCTGGAGGTGACTCCCGCTAAGAAGGTAGTTTGGGTTTTGCAGAACTGGAAAGATCTTGGCCCCGCTACCACCGCGCAGTTCCTCGACCAACCGGGCATTCCGGAGAAGCCCGGCGACCTTCAGCGCTGAGCGACTCATCGCGAAATGACCGTGCCAAATGCTGGAGGCCTTCGTGGCGCGCGCAGTGGTGCGTGCCGCGTCGGGACTCCGAACTCCTGACGTCGCCGGGCATTTCCAGGCATTGAGGAAAATTGGCTGACCCAACCGGCGGGAAATCGGTGCCGCAAACCGGGTGGGACAGACGATCGTTTTTTGTCGTCAAGCGTTTGTGGTCTGGCGGGGGCCTGACAGACCACGAAAACGATGGTCTGTCCCACCCCTCGGTCACCGAATCCCGGCTCAACCCAAATTCCACGACGTCAGAAGTTCGGAGACTCTTCTCGACACCCGCTCGCGCATGGCGCGCCGAGCGTCGGCGCGAGTGCGGAGCCCCTTGTCATTGGGGGAAAGCCGGTAGAACTGGTACTGACCCCAGCCGGCAGCCGCACCCTGCGGGTGAGCTGGCTCCCTTTAGAACGTCCGGTTGAAGTCTCTTTGACGGCCAACCCGAACCGCTACTCTTCTTCCGCCGGCTTCCGCTCTTTCCGGTAGGCCGAATACAGCGCGGCCAGGGCCACAATCACGTTGGCGATTACCACCGGCCGGGCGTGAATCGCCACCCCGTAGGCGATCCACAAACATGCCGCGCCGGCCTGGATACGGCGCAGCGCGGACGGCTGCCGAAAGAAATAGGACGCCGAGAAAACCGCCGTAGCGACCCACCCAATGGCTTCCAACATTTACACCACCCCCGGAGCGGCGGCCGCGGCCGGCTGCGCCACCGGATGGATTTTGAGCGTGTCGGTCTGCACCTTGTCCCACGCCTGCAACGCGAAGCCGTTGGCCTCGAAGAACCGGCGGATGCGGTTCTGGTCCCAGCCGGCCAGTTCCTCCAGCACCGGGATCAGCACACTCAACGCATCGTCGCTCAATACCGTGCGCCGGGCGATGGGGTTGATATAGTCGTTTTCCGAAACCGCGATGGTCAGACCCGCCAGCCGGTTCACGTGCAGCATCACGTGTACGTCGGAGCTGCCGTCGCCCACATAGACGATCCGGTTGTAGCTCAGCGACAGCCTGGCGCGCAGCTCGTCCACTACCGCCACTTTTCCGTATCCCGCCGGCACCCGCAGAATGGATTGAATCTCCCCCGACTGAGGGTCATATTGAAACTGCGTGCCGATGATGTGATCGGCGGGCACGATACCCTCCAGCGCCGATTGAATCACTTCCTGCGGCGCGGCCGACACCACGTAGAACGAAAACCGATGGCCATCCAGATCCTTCAGCAGCTTAAACAGCGTCGGGATATTCTGTTTCAGGCGGATGCGCTTGCCGACTTCGTGGAGGTGCTCGCGGCGCACTTTGCGATACTCCGGATCGTGCAGCAGCAGGTAGGACAGTTCCCCGCCCTGCTGAACCAGGTGGATTTTCGCCAGTCCCTGGATTCTTTCGGCAAACTCCGGCACGCCGAGCAGCTCGCTCAAGACCAGTCCTGAATCGTGGAAACTGAGCGTTTGATCGAAATCGCTGACGAACAAATAGTTCTTCGTTGTGGTTTCCTGTATATGTTGCATGACAATCCTCCGTTTTGTAACTAAATTTAAGTCGAATCCCGATCGGGGGGCACTCAGAGAGGAGTTAGATCGTGGTTAGCGGCAAGGCTTACCGAATACTCGGTATTTGTTAGATGCGCCGCCGCCGCTTAGGGTTCCGTGGCGCGGCAAATTCACCGCGGTTAGACTGAATTCAAAACACTTAGCCGTGCGAAATCGCGAAGTGGCGCAGCCAGTCGTCACGGACTTCAGCGTGCGGGCGAAAGAGGCCGAGATCCATCGCATTGTGCATTTTTGTGCACCGCGGCACAGGCTCTTAACCCGCGCGCCGGCACTCGTGCCGGCCCCGATTCTGCCGGAAGCCGACTCTTGCCGGCCGGCGGCGTTGTGCATTCTTGTGCATCTTTGTGCATCCGGTACAGCGACCGTGAACTCGACAATTCCGCCCTCTCGATCGCGCACCCTCCCGCAGCCTCGGAAGCTCCAGCATCATTTATTGTGCGGGCCGCCGAACCAGATGGCTGGCATAATGGTGTGGTGACCCGACGGCCATTCGGTTTTTCGCAAGTGGAAGTGCCGGTGATCGGCCAGGGGACCTGGATGATCGAAGGCGCGCGCGAGAGTGAATCGCGCGCCGTCGAGGCGCTGCGCACCGGCTTGAATCTGGGACTCACCCACGTCGATACCGCCGAGATGTACGGCAACGGGCGGGCCGAAGAACTGGTCGGCAAAGCCATCGCCGGGCGCCGCGGCGAGGTGTTCCTGGTGAGCAAAGTGCTCCCCTCCAACGCCAGCTACGAGGCCACGCTGCGTGCGTGCGAGCGCAGCCTGAAACGGCTGGGTACGGACTACCTGGATCTGTACCTGCTTCACTGGGAAAGCCGCTACCCCATCGCCGAGACCATGCGCGCCATGGAAAAGCTCATCGACGATGGCCGTATCCGCCTGGCCGGCGTCAGCAATTTCGATGTGAACCAGGTTAAGGCCGCGCACGCCGCCCTGCGCCACCATCGCCTGGCAGCCAACCAGGTGCTGTACCACCTGGGAGAGCGCGGCATCGAGCGCAAGCTGATCCCTTACTGCCAGCAGCACGAGATTGCCGTGGTGGGCTACTCGCCATTTGGCCACGGCGCCTTCCCGCGCCCGAATTCGCCGGGCGGCAAGGTGCTCCTCCAAGTGGCGGAACGCCACGAACGCACCGCGCGCCAGGTAGCTCTGAACTTTCTCACCCGCCTGCCGCAACTCTTCACCATTCCCAAAACCGGCCATCCGGACCACACCCGCGAAAATGCCGGCGGCGCCGGATGGGACCTGTCGGAGGAAGATCTCGCGGCCATCGACCGCGCCTTTCCGGCGCCCGCGCACGACACGCCGCTCGCCATGTTGTGAGTTTCATCCCGGCGAAAGCGCCCGTCCTGGGTGTCGGCTGAAGCAGGTGATCGCGGAAAACCAGTCCGCGTTTTCACATAAAAAAACCTTGACAGCTCCCTAGGCGGGATGCACCATAAGGATACTCGATTTTGAACTTGGTCTAATGGTCGTACCATTCAGACCGGCTGGCGGACCGGTGCTCCAATGTTGGGGCCCTTTAGCTTTGGAGGATTTCGCAAATGAGCCGCCTCGTAGCGACGCTCCTGCTGAGCACCTTTGCACTCTGCGCGCAAACCGGCCCCGGCGGCGCCACGGATCGGGACCCGGTCTTCCCCTACGGCGCCGTATATTTTCGCAAGTCGAACCCTCCCGAGCAGGATTGGGCTCGAGACCACCAGACGGCGGCGCGTACCGGCATGAACATGTTCCGGCACTGGGTGATGTGGTCCGCGGTGGAAGTGGCGCCTGGCAAATACGACTGGCGCGATTACGACCGCATGATCGAGTTGGAAGCTCAGAACGGCATCAAGACGGTTCTGGCCGAGATGATCACCGCCGCGCCGGAATGGATGTTCCGGATGTACCCCGAAGCGCGCTTCGAAGCGCAGGACGGATTCAAGGGCGAGCGCGAGTATTCCGGCTCCAGCGCCACCGGCGGCTTTCCGGGAATGTGTCTCGACAATCCCGAGGTTCGCGCCCGCGCCGAAGCGTTCCTCAAGGCTTTGGCCACCCGCTACAAGGATAATCCGGCTCTATATGGGTACGACTTGTGGAACGAAGGCAATACCAATGGCGGAGCCAGCTACTATCTGCAGACGGCCTCAAGCGCCTATATCCCCAACGAGCACCACGGCACCGGCCTGGGGCGCATCTACTGCTACTGTCCCGCGTCCATCGCCGAATTTCACAAGTGGCTGCAGAAGAAGTATGGAAGCGTGGAAGCGCTGGGAAAGGCGTGGCGGCGCTATAGCTTCGCCGATTGGAGCGATGTGGACGCTCCACGTGTCGGCGGCCCCAATCCGGATTGGCTGGACTGGCTGGAATTCCGCGAAGACCGCGCTCACGAGCTGCTGCGCTGGCGCCGCGACGTGATTCGTTCCGTCGACCGGAAGAACCGAATCACCATGCACGGTCTCGGCTACGCCATCGAGCTGCTGCCCTCGGTGTCCGCCAACGACTGGAGAGCCGCCGCCGAGGTGGAAACGTACGGTCTGACGTGGGTCGCCGCGCGCAAGGGCAATGAGCCCTGGAAGCAGTTTCACGCGTTCGACCTGGTGCGGGCGGCGTCGCGGGGAAAGCCTTTCTGGCACGCGGAGGCGCAGGGCGGGCCGCTGTGGATGCAATCCGAGGTGTTGAACCGGCCGCTCGCGGACGGACGCAAGCCCGATGAGCGGGATCTGCGCGTCTGGAACATGGTCTCCTTCGCGACCGGCGCCAGCGGCCTGCTTTATCTCCGGTACCGGCCGTTGCTCGATGGTCCGCTGTTCGGAGCTTTCGGTCCGTTCGCCATGGACGGCTCGCCCACGCCACGCTCGGAGATGGCCGGCAAACTGGCGCACTGGACCAATGCCAACCCGACTTTGTGGAAGTCGCACCCGGTGAAGGGTGACATTGGGATTGTCTTCGTGCCGGAATCCGAGCGGTTCAATTTCGCGCAGCAGGGAAACACTTCCTATTACGCCGAATCCGCGCGTGGAGCTTACCGCGCGTTCTTCGATTCCAATATCCAACCCGATTGGGTACTCATCGATAACATCGACGAATATCCGGTGGCCTACCTTCCGTATCCGGAGATGCTGTCGGCTAGGACCGCGGACCGGCTGCGGCGGTATGTCGAGAACGGCGGCTATCTGATTTCCGAAGGTGTTCCCGGGTATTTCGGTGACGGCGGACATGCCGGAGCTTCGCAGCCTAACCTGGGCTTGGCCGAGGTTTTCGGCGCGGTGGAAACCGATGTGGACTTCACCCCCGATCTGCTCGAGAACCTGACCTGGCGCCTGGGCGAACGCACGGTGGGCGGCCGCTTCTTCAAGCAAACCTATCGCGCCACCACCGGCAAGGCGGCCGGCTGGTATGCGGATGGATCGGTTGCCGCGGTGGAGAACCATTTCGGAAAGGGCCGAACTTTGTTGATGGGCACGTTTCCGGCGGCCGCGTATTTCCGCAAACCGAATGCCGCCACCGAGGCCGCCTTTCAGGCGCTGCTGCCGCGCAAGCAGCGCGTGACGGTATCCAACCCGGCCATCGCAGCCCGACTGCACCAGGGCGACGGCGGCACTCATCTCTGGGTGATCAATCCGACCGCGCAGCCGCAAGACGTTTCGGTGGTGGTCGACGGTGGGCCCTGGGTTTCGGCCAAAGATCTTTGGGAGAGCGCCGCTGCCCAGATCAGCGGCAGTACAGTCCGGGTCCGGGTCCCCGCCAGGGACGCGGCCGTAATCCAGTTAAGTGCCAGGAAGTAAGGGCACCAAAGAAAAAGGGAGATTCTATGTCGAAATCCTTGCGGTTTTTCATTCTGATTTCTATCAGCCTTTCGGCGGCTTGGTCGCAGGTGGCCTCGGGCACCATCACGGGAACCGTGGTGGATCCCAGTGGCGCTGCTATTGTCGGCGCGCAAGTGACGATGAAGCACACCGCGACAGGCGAATCGCGCTCCGCCGTCACCAACGAACGCGGCGAATTCAACGCTCCGTTTATGCACCTGGGCGCCTACACCGTAAGCGTCTCCGCCCAGGGCTTCGTCAGCCAAACGCTCTCCGGCATTGACCTGCGCGTGGATCAGACCGTGAATCTGCAGGTGAAGCTCCAGGTGGGCTCGATGAGCCAGTCGGTTGAGGTGACCGGCGCGGCGCCGCTGGTGGACTCGGTGACCTCCTCGTTGGGACAAGTCATCGGGAACACCCAGATCCTCGAGCTGCCTCTGAACGGCCGCAATCCGTTCGCCCTGGGATTGCTGTCCGGAAACACGACGCCCATGTTCGGGATGGGGTCGAACCTGCCATTCATTGCGGGCGGCGGCCGCTTCACGGCGATCGACGTTTCGCTCGATGGAGTGGATAACAACACGGTCGCCAACGCCGGTTCCATCGGGCGCAACGGAGTCGCGGTGGTTCCTTCGGTCGACGCGGTGCAGGAATTCAAGGTCAAGACCAACGCGTTCGCGGCCGAATTCGGGCACGCCGCTGGATCGATTATGAACGCCAGCATCAAAACCGGGACGAACCAGTTTCACGGCGTGGCATTCGAGTTTCTGCGCAACGACGATCTGGATGCGAATAACTTCTTTACCAACGCCGCCGGCAATTCGCGCTCGCCGTTCCACCAAAACCAGTTCGGAGGCGTTCTGGGCGGTCCGATCAGGCGCAACCGCACCTTCTTCTTCGCCGATTACCAGGGTACGCGACAGAACAGCGTATCGGGCAGCTCCATCAGCGATGTACCGCCGGCGGCTTTGCGCACCGGCAACTTTTCCTCGGTGCCCACGATCATTGAGGACCCCGCAACGCGTCATGTGGGGCCGGCAGGAAACGTCATCGCAACTCCGTTTCCGGGAAACACGATCCCCTCGAACGAGATCAATTCGACTTCCGCCGCGATTCTGAGCCAGCTTCCGCTCCCGAACTTCGGCGTCTCGAACGCGGTGGCTCGCAACTACTTCTACCAGGCGAAGCAGTCGTCCAATACCGACCAGGGCGACATCCGGGTGGATCAGGTAGTGAGCGAGAAGAACAATCTATTCGCCAGGTTCTCGGTCAGCAACAACTATCAGCCGGCCGTCGGAACATTTCCAGGTTTCATCGGGGGTGGAGATAATACCGTGAGCGACAATCTGCAGGGCGCGTTGTCGGACGTCCACATCTTCTCTCCCACCGTCGTGAACGAGCTGCGCCTGGGTTACATACGGAGCAACGGCAGCCAGTATGGCACCGGGCAGAATGGCGCGCCCTTCGCCCTCAAGAACGGCATGGCGCTGTTCCCCGGGCCACAGGAGGGATTTCCATCGATTTCGTTCAACTACTCGGGTGCGGCCAGCTCGGGCACCTCGGAGTTTACTTCCTGGGGCGGCGGCGATCCGAGTCTCAACATTATGACCCACCTGCAGGTGGCTGACAACATCAGTTGGACACGCGGCAACCATTCCTTTAAGTTCGGCGGAGACGTCCGGCGCGAGCGGTTCGACACTCTGAAAGGAACGCCTTTTTTTGGAACGGAAGTGTTTGGCGCGACTTACACCTCCAGCTCCGATTCTCCGGGCTCCGGTTTGCCGCTGGCCGACTATCTGCTGGGCTATCCGACCTTTTTCCAGGCTTCGCCCATGGAGTATTGGGGACGCCAGCGCGACACTTATTTCGGAATCTACGCACAAGACGATTGGAAGGTCACGCGCAAGCTGACGCTGAATCTCGGCGTCCGGTATGAGCTCTATACGCAACCGGTTGACGCCGGGAATCTGGGCGCGCTTTTCAATCTCGCCACGGGACACTATGTAATTCCCGGGAGCGACGGATTCAGCCGCGCGATCGTACAGGGCGATCACAACAATATCGGCCCTCGCGTGGGTCTGGCTTACCAGGCTCTGCCCAAACTGGTGGTGCGCAGCGCTTACGGCATCTTCTACGCTGGGCGGGACCAGAACCAACAGGTGACGCAGTTCTCCGGGAACCCGCCCAACGTACCGACCCTGGCCCTGCCGGCGGTTTCCGCGACTCAGACGGTTACTCCGCCCTTCACCATCAACACGCCGTTCACGATTGTGCCGACCGACGTATCTTTGAATTCGTTCACGCCCACCAATCCATATTCCGGTTCTTTCCGGACCCAGAGTTTCAACAACGCGCGCGACCCGATGCTGCACCAATGGAACTTCGACCTGCAATACCAGGCGACGGCAAGCCTGGTGCTGGAGGCATCCTACAGCGGTGCGCTGGGGCGCGACCTTTGCACCCTGTTCCTGAACGAGAACCAGATCCCCTTTTCCCAGGCGCTGGAAGGACTGACCAGCCAGGCCAGCCGCCCGTACCCCAATATCAACGGCACCGTGCTGGCCGCCTTTTCGACGGCGACGTCCGATTACAACGCGCTCAACGTGAAGGTGGAGAAGCGCTACTCGCACGGACTGATCTTTCTGGCAAACTACTCCTGGCAGAAGAACCTGGAAACGGGCGGGAGCGGTATCGACGCCTTCACACAGGAAGGCGGCACCAGCATCGCCCTGGACACTTACAACCTGGCCGGAGAACGGACCGTGGCGCCTGTCAACGTTCCGATGAATCTGACGACCAGCGTCGGCTACCAGCTTCCTTTCGGGCCGGGAAAGGCTTTCCTGAAGCAGGGCGGCACGGTGGGAAAGATTGTGGGGGGGTGGGCCGTCAACGCCATCGTGACGTTTCGCGACGGGTTTCCGTCCGACATTCGCACCAACGTTACGCCGCCGGTTTTCAATACCTTCAACGTGGCCAACTGCGTAGCCGGCGCCGACCAGCTCGTCAGCAACCCGGGCCCGAACCGGTATTTCAACGCTGCCGCCTTCACCGTGCCTGGAACTACAAAAAGCCAGACGGGCGCCACGGTTCAGGACTTCGGCAATTGCGCGCGGCTGGTTGCATACGGGCCAAGTTCCAAAAACGCGGACTTTTCCATTTTCAAAGACACGCGGTTCGGCGAGCAGAGGTACCTGGAGTTCCGGGCGGAGTTTTTCAACGTGACGAACACGCCGACGTTCAACCTGCCCTCGGCCTCAAGCCCGACCCTGACCTGCGAAGGCCCTGCGGGAGGAGCCTGCAACGCCAGCAACCCGAGCTTCGGAGCGCTGACCAGCGCCACGGCAACGGGCAGGCAAATACAATTCGGGCTCAAGCTGTATTTTTGAGCGGGTGCGCCAGCCGTCATGACGAAAATCAAATTGGCCTGGGCGGGTATTTTGCCTGCCGCGTTTGTACTGACGCTGTGCATCGAGGCCCAGGAAAAGTCTTTTCCGGACCCCGTCTATCCCTATGGAGCGGTGTATTTTCGCAAATCGAATCCGCCCGAACAGGATTGGGAGCGCGACCACAAGACCGCGGCGCGGATGGGTGTCAACATCTTCCGCCACTGGTTCATGTGGGCATCCATCGAGAACTCGCCGGGGCAGTACGACTGGCGCGACTACGACCGCATGGTGGAGTTGGAAGCGCAGAACCACATCAAGGCGATCATTGCCGAGATCAGCATCGGCGCGCCCGAGTGGATGTGGGACAAGTACCCCCACGCACGCCAGATCGGCCGCGATGGCGCGGAGAGCCACCCGAGCGTGGGCGCCAGCAGCGCCACCGGAAGCGCGCCGCTGTGTCTCGATAATGAAGATGTCCGCGGCCAGGCCGAAAAGTTCCTGACCGCGCTGGTGGAGCGCTATCGCGACAGTCCCGCTGTTATGGGCTACGACGTGTGGAACGAAGGGTGGGTGCAAGAGTGCTATTGCCCGGCCACCCGAGCCAAGTTCCGCGAATGGCTGAAAGCAAAGTACGGCACCATCGAAGCTCTGGGCCGCGCCTGGCACCGGTATAGCTACGGCGACTGGGAAGCGGTGCACCCCCCGCGCGACAATGGCGGCTACCCCGACTCGCTCGATTGGGCGGCGTTCCGCCGCGACGATGCCATGCGCCTGCTTCGCTGGCGCATCGAACTCATTCGCCGGCTGGACAAGAGAAACAAGATCACCGCGCACGGCACGGGTGTCCTTACCGACATTGAGTGGCGCACGGCGGCCGACGTGGATTCCTATGGCTACACCTGGGTTGCCTCCCGCCACGGCAACGCTCCCTGGATGCAGTTTCAGGTGGTGGACTTGGTCCGCGGCGCCTCGCGCGGCAAGCCCTTCTGGCATGCCGAAGCGACCGGTGGGCCGCTCTGGTTGCAACCGCAGGTCCTGAACCGGCCGCTGGAAGATGGCCGCAGCTCGGACGATAAGGATGTGCGCGTCTGGAGCCTGATCGACATGGCCGCGGGCGCTCGCGGCATTCTCTTCACCCGCTGGCGCCCATTGCTGGACGGCCCGCTATTCGGGGCGTTCGGTCCCATGGGAATGGACGGCTCGATTACCCCGCGGGCGGAGATGGCGACCAAGTTAGCCGGCTGGACTAACTCGCATGGAGATATCTGGAAGTCGCGGCCGGTCAAGGGCGACGTGGGGATCGTCTTCGTGCAGGAATCCGAGGATTTTAACGCTGTCCAAGGTACCGGCGCCGGTGGGGGAGGCCGCGGCGCACCGGCGGGCGCCAGCGCCTACACCCAATCGGCGCAAGGCGCGTACCAGGCTTTCTTCGACTCGAACATCCAGGCCGACTTCGTGAGTATCAATGACATCGGGGAATACCCCATGATCTATCTTCCCTACCCCGAGATGCTGAAGAAATCCACCGCCCAAAAGCTCCGCGACTATGTCGAGAAGGGCGGTAAGTTGGTGAGCGAGGGCTGTCCCGGCTATTTCGGGGATGGCGGCACGGTTGGCACGGTTCAGCCGAATCTGGGTCTGGACCAGTTATTCGGAGCCAGCCAGACTTATGTCCAGTTCACTCCCGACTTACTCAGCAAACTTACTCTGACCGTACAGGGTAAGCAGATCGGCGGCCAATACTTCTTGCAGGAGTACAAGCCGGCGGGGGGCAAGGCCGTGGGCCAGTACGCCAACGGCCACATCGCCGCCATCGAAAATAACTATGGCGCCGGCAAAACGCTGTTGATCGGTAGTTTCCCCGGCGGGGGCTACTTTCGCAACCACGCGCCGGCGACGCGCGAATTCTTCGCCGGCCTCCTCGCCTGGGCGGGCTTCCGGCAACAGGTGCAGTCCAGCGACCCGGAGGTGAAAGCCCGGCTGCATCAGGGAGCGGGCGGCGCCTACCTCTGGGTTGTCAATCCCACGCGCACGGCGCGGACCGTCAAAATCTCATTGCCTTCGACGTTTCAACGGGGGGTGGAACTCTGGCAGGAGTCCAGCCACCCGACCGTTAGCGGGAACACGCTGACCACCACGGTTGAGGATCGGAACGCTGCCGTGATTCGCTTGGAACAGTAACCGGAGGAAGAGCGGAGAATTGACTTGGCAGTCTGGCGACGTACCGCGCGAGCGTGCCGGGAGCGATGGATACACGCGGCATGCGAATTATATAGAATGATTGTCAATGTCACTCAGAACTTCTGATGGTTTTGTCCGGCTGGCGGCGGCTGGTTTTCTAGCCGTCTGTTCCGCCGCGTTTCCGACCGCATTCGGCGATTCCTCCGCTCCGGGCGTATCGCACGGCTGGCTGCTGATTGCCAACAAGGGGGACCGGAGCCTGGGGATAATCGACCCAGCGATCAACCGGCAGGTTGCGGAGATTCCGGAAGGTGGCATCACGGGTCACGAGGTAGTGGCCTCGCCGGACGGAAAAACGGGGTACGTCCCCATTTACGGCAATTCCGGCGTGGGAAAGCCGGGGACCAACGGCGCCAAGGTGGTGGCGATCGATCTGGCGGCGCGCAAGGTGGTGGGGTCGCTCGATTTCGGGCACGGCGTGCGGCCGCACTGCCCGGTGTTCGGACCGAAAAACGGCCTTCTGTATGTGACTACGGAGCTGGACCGGACGGTGACCATTATCGATCCCCATACGCTCAGAATCGTGGGGACGGTCCCGACCGGGCAAGCGGAATCGCACATGCTCGCCATCACCGGCGACGGCAAGCGGGGCTACACCGCGAATGTGGGGCCAGGCACGGTTTCGGTGCTGGATCTGGAGGCTCGCAAGACGCTGCACATCATTCCCATTTCCGGCGAAACACAGCGCATCTCGCTTTCCATGGACGACCGCTGGGCTTTCACCGCCGATCAGACGCAGCCGCGCCTGGCGGCGATCGACACCTCTACCAACCAGGTGGCGAAATGGATCGCTCTGCCGGCGCCCGGCTACGGCGCCGCGCCCACGCGGGACGGCAAGTGGCTGGTGGTGGCCGTGCCCAAGACCAGTCAGGTGGCGGTGGTCGATCTTGCGAGCATGAAAGTAGCGCGCACGATCGACGTACCGGCGGCACCGCAGGAAGTGCTCGTCCGGCCCGATAACCGGGTGGCCTACGTCTCCTGCGACGCCAGCGCCAAGGTCGCCGCCATCGACATTTCGACCTGGAAGGTGAGCGCGCTGATCGACGCCGGCAAGTCGGCCGACGGATTGGCGTGGGCGCGGTAGCCAGACCAGGGAGGGCCGGCAATCGGGAGGAGGTCTTCAGGCGGCGCGCTGCAGGTCGGGTCCCGGTACGCCGGGTTCCGGCCGGATCCAGCGAACGTATGCGTAGTGGAACGCGTACACCGAGCAACCAATGGCGACGGCCAGCACGGCGTTCACGGCCATCACCGAAACGGCGGTGCAAAGAAAGGCAACGGCGTCCACGCGGCTCATGCGCGGCAGGCGGCGCCAGGTGCTCCAATCGAGCAGGCAGAGGCCCATCCACGCGGTCATCAAACCGCCGCCCAGACGCATGATGCCGAACAGAATCACGGCGTGCAAAAGGTTGGCCAGGCGGGTGGACCCGCCGCAGCGCACCACCGCCAGGCTGCGCGCCGGAATGCCTACGCTGAGCGGCGCTCCGAACATGCCGCCGCAGACATTGGCGATACCGTAAGCGCCCAGTTCGGCGTCGGCATCGGACACCTCCATGCGCTTGTGCCGGCTGCGAAATGCTCCACCACGCGCGAGGTAATCAGGAGTGCCGAGATTGGAAATCACCGCGGCCAACTGGCCTACGGCGGTGGAGGAGGCGCGAGTGAGCGGCGAAGCCACGCCCAACATAATGTCCATCTGAGAAATCAGCATCATGCCGCCGATCCCGCAGGAAAAGCCGGTCACCACGGCGTGCGGAACGCGGGTGATGTGGCGCCCCAGGCGCATGACGCAGAACCCCACCATGATGATCGCGGCCACGAGCGAAACCTTGGCCGCGCCTCCCACTCCCTGGCTGCGCACCGCCGCCGCGATGAACGGCACGGTGGCGCTGGCGGTGCCGCCGATCAGGACGGGGTTGCGCCCCAGCAGGGCGATCACGGGGGCGGTGAAAATGGAAGTGTAAACCCCCAATTCCGGAGGCAGGCCCATCAGCGACGCCATCGCCAAGCCGTAGGGCAGAGCGATCAGGGCCGCGATGATGCTCCCCGAATTGAGGCCAGCGATAGCGCCGCGGGGAACGCCGCGCTATCGCCGAAGGGCCATCGTTCAAGCCATCACCTTAAGGAATGCGGTCTTGAATTTGTCCATCTCCTCCTGCGTTCCGACGGTAACGCGAACGTGCGTGGGCCAGCTTGGCCACACGCGGCCGACGTAGATCTTTTCCTTTTGCAGGGCGGCGATGATTTCCCGGCCCGGCCGGCCGACATCCACCATGAAACAATTCGACACCGACGGAGTGTGCTTGAAGTTATGCTGATCGAGAAAGCTCAACACATCGGCGCGGACGTCGCCGATTTTCTTGCGCCGCTCCGGCACCAGGTTCTTCTGCTTGAGACTGACGGTGGCGCCGACCATGCCGGTGATGGGCATCATCCCCGCGCTCCAGTGCGAGAGCTTGGCCAGCAGATCCGGACGCGCCAGGGCAGCGCCCGCCCGCAAGCCGGCCATGCCGTAAATCTTCGAGAACGTGCGCAGCAGGATGACGTCCTTATCCTCCGCCACCAGGTGGGTCATGAAAGGAGCGCCGGCGATATGCGTATAGGCTTCATCGATCATCACCACCGAATCCGCCGGTTTATTCGCCACCAGCCACTCGATGTCTTCTTTCGACGTCAGTGTGCCGGTCGGATTATTCGGATTGCAGATGTAATACAGGCCGGGGTTGGGATCGGCTGCAACCATCGCACGCACGTTGTGCGCGAATGTTTCGGTGAGCGGCACGCGGATCACTCTGGAATTGATGTAATGGGCGGCGCGCTCGCCGGCTTCATAGCCGGGGTCCGCGGTCACGAAAGCGCGCGCGGGAGAAGTGAAGGCCACCACGGATTGGTGCAACGGGGCGCTGGAGCCGGCGAATGGCATCACGTAGCTGGATTTCAGCCCTTCCTGCTCGGCCAGAGTGTCTTGAAAGGTGAAAGTTTCCTGGTACAGGTAGCGGCCGCCCTTGTCCACAATTGCTTTGACCGCTTCCCGCGCCTCCGGGCAGGGCCCCAGAGGGTTTTCATTGGCGTTGATCATCACCGCGTCGGGTGGAATCGGCCCGTGGATGGCCGACAGTTGAGCCATGGCAGGTTCGTTGAAGAATGGCAGCGCGGCAGCCCCGCCGGAGAGGAGGGCGGCAATGCGCCCAAAACTCCGTCGCGAAAACCCGCGCCGCAGAAAGTCGTCTCTTTGTCGTTCACTCAAGCACGCGTTCATAATTCCCCTTCCTTGCGGTGGAATTGTGGATTGTGCTGAGCGGTTCAGAGAGCCCGGCGAGGAAGATCTAACGTTGTCATCCCGCTGCGCAACTCCCGGCCCAGGCACTAGCCAGGCGCTCGCTAACGCAGGAGCTAAATTACACGCCAAGCGCTGGCGTGATCCACCTGTTAGGAAGAAGGGTATCAGTTTTTTGGAAGGGGGTCGAATAAATAGAATTTATACCTCCCATCAGCGGCAGGGGCGGGCCGGCTTTTGCGACACTCATAAGATTAAGGATGGGGCTCGATGCAGGAAGCTTTTGAGGGAAAGGGCATAGGCGGCGTGATGCATCGCCCGGCCGCGCCGTCGGGCGACGGGCTCGTCCTGACTCACGGCGCCGGGTCGGATCATCGTGCCCCACTGTTGGCAGCCGTCGCCGAAGCGTTCGCGGACGCCGGCTGTCTGGTTCTGCGCTTCGATCTGCCTTTCCGGCGCGAACGGCCCAAGGGACCACCCGATCCGGCTGGCGCGGCGCGCGACCGTGCCGGCGTGGTGGAAGCCGCGTCCCTGCTGCGGCAGCTCGGCTGCACACGCGTCGTCGCCGGCGGCCACTCCTACGGCGGGCGCCAAACCGCCATGGCCGCCGCCGAATGGCCGGCGTTGGCCGAGTCGCTGCTGCTGCTTTCCTACCCTCTGCATCCCCCCGGCAAGGCCCAACAACTGCGCACGGCATTCTTTCCGCAATTGCGCACGCCGGCTCTATTCGTTCACGGCGCCGCCGACCCTTTTGCCACGCTCGAGGAGATGCGCGCCGCCCTGCGCCTGATTCCCGCCAGGACGGAGTTGCTTTCCATCCCATCCGCGGGCCACGACCTGAAAGCGATTGTCCGCCAGCCCGGCACCGTAACCGGCGCGTTTGGCGCCTTTTTCCCGCCCCGCTCCGGCGCCACCGTGTAGTACACTAGAGAAAAGTTCGATCCGGTTTCGCCGGATCGAAACCCACTGCGCCCGTAGCTCAGTTGGATAGAGCGTCTGGCTACGAACCAGAAGGTCGGCAGTTCGAATCTGTCTGGGCGCACCATTAAATCAACAACTTCCAGGCAATTAACCAAAAAACAGCTCACCCAGTTGCCTACCCAGATCGCGTTGCTTGGTAACTCGGATCGAACTTGATGGGTAGCCGCACTCCAGGGCCACTGCTGTCAGCAACAAATGGGAGAAGCTATGCAGGGCGATGTAGGGCAAACCTGGGAAGACGCGCGAACTGCTCTGGCGTTCGGCCTTCCAGGCATCGAAACCCTGCTTTAGCCCG
>JBKQVG010000339.1:0-18083 GCA_052325345.1 Bryobacteraceae bacterium
TTTGCATGTAGTAACAGAGCCGCGACCGCCAGGGAGCGGTTGTCGATCGCCCATTCTCCCCAAAACGATTAAGCACCCATACTATTGCCAGCTTGACACCAACCCAAATCGCGCCTACTCTGAAATCAGAGTTAGCACCTCTAACAAGTGGTGCTATTAAGCGGAGGTGGCCGAAATGACTTGTGAAACCTTGCCTGGGACGGCGACCGGCACTGCGGCTCCCGTGGTGGTCGGAGATGCCGGGCGGCTTTCTCTCGAGCAGGTGATTGCGGTCGCTCGCGATTACGCCGAAGTCAAACTCGGCGAGCCGGCCCAGGCTCGCATGCGCCGCAGCCGCGCATTGCTCTTCGACAAACTGGCCCAGGGCGAGGCGATCTACGGCGTCACGACGGGGTTCGGCGGCAACGCCCATTATCAGATTCCCCCCAGCAAGCTGGGCGATCTGCAGACCAACCTGCTGCGTATGCTCAAGGTCGGTGTCGGCCGTTTGCTGCCCGCGGAGGTCGTGCGCGCCTCGATGCTGCTGCGCGTCAACGCCTTGGCATTTGGATGGTCCTCGCCGCGGGTGGATGTGGCGCTCTGCCTGGTCGAGTTCCTCAACCGTCGCGTCACCCCGCTGGTGCCCGAATACGGCTCGGTGGGCGCGTCTGGCGACCTGATCCCAACCTGCTACATTGCCAACTGCCTCTGTGGCGAAGGCACGGTTTTGCAGGATGGCGCCGCTATCCCGGCCGCCGAAGCCCTGCGGCGCATCGGTCTCGCTCCTCTCCAACTCGAAGCCAAGGAAGGTCTGGCGCTGCTCAACGGCACCACGATGATGACCGCGCTCGCGGTGATAGCCCTCGAGCAGGTGGAATCCGCTTTCGCCGTCGCGCTGGGCGCCATCGCCATGGCCGCGGAAGCGTTGGGGTCCTCCGCCGACTATTACGATGCGCGTATTCAGTCCGTCAAGGGCCATCCCGGACAGGCCGCCGTGGCCGCCACGATGCGCAAGCTGCTCGAAGGCTCGGCGCTCTCCCCCAGCCTCGAAGAAGTCCGGGCCCGCGTGGCGCACACCGGCGTTCTCGCTCGCCAGCAGGATTCCGTCGAAGCGGCCTCCGAATCGCTGCAGGCGCCTTATTCGCTGCGCTGCGTCCCCCAGGGTCTTGGCCCCATGTGGGATTCGCTCCGCGCCGTCCGCGAAGTGGTGGAACGCGAAGTCAATTCCGTCAACGATAACCCCCTTGTCGACCCCGAAACCGGCGACGTGCTGCACACCGGCAATTTCTACGGCGGCCATATTGCCCGTTTCCTCGTCGGCATGAAGATCGACATCGCGACCCTCGCCATCTGGCTGCATTCCGTCGTCGCCATGCTGATGGATTCGCGCTTCTCCCGCGGTCTGCCGAATTCGCTCAGCCCCAACGTGGGCCTGCACCAGGGATTCAAGGGAATACAGTTGTGCCACAGCAGCCTGGTCACCTCCCTGCGGCAGCAGAGCGCGCCCTCTTCCGTTCATACCTTGCCCACCGAGCAGTACAACCAGGACGTGGTGAGCCTGGGAACGCACTCCGCCCTCACCGCTTTCGAAATGAGCGCCAAGCTCCGCGACGTGGTGGCCATGAGTCTGCTGGCTTCGGCCCAGGCCGCCGATCTGCGCGGCGGTCCGGACCAACTGGCGCCGGCCACCCGCGCCATCCATTCCGCGGTTCGCGCCGTAAGCCCGTTTGTTAGCGCCGACCGTCCGCTCGACGAGGAAATCGCCTCGGTCGCGGCTCTGATCGACCGGGCCCTGATCCCCCTACCCTCCGTCTTCTGAACCTAGAGCTAACTAAAGCGCCGGCCTAGGGTTAACCATTCGGAACTGTACGAAATTCCGCCCTCCCTGCTACCCTCTGAGTGGGCGAGGCTACAGATAACTCATTGATCTCGTTGCGCAGAGAAATCGAGGTGTCCGACCAGGTCGCTACGCGCCTGAAGGCTCTGTTGAAGGTCTTTCTGGGCTTGACCGGAGCACTGCCCAAGACCGTCCTGCCCGCCGATCCAGGCATGTCCGAGGTTTGCCGCGACAATCTGGAGCGGGCCACCGTGGCCTTCCAATCCGCGGACATCCCGGTCTCCGTCATCGAAGCGGCCGGCAGGACGTGCGTCGATCAGGTGGAAGCGATCTGCGCCGCCAACAAGGCGGCCATCGACGAAAGAGACGCCGCCCTCAAGGAAGTCGTAGCCACAGTGGCCGATGCCGTCAGCGGGTTCAAAGGGCAGGGCGAAAAGCATAAGTCCGCGCTCACCCAACTGGCCGATGGGTTTAGCGAGCTTTCGCACGTGGAAGACGTCAACCTTCTGCGCCGGAAGCTGCGCGAAGAGGTCGCCAAGCTCCACCAGTGCGCGGAACAGATCCGGCGCGAAAGCGACGAAACCGCCCGCCGTTTCGAAACCCAGATCTCCAGCTTCCGGCAGCGCCTGGAGATGGCTCGCACGGATTCCTCCATCGACCGGCTGACCGGCCTGGGCAGCCGCCGCGAGGCGGATTGGCATTTGGCCAGGCTTGGGGAAGAGAAGGGTCAGGTTACGGTCCTGCTCTATAGTGTCGAAGGACTGCAGGAGGTCAACGACCGCTTCGGGCCGCTATTCGGCGATAAGCTGCTGCGCGCGTTCGCGCTTTTGTTGCACGAGCGCTACAGCCAGGAGGACCACGTCTACCGCTGGGGCGCGCACGAGTTCCTGGCCGTGGTGCTGGGGTCCACGCCCATCGCTCTCGAACTGGCTCGTCACACCTGCCGGACTTTCTTCACCACCCGATATCAGACCGCCGAACTCGGTCCCGACATGTCGCTGCGCGCCCGCGTGGATGTGAGCGCCGCGTCGTTTAAGCGCGGAGAGAGCGTGGAAGAATTGCTCCGCCGCGCGCGCCAGGGCCTGCAATCGGTTGCGGCGCGCGAAACCGGGGAAGAGAATTCGGGGGTGCGCTGAAATGCTGGCCTTCGACCTGGAGCAAAGGCTCTCCGACCTGATTGCCTTCCAGTGCGTTCTGGTGGCCCTGCGCGGTACCGACGAGGAAGCTTCGGAGGAGATGCTCTGGCAGACTCTGCTGGGCGCTTTCGTGGACCAATACGGTTTTCGCCGCGTCTGGTATGGCCGCTTGGCCGGCGACGCGATCCGCCCGTCCGTCTCGGCGCCGGTGGCTGGCTCCGGCCTGCTGGATCTGCCGCTGGAACTTTCGCTCGATTCGCCGCTCGTCGTCGAGGCCGGTCTCGATCTGCCGGTGCGCGTGGAAACCGAGATCGAGGGACGGCTGGTGGTCGAGGTCGAAGGCGAGGTTTCTTCCGATCGCGCCGAACAGGTTTGCGTCCTGCTGGGGGAAGCCACGGCCACGTTGCGGCAGCGCCGCACGCGCCGCCGCAACGAAGAAGCCGTGCAACAGGCGCGGCTGCGCGCCGAAGCGGCCGACCGCGCCAAGAGCGTGATGCTGGCCAACATGAGCCACGAAATCCGCACGCCCATGACCGGCATCATCGGTTTCGCTGACCTGCTGTCCGCCACGCCGCTTTCCTCCGATCAGCAGGACTACGTCGAAAACATCCGCTCCAGCGCCTACGCGTTGCTCGCCCTCATCAACGACATCCTGGACTTGTCCAAGATCGAGGCCGGCCGCCTCGAACTCGAATCCGCCCCCGTCGATTTGCGGCGATTGGTGGAAAACGCGGTGGGGTTGCTGGCGGTGCCGGCGGCCGAAAAGCACCTCCGCCTGGCGTTCACCATCGATCCGTCCACTCCGGCCGCGATCCTGACCGATGCCTCCCGCCTGCGGCAAGTGTTGGTCAACCTGCTCGGCAATGCGGTGAAATTTACCAACCAGGGCGAAGTCTCGCTGTCGCTCGCGGCCGGCAAGGAAAAAGACGGGAGCCACCGGATCGATTTCGCCGTCCGTGACACCGGCCCCGGCATTCCACCCGAGCACCGGCAACGAATCTTCGAATCGTTCCGCCAGGTGGACGCTTCCATCAGCCGCAAGTTTGGCGGCACCGGACTGGGCCTGGCCATCAGCCGCTCGATCGTCCGGCAGATGGGCGGCTCGATCGAGGTGGAAAGCCAGGAGGGCTGTGGTTCCACCTTCCGCTTCTCCATTCCGGCGTGGGCCGTCGCCCGGTCGGAAGTAGCCAGCGTGCGCAAGCCCGCCCTCGGGCGGGCGCGAGCGGCCGCAGTGACGCCTTTGCGCATGCTGGTGGCGGAAGACAATCCGATCAACCGCAAGCTGGCTCAGGCCGTGCTCCGTGAGTTGGGGTACCAGCCGGACTTCGCCGCCAACGGCGTGGAAGCGTTCGATCGGGTCGCGCTTCACGACTACGACGTAGTGCTGATGGACGTGCAGATGCCGGAGATGGACGGGCTCGAAACCACCCGCAGGATCCGTGCCGAATGCCCGCCCGAGCGGCAGCCCAGAATTATCGCCATGACCGCGGCCGCGTTTCCCGAAGACCGCACCCGGTGCCTCGATGCCGGCATGGACGATTACGTCTCGAAGCCCATGAACATGGAAGAACTGATTGCCGCCCTCGGGCGCGTGCCGGCGCCCAAGCGGCAGCTTACCGCACCTTCAGTGTCTGTTTGAGCCAGGCGATCATCTCCGGTTTCCAGTGCTGCATGGCCGGTTCGCGCCAGCCCGACATGCCATGGCCGCCGCCCTCGATGGTAATCAACTCGCAGCCGGCGCCCACTTTGTGCATGGCCGCGCACATCGCCGGCGATTGCTGGTAGAGCACCTGGTCGTCCCTGGTGCCGTGAATGGCGAGAAACGGCGGCATGCCGCGGTGAACGGCGAAGATGGGCGAGACGTCGTGCAGCTTGGCCAGCCCTTCAGCGTCGAGCCGCTCCACCCCGAAGAAATGGATGCCGGCGCCGTTGGCCGCGTGGCGGTTGATGCTGGCCATATTGAACAGCTCGGGATGATCGCGCCGCGCCTCGGCCAGCTTGCCGTAATCCACCGGCCCGTAGAAATCGACTACGGCCGCGATCCTGGTTTCGGGAGTCTCGTGGGTTCCGGCGTAATTCACCAGGAAGCCGCCGGCGGATTCCCCGATGATGGCGATCTTAGACGGGTCGACGTGGTAGGTGGCGGCATTCGCTTTCACCCAGCGGATGGCGCTGGCCACGTCGGCGCTGGCTTCGGCAAAGTGGAACTTGGGCGCCATGCGGTAATCGATGCTGAACCAGGCGAAACCGGCATTGGCCAGCGGTTCGAACAGCGGCCGGACGTTGGTGCTGCGGCTGCCCCCGTCGAACCCTCCACCGTGAACCAGGATGGCCGCGGGGAACGGCCCGGCGCCATCCGGCACGTGCAGATCGAGCAGAAGAGGCGTCCCACCGGGGCTGCCGTATTCGACGGCGGTCCGATCGATCGCGGCGCCGGCCGCGAGGGCGGCGGAGATAATGGCCAAGACAAGGGCGCGGGTGTACATGGATAGAAATTGTAGCAGCGCGCGAACGAGGGGGCGGCGGTGACGGCTTGCCGGCTATTGGAAGGGCTCGACGCGAATCAGATCGGGGGGCGGAGAATCGGCGCGGGACGAGCGGACGGCGACCGGGCAGCGAGCGTAGCGACACATGGCATGATGACAGGAGGTGCGGAAGTTGGCTCAAGGAAACGTCCCGTCTGTCCCCGGCTCCCGATAGGGTATTTACCGGAGATCACCTGCGCCCAAGGCAGTTTCCGGCCTTCTTCGAAGATGCCCTGTTTTCAAATACTTACGTTTCAATGAGATACGGGCAACCTGTTGAAGCCTGTTGAATCCTGTTGAGGCCGGAGGAACCGGGCAGCTACAAAATCATCTACAGTGGCTTTCCGCACCGCCTGATGTCCCTGATGTCATCCATAGGACACCGGCCTACTGTCGATGGCGGCGAAAAAGAGGGCCAGTTTGGCGGGTAAAAAAGGGCCGGCATCGCGGTTACGCTCTGGCGCTGAGCGGGCGCGGAAGTCGGCGGGGCGCTCGCTCTGGCTTTCAGACTGTGGTGTTCTCCCCGGCTTTGGCTTCCGGGGCACGGTAGGACTTGCCTTTGACCTTGAGGATGACGATCCGGAAGCGCAGGCGCGGATTCAGGCGTGCGTCGATGGCCCGATCACCCGGCACAATACCGAAAGAATGCAAGAGGTGGCGCGAGCGGTTCTGGCCGGCCTGCCTGAACCTAGGCAGGACGAAACGGCCGAAGCGTGACGCACACACCGAGAAAAGGGCCCAAGAACAGTGGAACGGTCCGCATCCGAATAGTTACCGATATTGGAGATTAACGCTGTGCTACGTGAACTGGCCAGTCTAGTCCGAGCCATCCAGCATGGCTCAAACGCTGGCCAAAATGCGGCAAACGCGTTCAGCGTTCTCGCGTACTTCGTCCTTCGCTCGCGGAAACATGCCAACAAAGATACAGTCCGTCGCCTTGATGCTCTCGAACGCGGTCCGGAACGCCCGGTCTAGCAACTGCTCGCTGTCCGTGAGGCGTCCCGCAGCCAGGACCTTGAACGCGAAGCAATGTTTCTTGGTCTGCCGCATCACACGATACATCCGGGGTGGATCGCTTTCCATATAGATTTCCCCAGGAGGCAAAGGCAGTTCGCCATTGAGCAGCTTCCGCCATTCCTCAGGTGTGCGCGTCCGGTTGTAGACGCAGCCGGCGTAAAAGTCCACATCCCATCCCTGCTCCTCCACTAGCTCGATGACCTCCGGCTTGTGGGTCCCCACACCGACCTGAACCCCCAGCTGGCGCAGCTTCTTGCAGTACTCGCGAACAGCGTCCATCCGCCCGTTCTGGAAGGCTCTGTCCGTATCCTCTCCGTGGTGATAAAAGGCTAGCGGTTTGATCGCTTTCAGGATGGGCTCTGGATCACCCCGGCCCTGGACAATTAGGTGTATATCGCCACCTTCGGCGCGAAAACGTTCATAGTCCGACGGACCGCTGCCGCCCGTGCTGTATGTGGCCGTGTTGATCCCGAAACGCAGGCACCGGTGCAGCGTTGCGCAGACGCGCTCCGGGGTGTACCACTCCTTCATGATGGCGCTTAGGGCCCGATTGAAATGAGCGAATCCATTGAACGGATTGGAGCCTATCACCAGGCGACTGATTTCCTTATTGGCGAATTTGACCTTGGGCACCTGCACCGGTAACTCCAGACTTGATGCGCTTGGCGAACCCGATTGCTGTTCCAAGGTTCGCGACGCAGCGCCGACCAGACTGGCTGCCACCGCGCCGGTCTGCAGAAAGCGCCTTCTAGTAGACATCCGAATATCCTTTCGTGAAATCCAGGCCCAACGCGACTCTCGAGAATCCTCCTGCAGGCACGGCAGCGGCGAGAAGGGATCCCTAGAAAAAGTGGCGCCTCTTGAATTGGCTATTTGACATGATTGAGATCTCCGTTAGACTCGATCTATACCTCCCCCAATAGCCGTCTCAGCATGACTTGCTGCCGGCGCACTTCCTCCCATGGGGTCGTCATAAGTCCATCCGAGCCCATCAGCGGTGTTCCTTCGTATTCACTCATCAAGTAGCCGCCATATCCACCCTGAATCAACACTGGAATGACCTTATCGTATGGTATGCTATATTCTTGATAATCCTCCCCCATACCCCAGAACTTGGCATGGCAATCAAGAAGATGCGGCATCAAGGGTAGAATCAGCTTCGGGTCCTCCATTTTGACGCTGTAGAAAGTGTCTACGTACCGTGCGTCGCCCGGTTTAGTACTCCTCTTGGCAACCTCGGCCGCTACTGCCTCCTTCGGGACGCCATCCGCTTTGGCCTTCTCGACGTAATTCACGATAGCCTCAGTGAGGGTTCCTTCGCGAATCGCACGGCCACGTTGGGGATATCGCGGCCGGTACTGGAATACCCCAAAATCCAAAGTTAGTCCTATACCCTTTCCCTGGTGCTTCTGAATAATCTCCACCCACTTGCCTAAGAGTTCCCCGTCTAAAGCCATGGGCGGATGGATTTCAACGGACAAGGAGACGCCGTACTTTTCCCCAAGTGGTGCACTTTTATCCAGCACCTCCAAATCCACCATCGGCAGCACCCGAATGTATTTGAAGCCTAGCCGCTTGGCAAATTTCAAATCCCGTTCTATGTTCGCAACGCCCTCATCCACCGTTTGCGCATGGCTTCTGGTGATATATTGCTCCATATACTGCGAGTACGCAACCGGCACGGTGTGGTATATTTCCATCCACTCAAACCACTGCCCCACCCACCTGTCGGTCGGATTCGGAAAATTGGGTGCTAACCCCGACAACCCTACTTCAAGGCCGTGCGCGCCGATATCGGAAGCCTCTTGGAGATAATCCTCTACCGTCATGTCGTTCGAGCGGAAAAGGTTCCGGTAGCTGTAGCTCGTTAGGCCCCGCTTAATGTTATGCTCGGGAACTGCCGCGAAAGCGGAGCGGCTTAAGCCGGCAGCAGCCAAAGCTCCTGGGATAACAGCCGCGGCGCCGCTCATTGTCTGCAAAAAATCCTTGCGTGTCATCTTTAAATCCTTTCGAGATCCGCCCTCTCCCCGTACCCCGCGCTATTCACAGGACAAGTGTCATATTCCTTTTGACGACCCCACCGCCGGGGCCACCGCTGCCTGGGCCCGCATTCGCACCGCCCCTCCCGCCGCGGGCGCCGGCGCCCCACGGATAAATGGAGTCATTCCGCATACCACCTCCCCGAATCCGTACACTAGCCTGAATGCTATGCATGCCCGGAGTGAGCCCTCCGGGCTTGCTCACAGTGACGGTATAAACTTCGCTAGGCGCCCGTCTAACATCAGTGGCATTTTCGAGGTCATTGAACATAAAGGTGCGGCTACCGATGCTTACCATCATTCTGTCGGGCGCAATTTTTTCCCCGTCCACCGTCAAATCGATTGCCTGAATTGAGCAGGCGTATTCGCCGGTCCACTTCTGATCGTTAGGGCGGAGATTAACTTGAAACCCAACGACTCTGCTGTCACGCGTAACATTCTTAAATCCCAAAATTGGGACTAAATCGTCTTCCCACACTAGAGCCTCCTTTGCTCACTTCCGCGAGGGGCTTCTCGCGGTTAGCCATACGACCTTTGCCTCTCTCTCGAGTGGCGCGAGACAGCTCCCTGCTGTCTTCGGAAAGGGGACAAGCTGAAGCTTGCCCCGGACCTCTTAACATTAGAATTGAAAGCGCAGGCAGAACGATATCTGCCGAGGCGCGCGCGCCGCAGTGAAGCGGCCGGGAACGGAGCCCTATCCCAACAGGCAATTCTTGCAATACTCCAGGCACTTCCTAATTTCGGCGTTACGGTCGGCCTCAGGCGGCAGAGGAATCTCAAATTCAATTGTCGCCTGAAAGGGCCAGTGATTATCACGCATCGCTTGCAGTACCGCTTTGATCGGTGTGTCCCCCTGACCGAAAGCCACATTTCCCCCCCCGTGCATTTTCCGATCCTTCACGTGGATGTGTGTAATACGATTGTGGTACTGCTGAATGAACGGCAGCGGTGAAGTGTTATTGCCGGCAACGAAATGGCCGATATCGACGTTCGCGAAATTGTACTTGGCGTACGAAAAAGCCTGCTCCCATAACGCGGGCGTTATAGCCAGATGGCCATGCAAGCCAACCGGCATCTTGTGTCTGTCAGCGGCTTCTCCAAGGCGCTTCACTGAGGGCATCGACACTTCGCCGGAAATGGCCCGCGCGCCCAGCGCCTTCGCAAGTGTGAACGCATAATCCAGCTCATCGCCAGTCAGATCGGCGATGCCGTCAAACTTGACGATTTCGATGGCCACACCCCCGTCTTTATACTTCTTGCGAACATCTGCGGCTTTGCTCATGGGCAGCGACAAGCGCCACTTCCGCAGTTCACCGGCCGCTGCATTGTAAGCAGCTAATTCCTCAGGGGTTTGTGGCCGCCTGGACATCGCTGCTCTCTGGCGTGCCTCGACGCTGCTGTTCACTGATGAGGCCCTGGTCTCCGTCCAGACGCCCGGAACTTCGCCGACCGGAGTACTAACGGCTTGATAATCCGAGGGAGCCGGACCCAATACAAGCTCGGCTGGCAAGCCGCAGGATTTCTCAATTGCCTGCGCCCTCAATTCAACTCCGCTCACGCCAAGCTCAATGCATCTCTCGAGAACGTCATCTCCGCTCATGGCCGTCCTCGTGCCGAAACTGTATGGCACGTTCAGGCCAACCTGGACGCCTGCCCACTTCGAATTCGGTTTCGCAGATGCCCCGTCAAACGCTAAACCGGATCTCGCCAGCAAGCCTGCGGCCGATAAACCACCCAGCGCAAATTTTCCCAAATCACGTCTCGAATGCAGCACTCCTCCACCTCCTTGAATCGCGATTACCAGCCCAGCCGTAGGCTAAATCGAACAGTCCGCTGGTCAATGCCGTCGCGGCCCGTGTTGGCAATGCTCACCGCCTGCATGAACGTCCCGGTGCTAATGCTGCTACTATTACTACTGGCGTAAGTACTACTTGAAATAGCGTGATGCGGCGTGTTCGCAGTATTCAGCATCTCGACCCGGAACCTTAGACTAAAGCGCTCAGAGATAGCGATGTTGCGGGCTAAACCCGTATCCAGGTCTATCATCGCTGGCCCCCACAAATTGTCGGTGCCGCAAGTCCCAAACCGTCCGGCCGTAGGCGTACCAAAAGTTGATGTGCTGTACCACTCGTAAATGCCGCCCAGTTTTTTCGGCGGGGCAATGCAGTCCGCAAATTGCGTGGAGCCACTGGCATTCAGTGAGGTATTCGAAGCGGTGGCAGTAAAAGGCATGCCTGTGTTGAGAGTTGAGACAAATTGGAGTTCCCAATGGCCGAGGACTATCCCCGCAAGGCCGTGCTGCAACCATTGTTTGTTCTTGCCAAAAGGGCTATCTCCGATTAACGTGAATCCCGCCGTCTGGGTCGGGATGCCGGCCAGGTTGCCATGGTTCAATTTGTAGTCATACGGAATTGCCACTTGCGTGGAATAGCCCAAGGCCTTTGCAAAGGTGTAGCTTCCCACAAACTGAAAGTTCCTAGCGAGCCTGTGTTCGACGTGAGTCTGTAAAGCGTCGTACTTATTAGTCCCCATCGTCCCAACCATGGTAGTCGTGGCAGTGCGGCCCGCGAGCACGTTTAGCACTTCACCAGCGGTACCCGTTCCGATCGGCGACCAGTTCTCCGCTAGCAAATTCATCTGGTCCGTTGATCGCGTCGCAACATACCCGGCGGACGCAGTCCAGCCTCCTACTTGCCTCTGTATTATTAAGTTCCACGATTGGAGATAGCTGCGGACGTAGTTCTTGTTGTCGATCGTAAACACCCCCACATTAGTGGGTACGCTCACTGTTCCAGAACTGTAGTCGGGCGCCACAATAGGTGGTAAGCCAAGGCGGAGGGTCGTAGCATACGAATAGGAATTTGGCGCGGGCTCCGCGATTGTCACTATATCTGGGAAGTTTTGTCTATCGCCACTACCGCCGTAAAAACCTGCTAGAGTTTCCGGGTCACTGGCAATACCGTAGCCGCCCCGAATGACTGTCGTATTAGTCAGGCGATATGCGGCTCCTAGCCGGGGAAGAAACCTGTCCCGATCCTTCGTAATGCCGCAATCCCTAGGAACTCCAGCCAACCCACAAATGACCATTTGATTCGTTTGTGCATCCAAATACTCCGTGCCGCGGTTGCCGCGTATCGGCATTCCGTAGTAATCCCAACGAATCCCATAAGTTAGCGTCAACTTTCGTGTGGCCTGCCACTGATCTCGCACATATACACCCATAATGTTCGTGTAAAGATGATATTCAGGGGGAATCAGGCTGATGTCGCCGGCATTGGCCGGTAGTCCCAAAAGGAACGCCGCAAACGTGTTGAAATCGGTGCCAGCGGCTCCCCCATTGAGCTGGGTGGTCCCCTCCGAGAACTCAAATCCCCCGGGGGCGGCACAATAACTACAGCCTGCACCGGACTGCTCAAAATCCTGGTTTATCCGCTGCTGATCGAGATCCATGCCTGCGCGGACGTTATGGCTCCCCGCAATCCACGTCATATTGGCAACCCAGTTCTTTTCGGTGTCTGCGTAGACTTGGGGCTGAAATTTGGTCGCAGGACCAAGGGTGGCAAAGTCATCAGGCTCTAGGGCGGGCATGCCCCACCTTCGCGTGTCCGACGTTTGCAGGCCGGGAATGCTCAACAACGTCCAGCCAAGATTCTGGCTCAGGCCCGGCGGGATGGAAGCTGCATTGTTGCGTGTATATCCGAAATAGGCGTCGATCAGTAACTTTGGAGTAATGGTATAAGTTGCTGAAAGTGTCCCGCTGTAAACGTGGCCCGAACCGGTCCCTACGGCACTGTTGGCTGGGCTGAAACCTGGGCCGCCGATATCTCCAAACTGTTGCGGATTGAACCACGAAACGCCGGTCAAACCGAAGCGCGCGAACATACTGAGTTTATTAGTAATGTTCCAGTTAGACTTTGCGTCCCATTGATTGCGGCCGATGCCGCTGTTACCTGCACTGAGATAGTCGCGGGAGAGTCCCCAAGTGCCCGTTCCTGGCACATTCGGATTCGGCCAGTCTCCAAGGGCAAGAAGCGCCGCTATTCCTGGATCTATCCGCGAAGCGGGAATACTGTTCCCGGGAAAGGGTGTTCTGCCTGTTCCACTCGCAGTGCCCGTCAGGGGGTCGTAATCAGCCGTCGGGGAAGCCGATAGATTGCCAGCCTTCATCGCAGCCGTGGGAACCTCGTTATATACGGGAGTCTCCTGCCGAACGTCGTTGCCATCGTAGCTGACAAAATAGAAAAGCTTGTTTTTCCTGATCGGCCCGCCGATAGTGCCTCCGAACTGGTTGTTCACGTATTTCGGGTTGGGCTTTGTGCGATCTGAAGCCCAGGGGTAGGCTTGAATGTGCTGATCGGAATGGTATTCATACAGCGCGCCATGGATCGCGTTGGAGCCGGACTTGACTGAGATGTTAACAGCGGCGCCCCCGGCTTCACCCTGCTCAGCGTCGAACGCGTTGGTCACAACGTTGACGGTCTCGATCGCTTCAAGAGTTGGAACGTAGAGAGGTGCACCGGGGTTGCCGTATTCCGCGGAACTCGTCCCGTCGATGCGGGTGTTGGTGAGGGCTTGGCCCGCACCGTTCACAGTAAACGTAATGGAGCGCGACGGATTAGCTGTAAAAGACGCGGCACTTGTAGGCGCGGTAATACCGCCAACAATTACAGGCAAGATCGACTGAAAATTGCGACCGAACGTCGTAGGCAGGTCGGTCAGGCTGGTGGAAGTCACATCCGTACGAAGGTCCGCGCGATCGGCCTGTAATTCGCTGGCCTGGCCGGAAACCGTAACACTTTCGGTGACCTGGCCAACACTCAACGTCACGTCGGCACGGGTGGTTTCGTTGGCCTTGACTACGACGTGGGATTGCGTAAGCTGCAAGAATCCCTGAGCTACGAAGGTAATCGTGTAGTTACCAGGCGGCAAGGTAGGGAGCATATACTCCCCGACCGAGTTGCTCACTGTGTCGCGCACGAGACCGGTCCCTTCATTTGTTGCGGTGACCTTAACACCTGCGACGACCGCTTGACTGGGATCGGTTATGTTGCCGTTTATGGTGCCCTGAAGCAGTTGCGCCCACGCCGAAGGCGGATTCAGCAGCAACTCAGCTATCAGCAAAAAACAGATGGACAGCGTTCCGAGAGAAAGCATGCGTTCGAGTTTCAATGTTGAACTCCTTGGTTGAACTCCTTGGTTGAACTCCGCGTTCATTTGTACACTGAAAATCTCTAAAACTGTAATGCTGCGGGCCCCCGGTGCAGGAGGGGCAACCACATACCTACCAGTCCAGTTGATCTGGCCTGTGTGGAGTAGCCACTCTACACCTTCTCCGGCACGACGAACGGCGCGCGGTACTTGCGCGTGAGCATTGCGTTGGCCTCTTTGTCGCCCTGAATCGTTTCTGTCGCCGAGTCGAACGTTAACTTCCTCCCCGTTCTGAAGGAGATATTGGCCAAGTGACACAACGCCGTGGACATGTGCCCCTCAAGGATCTCGCAGACGAGATCCTCCCGCTTCCGCGTACGCACGCAGTCGATGAAATTCTGGAAGTGGCTTACGCGCTCGCCGGTATCGGGGATGGGTGGACCCGGCTTGGCGGTAGCCGAGGGCATACTGAGATCAAACGCGCGTTCCGATACGCCCGGGACAATGGGGGCGCCGTACACACCGGTCGAGCCCTTGGCCACGCGCGGAGTTAGCTGGGTCGCGGTTGAGGCCCATGGTCCACGCCCAGGCATCACGGCTGTCCCAGGCGCCGCGACATAACCGCTGCCTGTGTCGAAAAACATACTCCCGCAAGACGGGTTGGGCAGTGTGCTCACTTCGATTTCCAGTAGCGTGCCGTCCGCGTATTCAAAGCTGGCATTCTGCACGTGGGGCGTCTCTTGATCGGAGTCGTCTGGGTAAACCCGGCCAAAACTGTGGATCTTGACGGGGTGAACCTGCTTACCCAGAGACCACCGCAATTGGTCCAGGAGGTGGACCCCATTGTTACCCATCTCGGCGGTGCTAGTGTCCCAGAAGAAGTGCCATCCGTAGTGAAAGCGGTTCAAGGTGAACGGGCGCGTGGGCGCCGGACCGAGGAAGAGGTCCCAGTGGACACCATTCGGTACGGCGGCTTCCGGCATCCTTCCGATGCTGATGCGGCTCCGGTTCATAAAGGCCTTGGCTCGGTACGGCTTCCCTAACCCGCCCTCCTGGACGAAACGCGCCGCGGAATAATTTCCGGGCTGGCTCCGCCGGTCCAGCCCGCTCTGAACGATCCGGTTGTACTTGCGCGCGGCCTCAACCATCTTCCGCCCCTCGCGCAGGCAGTAGCACACCGGCTTTTCGACATACACATCTTTCCCGGCCTGGCAGCCCCAAATGGTCGCCAGGGCGTGCCAGTGATCGGGGGCAGCGATCGAGATCGCATCGAGGTCTTTGTTTTCAAGCAGCTTGCGGATATCAACTTCGGTCTTCGGCCGGTATCCGGTCAACTTCTCGACCGCGGATACGCTATCCGGGAACAGACGTTCGTCGATGTCACACAGGTAGGCGACCCGGACGTCACGGATGCCGGCCCACTGGTGATAGTGAAAACTGCCCCGCGAGTGAAGGCCGACCACGCCTATGTTGACGGTGTTGTTGGGGCTACTCTGTCCCCACAAAGTGCGTATAGCCGGAGCAGTGGCCACAGCAGTAGCTTTCACGAAATCTCTACGGGTTGCTAACACTGTACTCCTCCCCCGAATTGCAGGTCCGTGCGTTTGGGACACCGGCTCTTGCCTCTTCCAAAGGTTTCATCGGCCGCTCCTGCTTCTCGGTGGAAAAAAGATAAAGAGATCATTAAAGAATTATCGTAAGGAATAGAGCGCTTGCAAGATTGTTACGGCAACGGACGAGTCAGATACGTCCTGTTTCCCGGGCTGAAACGGCGTGTAACGTTCCTGATGCGGGCCTGTATCGGCCGTTGCGTCGGCTCGTAAACAGCATAGTGAAAGCCCCCGATTTTGAGGGCTCGCGTCAGGAAGCAGTCGCTCTTCACAATACTGTCCAAGGCAATCGGGCCTGCCGCCAATACTGACGTTAACTTCTTTATTTTCAGCGCGGATCAATTAACTTGTTGATGACGCTTTCGAAGCTAATGGCACCAAGACGGATATGTGGTAAAATCCACTGGATGGCCAGCTCTCGGTCTGAGCACGCCGTTTTAGTCGGAGAGGTTTGGTTGCCCCAGACCGATTCGGATCGAGAGGCTGTCCAGAAGCAGTTGGAACGCATTCTGTCTAGCCCCTACTTCAAGGGCGCGATCCGTACTCCAGCCCTCCTCCGCGTTGTGGTGCAGCAATCCTTATCAGGTCATCCTTCGCTGAAAGAGCGCACGTTGGGAATTGAGGTCTTTGGCAGAGAACCGGCCTACGACACGAATCTCGATCCCGTTGTTCGCGTGACCGCTAGCAGGCTCCGCCACAGACTAGCCCAATACTATGAGGAACCGGGTCACGAGACCGAAATCCGGATACTCCTGCCGCCTGGATCGTACACGCCGATATTTCAGATTCAAGATCATATAGTGCCAGCCGCCGCATCCCCCGAGAGTGTGGATAGAGACCAGGACTCTAGCGTTCATTCTTTAGTTCGAAATGGGGGCGCCCCCGCCAAGCGCTTTCGTGTCGCCGTCGTAGCCTTGCGTGGAAAAATGTCGTCAAAGCGACTACCCGTGTACCTGACTGTTGCCCTGCTGGCCGCAATGACGCTCCTGCTACTTGCGCGCCCGTTAATGCAAAGCAACATGGACCGTTTTTGGGGCCCGGTTCTGAATTCTCCCGGCCCGATTCTCATTTGCGTTGGAGGCAGTTCGGTTGCTGGTGAACCCATCAAGCCGGATTCTGACCGTACGATCGTGGACCAGAGGCGTTCGATTTCGAATATGATGACTTTTACGGAGGCCCTTACTCTCTCGAGAATTTCAGGCATCCTGATTCGCCGGAGAAAGCCGTTCCAAGTCCAACGTGCCAGTAACACACCCTTGGCGCTCTTGAGGTCCAATCCGGCGGTTCTTATTGGCTCCTTCAACAATGTCTGGGTGTTGCGCTTGAACCAGCAGGTTCGCTTCCGCTTTGAAAGGGGCCGATCGAGCAGCGAGTTGCTAATCGTAGACGCGCAAAATCCCACATGGCGAGATTGGAAAATAACGATCACTTCGCCTTTGTCCGAGTACCAGGAAGATTATGGGGTCATTACACGCCTTCTCGACCCGACTACCGAACGGCCGCTCGTCATCGCCGGCGGCCTTGGGTCCTACGGCACCGTTGCGGCCGGTGAATTTCTTAGCGGTTCTAGGTATATGGATCTTCTCGCAAGCCACGCTCCATCCGACTGGGGCAAAAAGAACTTTCAGGTGATATTAAAAACCGTTGTCATCGACGGAAATTCGGGTCCACCGAAGATCGTCAGGACGTACTTCTGGTAGACCTGCCGGGCCCGGCGCTGGTTCGGGCGGCCATGCGCGTTTCAGACGGAGCCGCTCTCTTGGAGCGGCAGATCGACCTTGCCGGAGATCGCGCAGGCGGCGCATTACCTCTTCGCTCTACACTTCTTCGAGCGGTGGCACTGCGGTGGATGGCAAAACTCCGGTGAGGGAGTTGTCGTTACCGATGATGACGTTCTGCACGGTCTTGCCACCGGCGCGTATTTCATTCAGCGCCTGAAAAAATGGCTCGTCGGAGGAATTCGTGGGTAAATCGGGTGAATCGGTGGCCGTAAACCCTGCTGCACCCGGCGGGGGCTCCGCGCCGGCGGCCCCTGAAAACCAAAACAAAAAACCTTTCTAAGAGGAAAGAACAAGAAGTGCGCTGCGCCCCCCGCTGGTCGGAAATCGAGCCGGACGGGTCCTTGGCCGGTTCCAGGTGATCACCGAAGGGACAGCGGTCGGCGGGCAACCGCCACCTGCAAAATGTGATTAAGCCCCGCTTCCTCGTCCGAGACGTGAGCGGCCGGCGCGGCGAAGAGAGACGAGCTATAACGCCGACCTCCGGCATCACCCAGTCCCCGTGGCCGCGACCGTCGCAGGGCTTAGGAGCCCCGCATGTGATGGCGAGTCGGCTGGCGTCCGGTTTTGCCAGGCCGTCAACCAAGAGTGCACGGCGTAGTGAGAGACTGAGAAATTCCCGCTCGAAAGTCGTTGGCGGCCCGATCAACCAGCCGCCGGTGACATTGCCGAGCCTCAGGGAGAGGCCGCATTCCCGCAGTATTTGGCCATTTCTCGCAAGGCTATGCCGCAGCGCTGTTAACCAGAAGAACAAAGAATTCGCCAGGATTCGCCCTTCGCTGCCACCGAGAAGTGATTGGCGCGGCTGGTCCACGTCCTTGCCCGTGAAGACCGTTGGCATGGGCGAGCACGGCCATAACATGACCTTGGCCGGGAACGCGGACTTGAGACAGGCGCGCCATGGTGGAAAGCCGGTTTCAATCGGATTTGCGGCGCTCGGCGGCTTTATAGACTTCGTTGCGTTCTCGTTTGCCGACCGCGACGACCAGAACGAGCAGCTCCCGATCCTTGACC
>JBKQVG010000340.1:0-5787 GCA_052325345.1 Bryobacteraceae bacterium
CGTACGCTGGCGCGATTCTGACTTCTATCCCCAACCCCCACACCCGCCGTCTCCCTTGTCTTCTAACTTCTAACTTCTAACTTCCACCTTCCTCGACTTCCATATCCCGAAGGGATATCAGGGCGAAGCCCTGAGCAGCGGGGTGGTCCAGCGCTGGACGGCTTGGGCCAGATCGTCGAGGCGGACGGGTTTGGAGATATAGTCGTCCATGCCGGCGTTGAGACAGGTTTGGCGGGCGCCTTCGATGGCTTCGGCGGTCATGGCGATGATAGTCGTGTGTTGGCCGGGCGGTTCGGCGCGGCGGATGGCGCGGGTGGCGGTATAGCCGTCCATTTCCGGCATGTGGCAGTCCATGAAGACCAGGTGGTAGGGCAGAAGGCCGAGCATCTGGACGGCTTCGCGGCCGTTGGCGGCGACGTCGACGCGCAAGCCGAGCTTTTCGAGCATGCGGACGGCGACCTTTTGATTGACCGCGTTGTCTTCGGCGACCAGGACGCGGACGGCCGGGGCGGAAGCGGGACGAGGCTGGATGGGGGGAGCCGGGCTCGAAGCGGGGGAAAGGGGCGGCGACAGGGTGGGCCGGGAATGCGTCCGGGCGAGCGCACGGAGCAAGTGGGCGGGGCGGACCGGTTTGACCAGGCAGACATCCACGGATGCGCCTTCGAGGCGGCGCGATTCGTTCCGATGGCCGACCGAAGCGAACAGGATGACGACAGTATCGGCCAGGGCGCGATCGGAGCGAATCTGTGCGGCCACGGCGCCGCCATCCAATCCGGGCATCTGATAATCGAGCAGGACGAACCGGTAGGGATCGCCGCCCTGGACGGCTAGGCGGAGGCGGGCGAGGACTTCGGCGCCGGAAGCGAGGCTAGCGTAGCGCAGCCCCCAGCCGGCGACCTGTTCCTCAAGCACGCGGCGATTGACGGCGACGTCGTCCACGATCAGGGCGCGCAGCCCTTTCAGTTCGGAAGCCACGGCTGGAACGGCCTCGGGGCTGGGATCGACGGCGAGGGGCACGGCGAACCAGAACCGGGAGCCTTGGCCGGGCGTGCTCTCCACGCCCACCGAACCGCCCATGAGCTCGACCAGTTGTTTGGAAATGGCGAGACCAAGCCCGGAGCCGGAGTGGCGGCGGGTGGTGGAGGAATCGAGCTGGACGAATTTGCCGAATAGCGAGCCGATTTTGTCGGCGGGAATGCCGATGCCGGTGTCCTCGACCTGAATGCGCATGCTTGCTTCGCCATCCAGGGCGAGGCACTCGACGGCGATGAGGACATGGCCGCGGTCGGTGAACTTGACGGAGTTGCCGACCAGGTTGGTGAGCACCTGGCGGATGCGGCCCTCGTCTCCGACGAAGCGGTGGGGCAGAGAGGCGGGGTAGGAGACGACCAGGTCGACGCGGTGGTCGTCGGCGCGGGTACCGAGCAGCTCGGCGACCTCTTCGACGACGCGCCGCAGATCGAACGGGGCGGACTCGACGCGCATGCGGCCGGCTTCGATTTTGGAAAAATCCAGGATGTCGTTGATGACGCCGAGCAGGGCTTCGGCGGAGCGGCGCACGGTTTCGGCGTAATCGCGCTGGGTGGGATTCAACTCGGTGTCGAGCAGCAGGCCGGTCATGCCGATCACCCCGTTCATCGGGGTGCGGATTTCGTGGCTCATATTGGCCAGGAAGTTGCTTTTGAGGCGCGTGGCTTCCTCGGCGGCGGAGAGGGCGCGGGCGAGCTCGCGGTTTTTCTCCTGCAGCTCGGCGTAGAACTGCTTCAGGCGCTGGGCGGCGCGTTTCTTTTCCGTGATATCGATGAGGGTGGTACGGATGCCGACGGTGCGGCCGCGGTGGTCGAGGATCCGGTTCTCCCTCACTTCGACCAGCAGTTCGGCGCCGTCGCGGTGCCGGTATCGGTTTTCGAAAGGCAACAAGGGTACGCTGCCGCTCAATTTTCCGAGTACCCGGGCGCGGGACACTTCGCGCTGGTCGCGAGCGGCGAAATTCCAAACCTCCTCACCCAGAATTTCGCTCGCGTCGAAGCCCAGCAACTCGCACTCGGCGCGGTTGACGCGGCGGACGACGCCGTGGGCATCGATCTCGTGATACGCGATGGGCGCATCGTCGAAGATGTCGCGGAAGCGTTCTTCCGCTACCCGGCGCGGGCCGAGGTCTTCGAGCAGGAGAACACACAGGGGGCTGTCTCCAGGCAGGGGCCATTCGGTGGCTTGGACCTCGATGGTTTCGCCATCCGGCCGCGAGAGCTGAAGGGCGAATGGCGGTTTCGGGCACGGGGACTGGAGATGATTTAAGGCAGCGCCGCGCTGGGACGGGTCCACCAGGTCGATTAGGGAAAGGCCAGGGGCGGAAGCTTCCGGAGGCAGGCCAAGGGTCAGACGGGCGGCGGGATTGAGGTAGCGGATGACGCCGAGGTGGTGAATCGCGAGCGGCGCGGGGGCGCAATCGAAAAGGGCGGACGGGTCGACGCTGGGTGGAACGGCCGGCCAGCCGCCGGCCGGCGGGTGGCATCGAACTGCCGATTCAGCCGGAATCGCTTGAGCGGTCAAGCCAAGTTCTTGTGATCGAGCCACGGAAGCTTCTCCGACCGGTCAGACCCTCTCGTCATTTCGACCTCGCCATCTCGAGATTCATCCAGTCTTAACTAACACATCGGAAGAATTGCCGAAGTATTGGAGGCAATAAATCACAAAAGTCGGGAAATCCGTGTCAGATGGGCGCCAAATAGCGCTGCATGGCGGGGAGGATGCGATCGAGCTGGACTTCCATCTCTGCCAGCCACGCGGCGAGTTCAAGAAGCGGCGCGGAAAGGGCGCCGTGCTCGATGCGCTGGCAGAGGCCGGCGAACTCGGCCAGACCGACCTGGCAGGCGCCGCCTTTGAGGCCGTGGGCTTGGGTGCGCAGTTGGTCTCGTTGGCCGGTTGCCAGGGATTGACGCATCAGGGCGCGGCGGGCGCAGCTATCCGTGGTGAAGGCGGCCACCAAATCGGCGATCAACTCGTCGTCACCATCCGCCAGCTCCAGGACCAGGGCTGGCGGAACCCAGACAATTTCGTGCGGTTCCGAACAGGGAAGCGCGTCGGTAGGTGATGCAAAGTGCAGGTCCATAGCTGAGAAACCAGGGCGCGAGAGGCTCTCGCGGACAACCCTAAGGTATTATCCGGTTGCGAACCGGCTGGCTACAAGCTGTCCTTTGTTAATTGAATCAACGGCCAGGAAGTATTGGCGGCGTGCGGCAGTGAGAGACCGGACACACTGGGCCAAGTCCGCAACTGCTTATGCTGCAGAGATTTTGGCGGTGCCAAGAGCGGGACTTGCCTGTTATAATCAGTTGATCCGATTTGCTATGCCATTGAAACCGTTCGCGTTGAATCGCGGAGTAGAGAAACAGATTTATCTCTTGAAGCCCCGCGGTTTCTGCGCCGGGGTCGTACGGGCGATCGATGTGGTGAAGATTGCCCTAGACCTGTATGGACCTCCGGTTTACGTGCGGAAGGAAATTGTCCATAACATGCACGTGGTCGACGAATTGCGCGACGCGGGGGCGATTTTTGTCGAAGAATTGGACGAAGTTCCGGCCGAGGCACGTGCCATTTTCAGTGCCCACGGGGTGGCACCGTCGGTTCGGGCGCAGGCCAAAGAGCGGAAATTGCACGTAATCGACGCGACTTGCCCGCTGGTAACGAAAGTGCACCTGGAAGCGGTTCGGTTCGTCCGCGACGGATTCAGTATCGTGCTCATCGGGCATAAGGACCATGACGAAGTGATCGGCACGCTAGGCGAGGTGCCGAATTGCAGCTACCTGGTGGAGACGGTGGAAGATGCGGACCGTCTGGAAGTGCCCGACCCTACCCGTGTCCGCTACCTGACCCAGACCACCCTGAGCCTGGATGAAACCCGGGACATCGTGGAGCGGTTGAAGCAACGTTTTCCGTTGATTCAGGGGCCCCCAGCGCAGGATATTTGCTACGCCACGGAGAACCGGCAGATGGCCGTGAAAGAAGTTTCCCGCGCCATCGATTTGCTGATGGTGGTAGGTTCGCAGAACAGCTCGAACTCCAAGCGCTTGGTGGAAGTGGCGCGCAACGTGGGGGTGTCGGCACACCTGGTGAACGACCGGAGCGATGTGGACACTTCCTGGCTGGAAGGCGTGACCAACGTGGGCTTGACGGCCGGGGCGTCGGCGCCGGAGCACCTGGTGCAAGACATGATCGAATTTCTGCGCGAGCGAGGATTTCACCGCATGGAAGAGATCGAACTGGTGGAAGAAGACGTGCGCTTTTCATTGCCCAATGAACTGATGGTGGCGCTCAAGTGATGTCGCCGGCGCAGGTAGGGAATGCGCTGGAAGCGGCGGCGGCCGATGCGGCGCGCCGCTCGGCTTCGTACCTGGCCGGACTGCAGGCTCACGACGGCCACTGGTGCGCGGAGCTGACGGCCGACACCACGCTCGAAAGCGACTACATTCTGTTCCAGTTATGGCTGTATCCGCCGGTGGTGGGCAAGTGGGATCCGCCGACTCGTCCGTCGATCGACAAGGCGGTGCGGTCGATCCTGGGGCGGCAACTGGCGGACGGCGGGTTCAATATTTACGTCGACGGGCCGGCGGAGATCAGCGCCTCGGTAAAGGCGTATTTTGCGCTGAAACTGGCGGGAGTGGACGCCGATGGGGCGCCGATGCGGCGGCTGCGGGAGCGGATTCTCGAGCTGGGCGGGATTCAATCGGCCAACAGCTACGTAAAGGTGAACCTGAGCCTGTTCGATCTCTACCCGAGGCAGTATACTCCTTCGATTCCGCCGGAAGTAATGTTGTTGCCGGGGAAGTTCCTGTACCAGTTGTCGGCCTGGTCGCGGGACATTGTGCTGCCGCTGGCGATTGTGCACGCTTCCAACCCGCGCAAGCCGGTTCCGGCCGGATTCGACCTGGCCGAGCTGTGGGCCCCGGGCGTGAGTCCGCGATTCCGCGCCGACGAGTCGCTGGTTTCGTGGCACAACTTTTTCCTGCTGACGGACCGGCTGCTGAAGTGGTGGGAGCGGCGCGGGATGAAGGCGGTGCGGCGAAGGGCGGTGGAGAAGGCGCGGGACTGGATGGTCGACCGTCTGGACCACGCCGACGGGCTGGGCGCGATTTATCCCTCCATGATGTACGTGGTGATGGCGCTGGACGCGTTGGGATATGGGCCGGAAGATCCGCTGCGGGCGCGCGCGCTGAGCCAGTTCAACGATTTGATCGTGGACGACGGCGAGCGGTTTTTCCTGCAGCCGTGCTTTTCGCCGGTTTGGGACACGGCGATCACCAGCTACGCGCTGGCGTGGTCGGGCGGGGAGCGGGCGGGGCTGGCCGCGGCGGCGGATTGGCTGCTCGACCACGAGATCCGGCGCAAAGGCGACTCCAGGAATAGGTCATGAACTCGCCGTGATGCTCCCAGCGCAAGATGGCGGGAAGCAATTCGATCCGGTGCTGCTTCGCCTCAGGCGCCGGAGCTGGGTAGGCGCGATCCAGGCAAAAGGCTTCTAGCGCCTCCCGCGCCTTGGCGGCGGCGGGCGGATCGGTCGTGAAGGCGAAATGCAGGATGCGTTTGGCACCCGCCATCGGCACGAAAGGCCGCGCGTGGACTTCGGCCAGAACACGGCCGCGCAAAGCATGCGGCGTGAACGCCTGGGTTTTCGAGATTTGCTCGTCGGTCACGCCGCCCTCTTCCGATATTCCCTTATCCCTTGCCACGCTTGATATGGAATATAAAGAGGCCGTTCACCGCCTCCTGGCGCTCCAGCGTGTCTCC
>JBKQVG010000341.1:0-4896 GCA_052325345.1 Bryobacteraceae bacterium
GCCGATGGCGAAGCCGATGAAGCACGCGCCCGCCAGTTCGCCGGGTACGAACAGCAGGATGAAGAGCATAATCAGCAGCTCGACCGAGACCAGCAGCATTCCGATACTCATGCCGGACTGAAGCGGAATCTCATAACAGGGGAACGGCTTGCCGCGCAGCGCGGCGAAGGCCGTGCGGGAATTGGCGAAAGTGTTGACGCGCATGCCGAAAGCGGCCACCGAAAAACTGCCGGAAATGCCGATCACGCTGAACAGCAAAATGATGCCGACTTTATACGCCGCGAACCCCTGCAGAAATCCGAAGTAAACCACGATGATGACAGCGATGAAGGCCTCAAGGAGCAGCAGAAACTTTCCCTGCGTGGCCAGGTAGGTCTTGCACGTCTCATAGATCAGCTCGGAAACTTCCCGCATGGCCGAATGAACCGGCAGGTTGCGCAGCTTGACAAACATGGCGAGGCCGAATACCACGCCTAGAAAACTGAAGGCCATCCCGCCCATCAGCAGGGTGCGCCCGTCGATTCCGCCCGGAAAAAAGCTGCCCAGAAAATGGGCCTGATTCATCGGGGGCAGTCTCAGACTAGCCTCGCCGCCGGCCTCCTGGGCCATTGCCGGCAAAACCAGCGCGAGCAGAATCATTAAATTGACCACTCGCGACCAGAGGCTGAACAGCCCGGTTTGCGAACGGCTCGAAACATTGAGCATCAACGAAAATCCTCCTGTTTACATCGGCGGACTTCCACCGACCGAATAGTATAAAAGATCTACATGTCGGAATCCAAACTTCGAGACCCCGCGGCGATCCGTCTCAAATAGACCGATATGGCGAGCTAACTCGTTCTAATCAAACGAGATATACAGATTGGCGCGATTCGGGGCACTGAGGCGCCAAGAACCGGTTAGGGATGCACAAAAGTGCACAACGCCGCCGAAGCCGCCGCGAAGCGGCGCCCGGCTTCGGATTTCTGCCGAGTTCGTAAGCCGCATCCATTCAGCGGGTTAATCGGGCATTTCAGGTTTTGTGGTGCGATTTTGTGCATTTTTGTGCAGGCTGCGCGGCCGGGCCGGGCATCGCCGCCATGGCGCCGGCCTTAATTATTTCGAAGACTCCGGTTTGCGGGACGGTTGCTAAAATGACGGCGGAGCGACGTATGGAACTTGGGGTAGACTTCGGGACCACCCGGATCGTGGTGGCGGCGGCTGACCGCGGCAATTACCCTCTGGCCGGGTTTGAAACTCCGGACGGACAGATTCGCGAATGGTTCCCGCCGCTGGTCGCCGTGCGCGACCGAACCCGCCTGTTCGGATGGCAGGCCGCCGCGCTGCAAGGAAACCGCGATTGGACCGTGTTGCGGTCGCTCAAGCGGAAGCTGAAATCGGCCGGCATGGCCTCGGCGATCTCGGTCGGCGGCTGCGAGATGCCGCTCGAGGAACTGCTGGTGGAATTACTGGTCGCGCTGCGGCAAAGTCTGCGCCGGTCCTCCACCCTGAATCTGGATCGCGGGGACCCTTTGCAAGTTACCATCGGCGTGCCGGCGAACGCCAATAGCAACCAGCGGTTTCTCACGGCGGAAGCGTTCCGCTCGGCGGGCTTTCAGGTTCTGGGGATGCTGAACGAACCGTCCGCCGCCAGCATCGAATACAGCCACCGCCGGCGCGCCAGGGAAAAAGGGGAGCCGCCGCATTTGCTGCTGGTTTACGACCTGGGTGGAGGGACCTTCGATGCATCGCTGGTCCGCTTTGCGGACGACACTCACACGGTGGTGGCGGCGGCCGGGTTGTCCGAAGTAGGCGGCGACGATTTCGACGAGATTTTGGCGGGCATGGCGCTGGAGGCCGCACCGGGGCGCGCGGTGGAACGCGAGTCGCTGACTCCCGCCGAGGAGTTCCGGTTGCTGGACGAGTGCCGCGAACGCAAGGAGTCGCTCAACCCCAACACGCGGAAGCTGACCATCGATCTGGAACGGGTGCGGGAGGGTTGGGGTGAAGTATCGGTTGCGGTGAGCGCGTTTTATGAAGGCTGCCGGCCGCTCATCGACCGTACTGCCCGCGTCGTGGAACAGTTGCTCGCCAGTGGCGCCGATGGCCCCATCGAAACCTTATATGTAACCGGAGGCGGCAGCGAGCTGCCGGCGGTGGCGCGCGTGCTGAAGGAGAACTTCGGCCGCTCGGTGCGGCGTTCGTCCTATATGCGCTCGGCCACGGCGATCGGTCTCGCCATCGGCGCCGACGCCCGCTCCGGATACCGGCTGCGCGACCGCTTCACCCGGCACTTCGGCGTGTGGCGCGAGGCGAATTGTGGCCGGAGCGTGGTATTCGACGTGCTGTTTCCGCGCGGTCTCGGCCTGCCCGCGCCCGGCTCGCCTCCGCACCGCGCCCAGCGGTCGTACGCTCCCGCCCATAACGTCGGCTGCTTCCGCTATGTGGAAGCCTCCCACCTGGACGCGGACGGCGAGCCCGTGGGCGACCTGACTTTCTGGGACGAGATCCGGTTTCCTTTCGATCCTCGCTTGCGCGACCTGCGGGACCTTTCTTTAATCCAGGTGGAGCGCAGCGACGAAGCCGCCCGCTGCCGGGTGGAAGAGGAATACTGGTGCGATGCGGGCGGCATGCTGAAGGTCAGGATTGCCAACAGCTCGGCCGGCTACAGCCGGGAGTTTGCGTTAGGACGCTGGTCGGAAAGCCAGCCGCCGGCCGCCGGACTGGCCGCGGCCCGCCGTCACCGCTTCGAGCGGCGCAACGCCAAATGAGCCGAGCGGGTTCTTGCGGGTTCTTCCGCCCGGTTTGAAGTCCGGCGGCCGCTTGGTGTAGACTGGAAGTTCACTCCAGCGGAGCCGATGCATTTGGTGTGTGCCGGCTTCCAAGATTGAGGAAGAATATGCACGCAATCGTGGAAACAGGCGGAAAGCAGTATCGCGTAGCTGCCGGCGACGTCATCCGCGTGGAAAAGCTCTCCGGCGAAATCGGTTCCGAAGTGGAGCTTCCCGTGAAGGCTGCCTTTGGCGACGGCGGGGAATTGATCTCCGGCGTTTCGGTAAAGGCTACCGTGGTGGCCACCGATCGGGCGGACAAGATTCTGGTCTTCAAGTTCAAGCGCAAGAAGCAGTACAAGAAGACCATCGGGCACCGCCAGAGCTTCACCGCGTTGAAGGTGAGCGAGATCCAGGCGTAGACGGACAAGAGCATGGCACACAAAAAAGGTTTAGGCAGTTCCAAGAACGGCCGCGATTCGAATGCCCAGCGGCTGGGCGTGAAGGTGTTTGGCGGGCAATTGGTCCCGGGCGGCTCGATCATCGTGCGGCAGCGCGGAACCAAGATCAAGCCGGGCAGCAACGTGGGTTGGGGCAAGGACGATACTCTGTTTGCCAAAGTGACGGGCGTGGTGGAATTCAAGGACCGCGGCCGCATGGGCAAGTTTGTCAGCGTGAACGCGGTCGCGTAGCTCGCGGGCGTGGACCGGCTCGCAATCGCCGCTATCCAGGAATTCTTCCTCCGGGCCGCCGGTGGCAACGCCGGCGGCCTTTTTGTGTTGTTCGGCTTTTTCCATGTTATTTCTCGACCAAGCCCGAATCCTCGTCAAGGCCGGTGACGGCGGCAATGGCTGCATGGCGTTCCGCCGGGAGAAGTACGTTCCGCGGGGCGGCCCGTCGGGAGGGGACGGCGGACGTGGCGGCGACGTGACCTTGGTCGCCAGCAACCACCACAATACGCTGCTGCAGTTCAGCTACAATCCCGAGCACAAGGCCGAGCGCGGGCGCCACGGCGAAGGAAGCAACAAGACCGGCGCCGACGGGCAATCCATCGAAGTGGAAGTGCCGGTGGGCACGGTGGTGTATGACGAGGAAACCGGCGAACGCCTGGTGGACCTTAGCGAACCGGGGCAGCGATACCTGGCGGCCCGCGGCGGCCGCGGCGGCAAGGGCAATGCGCGTTTCGCTACCTCCACGCACCAGGCTCCCACGGAACACGAGCCGGGCCGCGCCGGCGAAGAAAGGCGCCTGCGGCTGGAATTGAAACTGCTGGCCGACGTGGGCCTGGTGGGTTTTCCCAACGCCGGCAAGTCCACCCTGATTTCCCGCATTTCGGCGGCGCGCCCCAAGATCGCCGACTACCCGTTCACTACCCTCGAGCCCAACCTGGGCGTGGTGAAGCTGGACGATTTCCGCAGCTTCGTGGTAGCCGACATTCCGGGCCTGATCGAGGGCGCGCACCTGGGCCACGGGCTGGGCGCCCAGTTCTTACGCCACATCGAGCGCACGCGGCTGCTGGCGCATCTGGTGGACGTCTCCGAAGAGAGCGGACGCGATCCGGTTAGCGATTTCCAGGTCATCCTCGCCGAGCTCGGGAGTTTCAGCCCGGAATTGGTGCAAAAGCCCATGCTGGTGGTGGCCACCAAGATCGACGTGGCGCAGGACGCCGGGCGAGTGGCCGCCCTCCGCGAACTGGCCGCGGCGCGCGGCCTGCCGTTTTTCGAAATCTCGAGCGTAACCGGGCAGGGACTGGACCCACTCAAGCGCGCCATGAGCGAATACGCTCTGGCCCGCACCGCGTCCCCGTAACGATACCCGATCGCGGGCGAAAACGCCTATTCCGTATAGCGGCAAGCCGCAACCAAGCCTGGCGATAGCGTCGCCGCAAAATGATAATGTCCTATTTGCGCAAAGTAGAAATGTCCTATTGACACCGCCCAGGCTGGGGAGGTGCAAGAAGGACAACTACTGATGACGCAAGCCGAACGGGACCGCCTGGTAGGAGAAACACGGGGACAGACGGGACGTTATCCCTCCCCCGCTGCGAAGCGCGGCCTTGGGTGAAACACGGGGACAGGTGAAACACGGGGACAGACGGGACGTTATCCAATTCCTCCGCCTCGCGCGCAAGATTTCAGAAACACAA
>JBKQVG010000342.1:0-26646 GCA_052325345.1 Bryobacteraceae bacterium
CGCAGGGCGTGGTGACGCCGAACATGGTGGCCGCCAGCAGCGTCCGGTCCTCGGCCCCCGCCGCCCCGCCGAACGAGCACATCCCGGCCATGGCGTGCGCGGCGTTGGCCAGAATGGCGCGCGTCAGCCGGTTCAGCCCGGTGAAGTCCGCCACCGAGTACATCATGCAGATATCGGACGTGCCCACGTACGGCCGCACGTCGCCCGAGGCCATGGTGGAAACCATCAGCTTTGGCACGCCGATGGGCAGCTCGCGCATTCCGGCGGTGGCGATGGCCGTGCCGGCCGAGCCGCCGATGGCGATCACGCCCGCCGGAAGATCCGCCGCCGGCAGCGCATGGCACCACCGCGCGAACCCGCGGTGCATGGCGGCCACCGCCCGTCCGCGGTCTCCCGCCGCGCTCAGGGCGGCGGCGGACTCGCCCGCCGAGGCCGCGATTTCCTGCCGTGTCACGTCCGCGGCAGATGCCGGTTCCCCAAGCACCCCGACGTCCACCACCCGCGACGGCACGCCGGCGGCCGCCAGGCACTCGCGCAGAAAGAGCAGCTCCTGCCCCTTGGTGTCGAGCGTGCCTACGATCAGAACGTGGCCGCTATTGGTGGCTTTCAGCAAGGTTCACCACCTGCCGGTCCGGCGAGCTGTAGGAGATGACGGCGCGCAGCGGCTCGTCGCCGAGCACGATGGCCTGGTGTTTGACGCCCCGCGGCACCCGCAGCAGATCGCCCGCGTGCAGCACCACTTTGCTGTCGCCTATAATGTGCTCGCACGATCCGGAGAGCACGTACAGCAGCTCCTCGCAGTTTGGGTGCATGTGAAGCGCGTTCTTCCGGTGCGCCGCGATCTCGACGATGCCGAACGTCTGCTCCGCCTGGCCATCCAGCTTGCCGCTCATCAGCCAGCGAATCCAGCCAAAGCCGTACGGTTCTTCCTTGATCTGGTTAAAGTGGAACAAAGAACCCGTCGTAAGCTTGCCCTCCTTGGGCGCCCCGGTCTGCGCCATGCTGTAGCCTCCCGCGCCCGCCAGGCAGGCAATCAGCGCCGTGCCTAAGAGCCATCTATTGCGCACCGCTTTTCTCCTTGTTCGAATCGTCCTCGTCCACGTTGGCGTTCTGTTCCCGAATAATGGCCGGTCCGGACTGCGCCCGGATATGACTGCGGCGCAAAATCACCGTCGCGTCGCGCACCGTCAGCCCTTTGCCCGCGGCGATGTCCACGTCCTCCATCGTGAAGTTGCGGATCGGGCTCTCGGGCAACCCGATCACCACCCCGGCTTCTTTCGCTCCCTCGGACTTGACCCGCACCAGCGCGATGTCGTGAAAGCGCGGCGTCGAGGACGAAACGGGCTGGCCGGCGTCCTGCTTGGGAATGCTGGGGTAATAGGCGGTCACGCTCACCGCCGGGTCCGCCGCGGTCATGACGATATCGCGATAGACGATGTGATCCACCTCGCCCGCAAAACCGCGTCCGCTCTTGATGCGCAGCCCGTACTGGGTTCCCTCCAGGCGCACGCGCTCCATTGCCACGCCGTGGATGCCGCCGCCCGTGTCGGCGCCGATGGTGGCGCCGTGGCCGTGCAGAAACGTGCAGTCGGACACCGTAATGTCCGAAGCCGATGAGTCTTCTCCAGCTTTGGTGGGCGCGCTGGATTTGATGGCCACGTTATCGTCGCCGGTATCGATCAGGCACTTCGTGATGAGGACGTGGTGCGACGAATAGGGCGCGATGCCGTCCGTGTTGGGAGCGTCCGGTGGCGCATAAATCTTGATGTCGCGGATGGTGACGTCGCGGGAGAAATAGGGCACCACCGTGTAGGACGGAGAATCGCGCAAAGTGACGCCCTCCATCAGCACCCGCCGGCAGCGTGAGAACTCGACCAGCCACGGCCTGGGCATATCGCCGCCGCCGGCCTTCTTCTGTGCCCGGTAGGCTTTCCACCAGGGTGCGCCGCCGCCGTCGATGGTGCCTTCGCCGATAATCCGGACGTCGGCGGCATCGGCGGCGTCCACCAGCGCCAGCGGACGTTTCGCCGGCACGCCCTGCCAGATGGTCTCGCCCCGAACCGGATAGTCGTCGAAATCGGGCGAGCCGAGAAGCACGGCGCCTTTGCCGAGTTCCAGGGTGATGCCGGTTTTGAGCCATACCGGCGCGCTGAGGTAGGTGCCCGCCGTCAACCGGACCGTCCCGCCGCCCTTCGCCGCGCATTCGTCGATGGCGGCTTGAATGGCGCGCGTGTCCTTGGTCCGGCCATCGGCTTTGGCCCCCAGCGCTCTTGGGTCGCACACCGGGCCAGCCAACAACACTACTGCCTGTGCCGCCCCGAGGAGGGCCAATGACGCGACCGACGTAGGACGCATACTCTGCACCTCAATTAAAATCAATGCGTTTAAAGTAAGCTGAATCTGGCTACTTGTCAACTGAAAAACGCCAAAATACCGTGATTTTCCTGGCTCAATACAGTAACAATTGCAGTACAATTCTCTAATGGCAATGGCTAAAACGCCTTTCAGTGTCGATGGCCTGACGTTCGACCGCGGGGGTCCCCCGCGTTACGAGCAACTAGCGGCGTTCGTCCGGCAGGCGATCGCCGACGGCCGGCTCGCGCCCGGAGAGCGGCTGCCCACGGTGCGCCAGATCGCGACAGCGCTGGGGGTCAGCCCCACCATGGTGAGTTCCGCCTTCAACCTGTTGGCGGAACGCGGCCTGATTCACCCCGAGGTGGGACGGGGAACGTTCGTTCGCGAGCCGCCCCGGGCCGAGCCGGTGGCGTCTCCGGCATGGGCGCCGCGCGCCCCCGAGCTGCTGGGCAGGGCCGTGCCCGTGCCCTGGCGGCGGCGCTTGCTCATGAGCTGCAGCGCGCGCCTGCGGGCCGCTTATCCGGACGCGCTGGAGTGCGCCACGGGAAGGCCCGATCCGGCGCTGCTTCCGCTCGACGTGCTGCGCCGGGCCTGGAAGGCGGCCATGTCGGAGGCGGCCCCGCGCGATCTGCAGTACGCCGGCCCGGAGGCCATCCAACCGCTGGCCGATCGCCTCGTTCCGCTGCTCGAATCCGATGACGTGCCGGCGCGGGCGCAGGACCTCTTGATCGGTTCCTCGGCCCAACAGTTCATGGTGTTGGCTTTGGAACTGGCGGCCGCGCGGGGGACGGAGCCGCCCGTCGTGGCGGTCGAGGAGCCGGGCTATCCCACTATTTTCGATACCTTCGAGCGGGCCGGGGCTCGCCTGGTGGGCGTCGACGTGGACGGTTACGGCGCCGTCCCGGCGTCGCTCGACGCCGCTCTGCGCGGCGGCGCGCGGGCCGCGCTGTTCACCCCGCGCGGCCACAATCCCACCGGTGCTTCCTGGTCGCGGGAACGGGCGGCGGCGCTGGCCGGCGTGCTGGCCGCGCACCGCGACGTGCTGGTGATCGAAGACGACCAGTTTGCCGGCATTGCCACCACCCGCGTGGGCTCGCTGCTATCCGATCCGCGCCTCGAGTCCCGCACCATCTACATCCGTTCGTTCTCGAAGTCGGTGGCGCCCGATCTGCGCGTGGCGGTGGCCGTGGCGCGCGCCGGATCGCGCGAGTTCCTGCTGGACGCCAAGAGCTTCAGCGACGGCTGGACGTCGCGCCTGCTGCAGCGGGTCATGGCGGAGGCCTTGGGCGACGGCGAGCTGCCCGCGGCGCTGGATCGCGCCCGCGACGAGTATCGCGCCCGCCGCGAGACCGCCGCCGCCGCGGTGAACGAGATTCTCCTCCCCCACGGAGGCGGCGCCTGGTGCGGCCCCGACGGAGTGAATCTGTGGGTGCATCTGCCGCCCGGCGTGGATGCCAGGGAGGCGGTCGAGCGCAGCGCCGCGGCCGGTGTCCAGGTGGCCGATGGCGGCGCCTTTTTCATCGCCCCCGGCCACGACAGCATGGTTCGGCTCAACGCCGGCTCGGTGCCGGCCACCCTGACCGGCAAAGCGGGACGCTTGCTGGGAGAATCGGCTCTGGCCTGCGCCCGCCGTGGAGCCGGACCGATCCACGTCTGACGATTTGTTCGTGGAGCGGACTCTCAGTCTGCCACGCCGGGACTCATCCCGGCGCGCGTCTCGCATAGCCTTTCCTGCTCCCCGCGAACGCTGAGACAGCCCTCGTTTTGGTTGCGCTTTTCGTGGCGGGGACTCTCAGTCTGCAGCGTCGGCTTTCAAGCCGACGTTCTCTTCCTTCGTAGTGCCGGTGTTCTTTGGCTGCCGCGACGATTTTTCCGTGGAGCGCACTCTCAGTCCGCCCCAATTCCCGCTCTCGCCCCGGCATTTTGCGGCCTCGGGGAAATCGAGCTCACGCCGACCGCGCTCACCGCTCGGCGCCGTCGAGCGCCCGCGCCCCGTTCCATGTCCTGCACCGGACCTCGCTCCGGCCGCCATGGGCATCGGCCGATTGAATCACGCGGCGCGAAAGCAGCTTTCGTGCCCCGGATCCGCCGCGTTTGACGCTTACGCGGTAACTCCGTCGCTGCTTGGCAGGGAGAAGTGAAAGGCCGCGCCGCCCTCCGCCCGGTTGGTCACCCAAATCGCGCCGCCGTGCGACTCCACCAGGTACCTGGCGCTCGCCAGGCCCAGCCCCATCCCCGGAACACTGGAACTGTGCAGCGAGCCCCGGTAGTGCTTCTCGAAGATGCGCGCCTGCTCGTCCGCCGGAACGCCGGGGCCGCTGTCCGCAACGCTCACCACCACCATGCCGGTGGCGTCGTCCCGGCTCGATGCGATCGAAATCGGCGAGCCCGGCGGCGAATACTTGATGGCATTATCCAGCAACAGGTGCAACACCTGCTGGATGATTGCCGCGTCGCAGAAAGCCATCGGGAGGGCCCCGGCGACCTCCACGCGTATCGGGCGTCCGTCGGTCCGGCGGCCAACCGTCTCGAGCGCGCCCGTGACCAGGTCTCTCACGTCCTGGGGAGCTTTGTTCAGCGCCAGTTCGCCCGCGCCGGCATGGCTCATCCGCACGGTATCGCCGATCCAGCGGCTGAATCGGTCCACCTCCTCCCGGATGATGGTGAGCATTTCGCGCTGCTGCGCGGCGTCGCCCGGCCGGTCCGACAGCAATGTGCTGGCGGCTATTTCGATCGTGGCCAGCGGCCCCGTCGCCTCGTGCGCCAGTGCGTCGAACATCGCGGACCTGAGTTCATCCGCCCGGCGGGCAATTTCCGCTTCCTTTGCCTTCTCCGCTACCTGCGCCCTCGCCATCGCGTTTTCCACTGTCTCGGCCACGGCCTCCAGCCATGCTAAAGTTACGCCGGCTCCCGCCGCCCCAATACTGCCCGCCAGTTCGCCGCTCTCGCGCAGCGGCACGATGGCTACCGAGGTATCCGAATTCTCGAAGCAGTTCCCGGAAGCGGCCACCGCGCGAAGTTGCCCGTCGGCAATCCGCTCGCCCCCCGCCCCCGAACGCCAGGTTCGGTCGATGGCCCCGTGATAGACCGCCACGGTTTCAACTCCGGCAATCTCGAGCAGCGAACCGGCCAGCCGCCGCACGATCGCGTCCGCGCTGTCGCATTCCCGGAGGAGTTCGAAAACCTTGTGAATCTTCTCCAGGTTCGTCCGCCGCTTGACGGCTTCGGCCCGGTGCTGGCGCTCCCTGGCCGAAAGCTGGCCGGTGGCGACGGCAGTCGCCAAAAAGGCCAACAAGGCCACCCAGTGTTGAAGATCCTCGATGCCGAAACCGCGGGGCGGCAGGAAGAAATAATTCAGGCCGAGCCCCGCCGCCAGCGCCGCCACCAGAGCTTCCACCCAACCCCAAACCAGGGCGATGCCCAGCACCGCCAGCACCAGTACCAGCGCCATGGTTGTGACATTGACGTGGCGCAGATGGAGCCCCGCGGCCAGAACCAAGCTAATCACGCCGGTCGGCGCGCCAATCCGCGCCCCTCGCCTAAGCGCGCCGCGCACCGCTGCGCTGCCAGGAGTGAAAGCCGCCGCGCTGCCGCTAGGCATGCTGAAGCGAAACAACCATGCGGCCTTGTTCGCTTCCCGCCGCGTCTCGATTCTCGGCTTCGGCTTCGTCATACTCTTCCGCGTACTTCAGTGGTTCGTCATCCGGATGATAAATCGTCCACTCGGTTGGGAATTCCTGCTTTTGCTGCAACACTGGCCGCCTCCTTTCGTCTCGATACGCTCCATCCGCCACTCGATCATGCGCCGCTTCTCCTTTCGCCAAAGCCCTGGGCGGGCGCCGTCCCCGCCGAACGGATGGGGTTGCTTTCGAATCGAAAGCCTATAGCCGCGCGGATACTGGGCGGCAAACCCGGCCGCGGGCGCGCTTTGTGTGAGATTTCGACCGCGGCGGGGCGGTCGTGGCCTTCATTTCCCCCGGGTCCTTGGTTGCAGTTCGCGGCATTGATTTGAGCGCCTCCTTCGCAACCACCTGGCCGTCGGGATGCGATTTCCATTTCGGCCGATGGCGCCAGGGCGCCTTGCCGCCTCGATACCGAAGCCGCGATCCTCCAGGCGCGCCTCCCGGCGGCCGGATTCCGCAGGCCATAAAAAAGCGATCTTCACGCCAGCGGCGCAGGCTTCCGACGGTGGCGCGGAACAGTATCCAGAGCGCCACCACGCTGAACGGGATGACTACAAAGACAACCGCGTTCATCAAACCTGCCTTATCTAGATGTTAACCAAGATTAATAGGGTTTAGTACTAGCAAAATTACGAGGTTTCCACTCACTCCGAAGAGCTAAGGAAATGCCATCACGGGGTTCCCGCCGGTTACGCGGGTGCGCGCTCAACCCTCCCCCAACCAACTTCCCTCGAACTCCATGCGGCTTGGATAAAGAACCCATTATGGTTTTCTTTATGTGTTCCCACCTGGGCCGGTCCGCATGGGACCCCCATCCGTTCACCTTGCTGAACCTGTTTCTGCCCATGCTCGCCGCCATCCAGGCGCCCATCATCATGATGAGCCAGAACCGGCAGGACAAGAAGGACCGCTTGCGGGGCGAGCTCGATTTCGAAGTCAATCGCCGCGCCGAATCCGAAATTCAGGGATTGGCCCGCAAGCTGAATCTCCTGGACGACAAAATCGACGATATCCAAACCCTGCTCCATCGCGGCGCCACCACTGGTAGAACGTCACAGTGGAGCGCTTCCCCAGGGTTGCGAATCCTCATCGAAGAAAAGCCGACCGGGGGGTCGGCCGCGGACCAGGGGGTCCGCCCCGCCAAGCACCCGAGCCCGCATCGCTTGCACGTCGCACACCCCCCGCCACTATCCGCCATGGTAGCTCGCGCAAGCGTATGGTACAGTAATCCCAATATGCTCGCTAGGCCCGTGTTTCCACGCTTTGGCACGCTTTTTGCCGCCTTCGCCCTCTGTTGGGTTTCGGCTTTGCCCGGCCAAGCCCAAGGTCCCGGCGCGGCGCCCGAACCGGCCACGCCGCCCATCAACGTTTCCACCGACCCGCTGTTGCGCGGCTTCTCGTTCCGGCCGATCGGCCCCGCCACCATGATGGGGCGGGTGGACGACATTCAGGGTTCGGAAAAAGACCCCATGATCATTTACGCCGGCTTTGCCACCGGCGGCCTCTGGAAATCCACCGACGGCGGCCTCTACTGGCGCTCGCTGTTCGATACCGTGCCGAACGAATCGATCGGCGCGATCGCGATCGCTCCGTCCGACCCGAATATCGTTTATGTAGGCACGGGCGAGGCCAATAACCGGCAAAGCTCGTCGATCGGCGATGGCGTCTGGGGCACCACCGACGGCGGCAAGACCTGGAAACACCTGGGCCTCGAAAAAGTGCAATCAATCAATCGCATCGCGGTCGATCCCACCAACCCCGAGATCGTGTTTGTGGCCTCGCCCGGCCACCTGTTCGGACCCAATCCGGAGCGCGGCCTGTATAAGACCGCCGACGGCGGCAAGACCTGGAAACTGGCCAAGTATATGGACCCCTACACGGGCTTCAACGACGTCGCCATCGACCCGTCCAACCCGAAGATCGTTTACGCCTCGTCGTTCCAGCGGCAGCGCACCTGGTGGGGCTATAACGGCGGCGGCGCCGGCAGCGCGCTATGGAAATCGTTGGACGGCGGCAACACCTGGACCAGGCTCGATGGCCCCGGCTGGCCCAAGCCCAAGGACGGCATCTACGGGCGTATCGCCATTTCGATCTTCCGCGCCAAACCCAGCATCGTTTACGCCCAGGTGGAAGCCGGCGCCAGCGCCGGAGTGGGCGGCGGAACCACGGCCGAAGGCGGACCCGCGCGCGGCGGCCGCGGACCGGTGGAAAGCGCCGAAACCGCGGGCGCGGAAGCCGGTGCGCGCGGCGGCCGTGGCGCGGCGGCGCCGCCGCCGAATCCGAACGCGAGCGGCGTGTTCCGCTCCGACGATGGCGGCAAGACCTGGGAGTTCATGAGCAACCAGAACCAGCGCCCGACTTATTTCAGCCAGATCCGGGTGGACCCGGTGAACGACAAGAAGCTCTTCGTGGGTGGCACCCCGGCGCAGATGTCGCTCGACGGCGGCAAGACGTGGAAGGGCCTCGACGCTTCGCACACCGATTACCACGCCGTCTGGATCGACCCCAAAGACCCGCGCATCGTGTGGGTGGGCCACGACGGCGGCATCGACGTGAGCAACGATGGCGGCTACCGCTGGGATTACCACAACGACATGCCGGTGGGCCAGTTCTACCAGGTCTCCGCCGATCTGCGCCGGCCGTATTACGTCTGCGGCGGGTTGCAGGATAACAACGCGTGGTGCGGGCCGAGCGCGCTGCGCTCCACCACCGGACCGGTCAACACCGACTGGTTTCAGGTTGCCGGCGGCGACGGCTTCTACACGCGCCAGGACCCCACCGATTGGGCGATTGTGTATGGCGAATCGCAGGATGGCTCGATGAGCCGCCACGATCTGCGCGCCGGTACCCAGAAGAGCATCCGGCCGTCTCTGGGCCCGGGACGCGGCGGTACGGAGACCGAGGCGGCCGCGGCGGGCGCCCCGCCGTCCGGGACCATGACTCCAACCAGGAACGCCGGCAGCGAACCGGCCAATGGCGCGCCCGCGGCGGCGCAAGGCGGCCGTGGCGGAGGCGCCGGTGGTTTCGGCGGCCGCGGCGGTCCATTGAATATCGTCGACGCGCCGGCCCATGCCGAGCCGTTCCGCTTCTACTGGAACGCTCCCTTCGAGATTTCGCCCCACAATCCCGCGGTGGTTTATATGGCGGCGCAGTACTTCTTCAAGTCCAATAACCGCGGCGACACCTGGTGGATGAATCCAACCGACCTCAGCAAGAACGTGGACCGCTGGGCGCCCAGGATGTCCATCATGGAAGTTAGCGGCGATAAGCCGATGGCCGAAAAGCACGACGGCTATTCGGCCAGTTCGCTGGCCACCCAGGTGCGCGAGTCTCCCTCCAAACCCGGCGTGATCTGGATCGGAACCGACGATGGAAATCTGCAGTTGAGCCAGGATGGCGGCGAGACTTTCACCAACGTGATCGATAACATCGCCGGCGCGCCCAAGGGGTACGTGCAGATTTCGCGCATCGAGCCTTCGCACTTCGACCCCGCCACCGCTTACGTGGCCCTCGACAACCATCGCAACGACGATTGGAAACCGTACCTGTTCAAGACCGCCGATTACGGCAGGACCTGGACCAACGTAACCGGCAACCTGCCGGAACTGGGAAACATCAACGCGCTGCGCGAGGACTACGACAATCCGCGCCTGCTGTTCGTGGGCACCGAGTTCGGCCTGTTCGTCACCGTGGATGGCGGCGGGCGATGGGAGCCGTTCATGACCGGCCTGCCCAACGTGCGCGTGGACGACATTCTGATCCACCCGCGCGACCGCGACCTGATCGTGGGCACGCACGGGCGCTCGATCTGGATTGCCGACGACATCACTCCGCTGGAGCGCCTCAAGCCGGACGACGACCGCGGCCTGATCCTGTTCGATCCGCGGCCCGCCATTCAATGGAAGAACGACCTGGAGGCGCAGCGCCACGCCGCCAATCGCGAATTCAAAGCTCCCGACCCGCAGGGCGGCACGGCTATCAGTATCTGGGCCAAGACGGACCTCGGAAAGGGGAAGGTCGAGTTTCTGCAGAACGATAAGGTCGTCAGCACCATGGACGTGGAACTCAAGGAAGGCATGAATCGCTTCCAGTGGAACATGCTGGGCCCGGCGCCGCCCGCGGCCGCCAATGGCGGACGCGGAGGACGCGGTGGAGGAGGTTTCGGCGGCGGGCCGCTGGCCACCGAACCCCCGGGCGCGGAACCGCCGGCGGGGCCCGGCAGCCAGAGCGGAGGCGTCAGCGGCGGGCGCGGAGGACGTGGAGGACGCGGCGGGAGCCAGACCGTACCTTTTGTCAGCGGCGGCGGCCGCGGCGGCGGTTTCGGCGGCGGCGGTTTCGGCTTCGGTGTTCCGCAGGGCAGCCCGGTCCCGCCCGGCGCCTACTTCGTGCGCCTTACGGTGGGCGGGCAGACACTGACGTCGTCGGTGGACGTGCTCGAAGACGTCTGGATGCGGCCGCGGTAAAGCGTCCGGGCGCCGCGCGAAGCCACGCGCGAGGCAGGGTGATACTCTAACCGGGTAATGACCTCTTTTTCCCGGAATCGCCGACAGTTTTTAAGATTTCTGGCCGCCAGCCCGCTGCTATCGCGGGCTTGGCCGCAGGAGGGCCCGATGGTGACCAGCGCCCGGGACGCCCTCGACGTGATGGACTTCAAGGCGGCGGCGCGCAAGGCGCTGCGGCCCGCGCACTGGGGTTTCCTGTCTGGCGGCGTGGACGGCGACGTCACCGTCCGGGCCAACCTGGAAGGCTTCAAGCACTTCGATCTCAGGCCGCGCCGGCTGGTGGACGTCAGCAAGAGCGACTTGCGAACCGAGTTGTTCGGTACCGTCTGGGACACGCCCATCTTCCTCTGCCCGGTAGGCGCCCAGAAGGCCTTTCATCCGGAGGGAGAGGTGGCCGTGGCGCGGGCCGCCAAGGCGGCCAAGACCCTCCAGATCCTGACCAACATGTCGTCGAGCAGCCTGGAAGACGTCACGCGCGCCCTCGGAACGCCGCCCTGGTACCAGTTCTACATGCCCACACGCTGGGATGAAACCGAGATCATGGTGCGGAGGGCCGAGGCCGGCGGTTGCACCGTGATGGTATGGACGATCGACATGCTGGCGGGCCGAAACAGCGAGACCCAGGAGCGCTTTCGGCGCCTTGACGATACGCGGGAGTGCCCCGCCTGCCACACGCCGGACCGTTCGCAGACCGCGGGCCGGCCCATGTTTGCCGGCATCCAGAGCGCGACCAACCCTCCGATGGCCACCTGGGCCTACGTCGATCGCCTGAAGAAGCTGACCAGGATGAAGCTGCTCCTCAAGGGCATCGACGGCGCCGAGGACGCCAGGCTGTGCCGCGAGCACGGCGTGGATGGAATCGTGGTTTCGAACCACGGCGGCCGCGCCACCGAAACCGGGCGGGCCACCATCGACTGCCTGGCCGAGGTGGTGGATGCCGCGGGCAGCCGGATCCCGGTCCTGGTGGATGGCGGCTTCCGGCGCGGGACGGACATCTACAAGGCGCTGGCCCTGGGGGCGCGAGCGGTCGGCATCGGCCGTCCGTACATCTACGGATTAGCGGCGTTCGGGCAGGAAGGGGTCGAGCGCGTGCTGGAGATTTTGCGCAAGGAACTGCAGTTGGTGATGAGGCAGTGCGGCACGCCCTCGATCGGGCAGATTTCGCGCGCCTCGATTATCCGGACATAGTCAGCGCCGCTGAAACACCACGAAGCGGCCGATGGTGGTGCTGTTGGGAAAGCCCTGGTAGAGGCTCAGGCGCTTGGCGTCTCCGGCGCAGTCCAGGCAAACCACCGCGCAGGGGGCGGCGGCCACGGGGGGCGCGTACCGGCGGGTGAGGTTGGAGACGCCGGTGTGGAGGAAGCGCGCTTCGGGGTCGCGCTCGCGCAACAGGGCTTGAAGCGGGTACTCCAGGGTGAGGTTCGAGATGTCGATGCCCACCACGCCGCAGCCGGAACGGTCCAAAAGCGAGACGGCGCCGAAGTACGACGGCGCGTTGTTCCAGGAGCCCATATCGGCGAAGTACTCCCGGTCGCGATTGCCGTGGAGGACGCTCGATGGCCCGCTCCAGGGCCGCACCCAGTTTTCAAACAGCGCCGGCCGCGCGTTGTTAAGCAGAAACAGGGCCAGGAGGATCGCGAACGGCGCCCGCCAGCGCCCGAACGCGGCGCCCATGAGCGCCGCCGAGGCCACCAGCAGCGGCAGGAACAGACGCGCCAGGAACGGTTGCCACTTCAAATACTCGCAGAAGGCGAGAAATCCGAACGCCAGCGCGGCGGTATACCAAAGCCACGGGGCGTTGCGCCGCCGCACGGCCGCCAGCACCGCCACGGCGAGCAGCAGCAATTGCCAGCGGTTGGGCGCATTGGCTTCGTGATTGGCATTGACCGGCGGCGCAAATACGGCCCAAGGCCAGGTGGCGGCGGGATCGTTCCAATCGATGCGCAGCTTTTTGTGCACAGCGACGACAAACCCGTAGACGCCCTGGTTCCAGCGCCGGCTGCGCGCCCCGAGCTGATCGGAAAGATTGCGCAGGGCGTTGGAGACCAGCGGTTTCCAACCCAGCTTATCGTTGCGCCAGCGGAAGACGCCGTCGCCTTGGGCGGAATCGAACCCCAGCGGCCAGCGGCTCAGGCGGTAATTGCGCACAAAGAGCGGCGTGTCGATCGCGAGCGCGCAGGCCAGGGCGATGGCGGGGCAAGCCAGCGCGTGGGGCGGCCGCCAATCGCGCGCGCTGCGCCACGCCCGCGGCATGGCTTGCGCACCCGCCCGCGCGCCCACCCACCATGCCACGGCCACCAGGGCGGGCAGGAACAGATAGGCCGTAGCCTTGGTGTCGAGCGCCAGCCCGAAGGCGCAGCCGAGGCAAACGGCGTCCCATTTCCAGCGCGCGGTGCCGGTGCGGCTGGCGAAATAGACCGCCGCCACCAGCCACATGGCGCAGACATAATCGTTCTTGGCTCCGGAAGAAGCCAGCACGCCCTCCGGCAGGGTGGCCGCAACCAGCGCCGCCAGCGCCTGGCCGCGGGGGCCGGCGCCCAGCTCGCGCGCCACCAGCGAAACCCCCACCATGGCGCCCAGCGACGCCGACCATTGCACCAGGTTGACGAACCAGTCGCCGCCGGCCAGCAGGTAGGCGTGCAGCATCAGGTACTCGGCCATGGGCTGCAGCATGATCTGGTTCAGGAAGGGGGTGGGAAAGAAGCGCACGCCGGCTTGTTCCGCCCAATAAACCACGCGCGGCAGGTGGTAGGCCATCGCGTCGGTGCTGTTGGGCGGGCTCAGCAGCGCGATAACGCCGGTGAACACCGCCACGGTAATGCATCCGGCGACGCATACGACGACAACCGGGTCCGGCTCCAGGCGCGGGAGACCGGCCGGGCGGCGCCGCAGGAAGGCGGCAATCGCCAACAGCGCCCACGCCAGCGCCAGGGCCAACCGGGTGACGGCGCTCGCCAGGCTCAGCAGTTCCACCATGGCCCAGGCGGCCACGCCGAACATCACCGCCGCGCGCAGAAAGCGGTCCCGCCAACCTTCGCTCTCCACCGCCAGAAACAAGGCGGCAAAAGCCAGCGGCGGGAGCAGGATCGGGAGCATGGAGAGCCAATTTTAGCAACCGGCCGGGAATGGGCATGGAGCGGCGCCGAGCGCGTCCCGCGCGAAAGCCTTACAATGCGGAAGAATGCACAAATGGATTGCTGGTTTACTCCTGGCGGCCGCGGCGTTCGCCCAAAACAAGCCAATTACCCTCGCCACTTTGACTCGCGCCGGCCGCGGCGGGCGCGGCGCGGCGGCCGCCATCTGGCTGCCCTCCGGTAATGCCTTCCTTCGCCGCGCCGGAGCCAGTCTCGAGATCTACGATCCCGCCGCCAAGACCGCCAAGCCTTTTCTGGCGCTGGATGCCTTAACCCGGGCCGCCGTTCCCGCCCCTGCCGAAGAGGGTTCCGAGGATTGGACCAACCGCCGCGCCGGCCGCGGCAGCGCATTCAATTTCTCCCCCGACGGAAAAGAGCTTCTCTACACCGCCGGCGGCGATTTGTTCCTCATTCACATGGAAACCGGCAAATGGGTGCAACTCACCAAAACCCCCGTCGCCGAAAAGGACGCGCTGCTCTCGCCCGACGGCCGCATGGTCGCATTCCGCCGCGGCTGGGACCTCTACACCCTGGATGTCGTCGATGGCCACGAAACCCGCCTTACCCGCGACGGAACCGAAACCCTCCGCAACGGCACTCCCGACTGGGTATACCCCGAAGAGCTCGAGCTGGGCGCCGCGTTCTGGTGGTCCCCGGATTCGAAATCCGTGGCTTACCTCCAGTTCGACAGCGGCGTGGAGCCGCTCTATCCCCACGAGGACCTGCTGCGGGTGCGCGCTTTGTTCGAGCCGCAGCGCTATCCCCAGGCCGGCGAGAGCAACGCCATCGTGCATTTGGGCGTGGTCGCGGCCGCCGGCGGACCCACCCGCTGGTACGACGTCGGCGATACCCGCGACAGCTACCTGATCGCCCGCGCCGGCTGGATGCCTTCCTCCCGCGCCCTCTACGTCCTCCGCTTCAACCGCGTCCAGAATCACGACGAGTTGTTTGCCGTCGACCTCGAATCCGGCTTTCACTCGACCATCTTCGAAGAGTCCGACCCTTACTGGATCAACCTGCAGGGCGATATTCGCTTCCTCGCCGACGGCCAGCGCTTTCTCTGGACCAGCCAGCGCGGCGAGGCCGGCTATCGCCACATCTACCTCTATTCCAACGACGGCAAGCAGGTGAAGCAGTTGACCAGGGGCGCCTGGGAAGTGGAAAGCATCGACGCCGTCGACGAAGCCGCCGGCAAACTCTACTACACCTCCGACGAGCCCTCGCACCTGGAGCGGCAACTCTATGTCATCGGCCTCGATGGCGCCGGCAAGAGACAGCTCACTCGCGAAACCGGAACCCATAGCATCTCCATGGGCCCCACGGGCAAGTTCTATCTCGATACCTGGTCCAGCCTGACCGAACCTCCGCGCACCGTGCTCGCCTCCGGCGACGGCACGATTTTAGCCACCTACCGCGAGCCGGACCTGGCCGAGACCCGGGAATACCGGATTCTTCCCACCGAGATCGTCAAGTTCAACGCGCCCGACGGCACCCTGCTCTACGGCCGCCTGGTTAAGCCCGCCGGCTTTACCGAGGGCAGGAAATATCCGGTGGTGGTAACCGTGTACGGCGGGCCCGGAGTCGGCCTGCCGGTCCACAATTCCTGGCAGGGCATCAATATCGATCAGGTGCTGGCGCACAAGGGCTACATCGTGTGGCAATGCGAAAACCGCGGCGGCACGGGGCGCGGCCACGCCTTCGAGACCGCCATTTATCACCAGCTCGGCGTCACCGAACTGGCCGACCAGGTGGCCGGCGTCCGCTACCTGATCTCGCTCGGCATCGCCGATCCGGCCCGTATCGGCATTCACGGCTGGAGCTACGGCGGCTTCATGACCGCCAACGCCCTGCTCAACGCCGCCGACGTCTTCCACGCGGGCTTTGCCGGCGCCCCGGTCACCAATTTTCTGAACTACGACACCATCTACACCGAGCGCTATATGGGCCTGCCTAAAGACAATGCCGAAGCCTACCGCGCCACCTCGCTCGCGTCCAAAGCCGGCAACCTGAAGGGTAAATTGCTGTTGGTGCACAACTTTGAAGACGACAACGTGCTCTTTCAGAATTCCCTGCAGCTCGTCAACGCCCTCGAACTGGCGGACAAACAGTTCGAATATATGCTCTATCCGCAGAAGACCCACGGCGTAACCGGCCCCGCCGCCCAGCAAATGAACCAATTGATGCTGGATTTCTTCGACCGAACCCTGCGGTAAACCTACTTGGCGCTGAGCATATTGGCGAACAGCCGGTAGGCGCCCGGAACGCCCGCCGGCAACTGGCGAAACCAGGAGTAGGCGGTGAAGATGTAAACGCCCTTTCCGTAGCGGGTCCACAACTCGCCGCCTTCGAGCGGCGGCTCGCCCGGGTCGTGGCACGAAAACACGGTTTCGTAGCGCTTGTCCCATTGGTTGGCGAAGTACAGGCCGCGCTCCTGCACCCAGCCATCGAAATCGCCCGGCTCGATGCGGTTGGGTGTCCGCAACAAGGGACTATCCGGGTGCGGGAACTGGACAGGAGCCTCTTCCACCGTGACCCGGTACGCGTTGCCGGGCGGGGTGGTGAACGGATACGGGCCGGCTTGCAACGCGGCATCGCCGGTATTGTATTGGACGATGTACGTGCCGCCGTTCTTCACGTAGTCCATCAGGCGGGCGTGGTTGGCGCGCACGTCGGCGCGCACATTGTAGGCGCGCACCCCGGCCACGATGGCTTCAAAACGGCTCAAGTCGCCTTGCGCCAAATCGGCCGGCGACAGCAGCGCGACTTCCAACCCCATCTGCCGCAGCGCGCCCGGCATTTCATCGCCGGCGCCCATGATATACCCGACCCTGTGTACCGAGACCCGGATGTTGGCGCGCACCAGCTTGATGCGGGCCGGCGGGAACAAAGTCTGCACCGGGAAGTGAGGGTACGAGACGATCTCGACGCCATCGGCAATGTCACGGCCATCGACGTTGGCCACGGCGCGCAAATCGGCAATGCTCTCGCCCGCCGGCGGCGCAACCTGAAATACGGCTTCGCGCTCCTCTCCTGCCCCGTCGAGCTGGATGGGCACGTCCCGCGGCGCGACTTTCCAACCCGGCGGCGCGTCCAGCCGAACCGTACCGGCGGCCTTGGCGGTATTGGCTGACAACACGACGTGGATGGCGCGCGGCGCGGAATCCGGGAAAACGGCCACGCTCCCGGTCGGATTCACCGCCACCCGCGGCACCACCGCGAGCGGGCGGATGCGCTCCCCTTCGGAGCGCTCGGCGTAGCGGTAATGTACCGGGCGCGCCAGTTCGATTTCGACTCCCGCCACTTCCAAGCGCCAGCGCACGCTGGCCGCCGGCGGGGTATCGGCCAGCCCGACCAGACGTTGATCTTCGACTAGATAAACATCGTGCCCGGCCGGTTCCCGCAGCCAGTAGGGTTGTGAGTAGTCCTGGTCCGGCGGCACGGTCGCCTGGAACGGAATCCTTACCTCCTGGTTATAACCGAGCGTAGCTGGTTTCATTTCGAGCGCCTGGTTCCAGATGCCTTGGATGTTTGCCGACAGCACCCGGACCGGCTCCGGGGAGCGGTTGAGCGCGGTCGCGGTGAGCGTGAACGGTCCGCCGGGAACCACTTGCGGACTGCCCGCCTGGGCTTCCAGAAACAAGCCGGCGCACTGGGCGATGGTGTCGTCCAACTCGGCCAGTTTCAGTTTGGCGAGAGGGTCCGGGAGAGCGGCCACCAGCGGCCGCGCCTTGGCCAGAAGCGGAATCGTCCTGGACGGGTGCGTCACGTCGAACGTGCGGATAGCCTCGGACAGAATCGCGCCTACCGGCCCTCCGCCCTTGATGCGGTTCCAGGAGGTGTCGATTCCATCGAAAGGGTCGTTGGCGGCCGGATCGCCGGCCACCAGGCCGAAATCCGTACGCACGGGACCGGGCCGCCGCATGGCGCCGGTTCCCTGGCTGTGGTGCAGGGAACGGCTGATTACGGCCAACTCCTCGTACGAATACCCCAGCACGGGGTTAAAGTCGCCGGTTTCCACCGAGCCCGCTTCGGGCAGCGGCGGAAAGAACGGCCGGGCCGGTTGCCCACCGCGTCCGCCCGGCGCGGGCGGAAATGCGCCGGGTGGGAATACAAAGTTGCTGGGGAACTCCGCCCGCACGATGCGTTTGGCCTGCCACGGCTGGACCCATTGGAGTTGCTCCGGAAAGCGCGCGGCGTCGCCCGCGGCCTGGAACGCCTCTTTGCCCAGGATGGCGGAAACCTGGTGCTGCCCGTGGCCATCGCGCGGGGTTCCGCTGAACACCAGCACGATCACGTCCGGACGATATTGGCGGATCACCCACACCACGTCGGCCAGGATTCGCTGGCGACCCCATTTCTCGAAGGTCTCCGCGGCCGTTCGGGTGAAACCGAAATCGATGGCGCGGGTGAAGAACTGCTCGGCGCCGTCGATCTTCCGCGCGGCCAATAGCTCCTGGGTGCGGATGACCCCCAGTGCCGCCCCCTGTTCGGGACCGATCAGGTTCTGGCCACCCTCGCCGCGCGTCAGGGAAAGGTATGCCGTGCGCATGTGCCGGCCGCGGGCGAAATACGCCAGCACCCCGGTGCGCTCGTCGTCCGGGTGCGCGGCGATCATCATTACGCTGCCCAGCTCATTCAGCTTGCGCAGCGAATGTTCCAGGTCGGGGGCGCCGGAGAAAGGCCGCGGCTGCGCCCAAAGCACAACCGCGAACAGGAAGGAAACGGCCAGCCGCATGAGTACACCATTCTAGCCGATGCTGTCCGTCTGCCGTGTCCGGTTGGCTCAGGCGGCGTCCTGGAGCCATTTTTCGGGATCGGGACGCCGCATTCTGGACTCCTTGAGGCGGCGGTAATGGACGATGAGGCGGGCGATTTGCGGACTTGAAAAATCAAATTGGGGGTGCAGCAGCTCGCGCGGGAAATCGCTGGCGGGATCGTAGGTTTCTCCCGCCTTTTCAGCAAATTCGGCCAGCAGCTCGGCTTCTTCGATGGCTTGCTCGAGGGCGGCTTTGCGGTCGGCCTGGAGTTGGCGGAGGATGGCGACGTTGCGTTCCACGCGGCGCTGAATGCGGCTTTCGTAGAGGGTGAGCAGCTCGAGGCTCTTGCCTTCGGAGAGCCAGGTGCGGGCTTGGGTGAGGGCGACATCGACCTCGGCGTGGTTGGCGGCATCCGGCGCGGAGGCGCCCAGATCGAGGGCGTAGATGGAGTCTTCGATGGCGGCGGCGCGTTTGAGGCGCCAGCGGTCGTCGGCGATGGACTGAACCAGGTCGGTTTCGAAGGCGCCAACGGGGGCGAAGGATTGATGGATGCCCCGACAGTGTCTTTCGTAGACCGCCTGATCGGCCGGGGTAAGGACATGAACCTGACCGGTGAGGCCGTGCCGGTAGGCATTGAGAGCGCGAGGGTCGCGCGGTTTGGATTGCGATTGCTGAGATTCGAGGTGCATAGCTACTCCCTCTCTGTTGGTAGCACGCCGGCGGGCGGGAATTTTCGGGAAATCGTTGTAAATGGTTGATAGAGTTGGGGCGATTTTCCTGGAACCGATGTGACCCGTCCACCGCCCGGCCTCTGCCGCGCCGCTTGCTACAATTCGGTCAGGATCTGAATATCTTCTATGCCGCGCCGTTTGGGCCGGAAGCTGATGCTCTCGATCACGGTGATCGTCATCATCGTGGCCGCGGTTTCAGGCTTGGTGAACGTCAAAACCGAGGAGCAGCAACTCCTCAATACGATGATTCTGGGAGCGGACCAGCTCTCCAAAGGGATCACCAGCGCCACCTGGCACGCCATGCTCGACGACAATCGCGAGGCTGCCTACCAGGTGATGCAGACCATTGCGCTCAAGCAGGGCATCGACCGCATCCGCATGTACAACAGCGCCGGGCAGGTGATGTTCTCCACCAACAGCGAGGAGGCGCGAAGTTCCGCGGTGACGAAACTCGACCTCGCCTACCCGGTGCGCAGCCGCTTCGGCCCCGACGGCCGCCGCCGGCTGGAAATGCTCACCCCGATCTACAACGAGCGCGCCTGCAGCCAGGCGGCGTGCCATGCCCATCCCGCCGACGTCAAGGTGCTGGGCGTGCTCGATTTGGCCCTGAACCTGGAAAGCGTCGATCACGAAGTGGCCAGCATGAAGGTTCGCGTGCTGCTGGTGACCGGCATCGAAATCACGCTGATCAGCCTGTGTATCATATTTTTTACCCGCCGCTTCCTGGGGCGGCCGATCGAAAAGCTGATCGAAGGCACCAAGGCCATCAGCCAGATGGAACTGGACAAACCGCTGGATATTGTCGGCAGCAGCGAAGAACTGGACGAACTGGCCCGCTCTTTCGAAACGATGCGCGACCGCCTGCGCACGGCGCTGGGCGAGATTAACCAGTTCACCCAAATGCTGGAGATCAAGGTGGATGAGCGCACCCAGCAACTCAAGGCCGCGCAGAAAAAGCTCTTGCACAACGACCGCCTGGCATCGCTGGGCCAGCTTTCCGCCAGCGTGGCGCACGAAATCAACAATCCCGTCTCGGGCGTGCTGAACCTCTCCATGCTGCTGCAACGCATGCTCAAGGACGACGGCGTTCCGCCGAACCGCATCGGGGAGTTCCGCAAGTATCTGGCGCAAGTGGTGAGCGAGACGGCGCGCGTGGGCCGCATCGTTTCCGACCTGCTGTCGTTTTCGCGCCGTTCCAAGCCGCAGCGCGCGCCCGACGACCTCAACCGCATCGTCAAGACGACCCTTTCGCTGGCGCAGCACAAGATGAAACTCAGCAACGTGAGCGTGGAGCAGAACCTGTGCGAGAATTCGCCGCTGGTGGCCTGCGACGCGTCCCAAATGCAGCAGGTGGTGTTGAACCTGCTTTTGAACGCGGCCGAGGCCACGCATAGCAAAGCGGAGCGCCGCGTCAGGGTGTCCACCGAAGCCGGAGACGGGGAAGTGCGGCTGATAATTTCGGATAACGGCGAGGGCATCCAGCCGGAGAACCTGGCCAAAATTTTCGATCCGTTCTTCACCACCAAATCGGAAGGTAAAGGGGTGGGGCTCGGACTGGCCGTCTCCTACGGCATCGTTCAGGAGCACGGCGGCGATATCGAAGTGAAGAGCCATGTGGGCGAGGGCGCCACGTTCATCGTCTCGCTGCCGTTGGCGCAGCCGGCGCCGGCCGAAACGCCGCCCGAGGCGTTCGCCGGGAAAGGATGAAGTACTTCTACGTCGGCGCGACGCCCGAGGTGGAGCGCGTGGCGTTCGAAGCGGTCCGGGACCGCATGGCGGCGGAATGCGGCGCCCCGGTCCAGGAGCTTCTTCTACCCGGCGTGGAGTTCGCCTTCGACGCGGGGCGCGGGCAGTTCCGGTCGACGGACGTGCTGGAGATGCTGGTGCGCCAGTGCCCGGCGGACGCGTTGAAGTTGCTGGCGATCACGGAACGCGACCTGTTCGTGCCGGTGTTGACGTTTGTTTTCGGACAGGCGCAGTTGGGAGGCCGCGTGGCGGTGGTTTCGCTGGCGCGCCTGCGGCAGGAATTTTACGGGCTGGCGCCCAACCCCGGCGTGTTGCTGGAGCGCGCCGCCAAGGAAGCGCTGCACGAAACCGGCCACACGTTCGGTTTGGTACACTGCGCGGACCGGAGTTGCGCCATGTCGCTGGCCACCAACGTCCGGCACATCGATGAGAAACGGGCTGCATGGTGCGCCGCGTGCGCGGCCCAATTGCAGCGGGCGCGAGGAGCGATCCGATGAAGAGCCACTGGCAGATTCTGGTAGTCGACGACGAAGAGGTGATGTGCGAATCGCTGGCCGCCTGGCTGCGCGAGGATGGCTACCACGTGGACACCGCCGCATCCGGCCGCGAGGCGGTGGAAAAAGCCGGGCAGCGCGATTACGCCATCTATTTTGTCGACCTGAAGATGCCCGGCGGCATGGACGGCATCGAGACCATGATGCAGATTCGCCGCCTGCACGCCGAAGCCTCCATCATCATTATCACGGCCTACGCCACCGTGGATACGGCCATCACGGCGATGAAGGAGGGCGCCCAGGAGTACATCGTCAAGCCGTGCAATCCCGAGGAGATTTCGCTCCTGGTAAACCGCATCATCAAGGTCAAGAACCTGCAGCGCGAGAACACCATCCTGCGCAAGAAACTGAACCGCCAGTATCGCGTCGGGGACGTGATCGGCAAGAGTCCCAAAATGCGGGAAATTCTGGCGCTGGCGTACGAAGTTTCCAGCCTGCGCAGCACGGTGCTGATTCAGGGCGAAAGCGGAACCGGCAAGGAAATGGTGGCGCGCGCCGTGCATTACTCCGGCGACCGGGCGTCGAAACCGTTTGTAGCGGTTTCCTGCGCCGCGCTGGCCGAAACGCTGCTCGAGAGCGAACTGTTCGGCCACGAAAAGGGCGCCTTCACGGGGGCGAGCCAGCAGAAGCGCGGCAAATTCGAAATGGCCGATGGCGGCACCATCTTTCTGGACGAGATCGGCGACATTTCGGCCAAGCTCCAGGTGGACCTGCTGCGGGTCTTGCAGGACCGCAGCTTTTATCGCGTGGGCGGTTCCGAAGAGGTGAAGGTGGATGTGCGGGCGATCGCGGCGACCCACGTAAACCTGCGTCAAGCCGTGGCCGCCGGCCAGTTCCGCGAGGACCTGTTCTATCGCCTCAACGTGATCGAAATCCGCATTCCCCCTTTGCGCGAGCGGCGCGAGGATATCCCCCTGCTGGCCGCCCATTTCGTGGAAAAGATTTCCCACGAATTAGGCCGCCCCGTCGACGAGATCGCCGAAAGCGCCCTCAAGGCGCTGATGGCGTACGACTGGCCCGGCAACGTGCGGGAACTGGAGAACGCCGTGGAGCGCGCCATCGTCTCCTGCCGCACGCGCGCCCTGACGGACGACGATTTCTCGTTCCTGACCAGGGATGCCGCGTCCGCCAAACCTCTGGCAATCCCCGCCGGAATGAGCATTCAGGAAATGGAGAAGATTCTGATCGCCGAGACCCTGCGGCGCACCGGCGGCAACATCGTGGAGTCCGCCACCACGCTGGGAATCGACCGCTCCACTCTTTACGAGAAGATCAAGAAGTACGAGATTCCGCGGTGACCGGCCGGAGCCGGAGCGCCTGAAACCGGGGCGGGGCGCGCGATTGCGTCCGGCGGCGTCCAGTTGTTAAGGTATTGGTCGGTTACCCGCCTCCATGAACATACAAGACAAGAACGACCGTGCCGCATGGCTGCAAGGACCGGCGGCGCAGTGCTCGGCGCTTCCGGGAGAAACGAAATCGCCCTGGCGGCTGGTGCTGCTGGGCGCGCCGGGCGTGGGCAAAGGCACGCAGGCCGATTTGCTGCATCGGCGCCTCGGCGCCTGCCACCTCTCCACCGGCGACGTCTTCCGCGCGGCCGGGAGCCGGAGCGATTGCGAGCAGACGCCGGCCATGAAGGCGGCCATCGAATACATGCGCCGCGGCGCGCTGGTTCCGGATGCGACGGTATGGGAAATGGTCCGCGAACGAAGCGGCTGCATCAGTTGCCGCGGCGGCTTCATCCTGGACGGGTTCCCGCGCACGCTGGCTCAAGCCGAGGCGCTGAAACTCCACATGGAGAGCGAGAATGTTCCGCTCAGCGCCGTGGTGAATTTCGAATTGCCCCTGGCTGAGATTGTCGCGCGTCTGAGCGGCCGCCGGATCTGTGAAAAGTGCAAATCGGTTTTCCACGTGTCCAATCTGCCCCCCGGGGGCCAGAGCTTGTGCGATCGTTGCGGCGGCCGATTGTATCAACGCGAAGACGACCGGCCCGAATCGATCGCCGTCCGCATGGAAGCTTACGAGCGCAGCACCGCGCCCCTGATCGAGTTCTATAAGAATCTCGGCCTGCTGGTATCGGTCGCGGCCACCGGATCGCCCGACGAGATCTGTGAGCGCACCGTCACCGCGCTCGAAAGCGCCGCTGCCTTAAAGTAAGGCCGCCTTGACGGCTGCCGCGTGCCGCTTAGCGGTATTTCCCCGACATGCCGTTCCAGCGCACTTTGAGTGGATCGGCGAAGGCCGCGACGCCGCGCCACATGCTCACCGTGGTGCCTTCCACGTTGTTCCATCGCACCGGCACTTCGAGCACCCGATACCCGAGCCTGGCGGCGATGAAGAGCACCTCGACGTCGAAGCCAAAGCCATCCAGCAACTGGCGGCGAAAGATCTCGCGCGCCGCTTTCGCCTGGAAGAGCTTGAAGCCGCACTGCGTGTCGTGAAACGGCAAACCGGTGGCGAAACGCATCAGCAGATTGAAGACACGGCCCACGTTTTCGCGAAAGGCAGGCTGGTGGACGCCGATGAGCGAGCGGTCGAGGGCGCGCGACCCGATCGCCCCTTCCGCGGGCTCGCGATCCACCGCGCGCCAAAGCTTCTCCAGTTCTTCGATGGGCGCCGAGAGGTCGGCGTCGGAAACCAGCAGCCACTCGCCTTTGGCCTCCATCACGCCGTGGCGCACCGAGTAGCCCTTGCCGCGATTACCCGGGTTGTCGAGCAGGCGCGCGCCGGCCGCTCGCGCCGCGTCCGCCGTCCCGTCCCGCGAGCCGTCGTTCACCACCACGATCTCCGCGAATTCCCAGAAGGTGGCGCTCAGGTATCGGCTCACTATGCCCAAAGTGCCCGGCAATCGCTTCTCTTCGTTGTAGGCGGGAATGATAATGGAAATAGAGCGTCGCAAGCGAAGCCTTATAATAGCTAATTTCCCCGGATGCGCCACCGAGCCGCGGCCGGAGGCAGCGGTTTTTGTCCATAGGAGATTTTATTTGTCGCTGGAAGACGATTTACTGAAGCAGCGGGCGGCGCGTACGCGCGACATCGAAGCTTTGGGCTACCGGCCCTATGGCAAACGCTTCGATGCGAGCCACGGCATTCCGGACGTTCTGCGCGAGTACGGCCCCAAGACCGCCGAGGAGCTGGCCGCCCGCGTCGAGGTGCGGATCGCCGGCCGCGTGATGACCCTCCGCCACATGGGGAAGGCCGGGTTCGCGCACCTGCAGCAGCACGGGGAAAAGCTGCAGATTTATGTCCGCAAGGATGCCGTCGCCGAGCGCGATTTCCAGCTCTTCAAGATGCTCGACCTGGGCGACATCATCGGCGTCGAAGGCTACCTGTTCCGCACCCGCACGGGCGAGCTGAGCGTGCACGTCGAAAAAATCGAATTTCTGTCGAAGACCCTGCTCTCCATGCCGGAAAAGTGGCACGGCCTGGAGGACGTGGAGATCCGCTATCGCCAGCGCTACCTGGACCTGATCGCCAATCCGGCGGTGCGCGACGTCTTCGTGCGCCGCGCGCGGATTATCTCCTCGCTGCGGCGGCAACTGGAATCGCGCGGCTTCATCGAAGTGGAAACCCCCATGATGCAGCCGCTGTACGGCGGGGCGGTGGCGCGGCCTTTCGTCACCCATCACAACACTCTCGATATCGACCTCTATCTGCGCATCGCGCCGGAGCTGTACCTGAAGCGGCTCGTGGTGGGCGGCCTGGAGCGGGTCTACGAGATCAACCGCAATTTCCGCAACGAAGGCCTTTCCACCCACCACAATCCCGAATTCACCATGCTGGAGTTTTATCAGGCCTACACGGACTATCGCGGCCTGATGGATTTTTCCGCCGAGCTGTTGCGCCAGGCCGCGCTGGACGCCAACGGAACCACCATCGCCGAATTCGAACGGCACCGGATCGACTTCGACTCCGTCCGCCGCCTGAGCATGCGCGAAGCCGTGGTGGAATTCTGGACGGGCGCGGACAAGCCGTCCATGGACAACGTGGCCGACCCCGAATGGCTGCTGCGGCATTCCCAGAAAGCCACCGCCGGCGAAGCCCTGGCCGACCTGTTCGAGAGGCACGGGGAAGAAAAGCTGATCCAGCCCACCATGATTTACGACTACCCCGTGGAAACCTCGCCGCTCTCGAAGAACAAGCCCGAGGACCCGGCCTTCGTCGAGCGCTTCGAGATCTACATCGGCGGCATGGAGATCGGCAACGCATACACCGAGCTGAACGATCCGCAGGAGCAGCGCCGCCGTTTCGAAATGCAAATCGGCATGCGCGAGCGCGGCGACCAGGAAGCCCACCAGATGGACGAGGACTACGTGCGCGCGCTCTCCTACGGCATGCCGCCCACCGGCGGCGAAGGCATCGGCATCGACCGGCTGACCATGATCCTCACCAACTCGCGCTCCATTCGCGACGTGATCCTGTTCCCCCTGTTGCGTCCCGAGGGCCCCATCGACCTGATCGAAGCGCTGCGCGAACTGGATGGGGGAAAGTGATGCCACGAGCCAGAGCCGCGACCGTCGGGGAGCGGTCGCCCCAGCTCTATCGAAGACTCCGCCAACGGTTTCCGGCAAGCTGACCCTCCATGTCGCCTCCTCTGCTCGACCGTTTCGAGTTCATCGTGGCCGGGCGCTATCTGCGCGCCCGGCGCAAGGAAGCGGTCATCAGCATCATCACCGCGATTTCCGTGCTGGGCGTGGCGGCCGGGGTGATATTCTTTCCTTTGCGGGCCGCGGGGCAAGCAAACTCTGAAATCCCGCCGGACGCAACACCCCAGATTCAGCAAATCGATCCCAGTCAGGCCGCACCTGGCGCCCAGGTGACCGTTGTCATCCGGGGGAGCAATTTTTCTGTTGGCGCCTATGTCTTGTCGGTGTCAGCCGCCATCCATATTGAGTCCTCAAAGCGGGTCAGCGTTACGCAGGTTGAAGCGCAGTTGAGCGTCAGTTCATCAGCACAGCCCAGCACGGTGAGCCTGTTGGTAGCCAACCCGGCCAGCCGTGCCGCGGAAGCAGGGTTTAAGATCGTGCCCGGACCGGCTGCGACTAACCCCACAGCACCCGCGGCACCCGCGGCGGAAGTCAAACCTTCGGCGCCGGCCACGCCTGCTGTCACTCCTGCGCCTGCTGCTCCAGCGCCGCCCGCAGCGGAAGTCAAACCAACTCTCCCGGCCGCGCCCGCTGCTCCTGC
>JBKQVG010000343.1:0-4999 GCA_052325345.1 Bryobacteraceae bacterium
TCCACCTGCGCCGTCCACCTGCGCCCGGAGACTCGCGCCGTCCCTCGGGTCTCCAGACGTTGCGCGCTTCCGCTTCGCTCGTGCAATTCAGGAAAGGGTCGAAGCCCGACCGGATCGATGTTCAGGTGAAAGGACATTTACAATTAATATTAAGTATGAGATCTGAAATGAAGCGACGCGAATTGCTTATCAGCCTGGGTGCGGCCACAGTGCTTGGTGGGCGTACGTTGCGAGGACAGCAGACTGCGCTCCGAGCGAGGGTTTCGATCGATTGGGCTGCGATGGGGCCGAAGATACCAGTGGACTACTGCGGCTTCAGCTATGAATCGATGCAACTGGAGAGCCCCGCGTTTTTTTCACCGGGCAATAAAGGTCTGATTTCGATTTACCGCGAGTTGACTCCGCACGGCGTCCTGAGGCTCGGCGGGAATACCAGCGCGTTTACGACATTCACTGGAGAGCCGATGACGGGCCCGGATCCATTGGTGGCTCAAGGGCCGAGCACGCCCAAGACAGAGACGAGGAGGGTTCCGGTTTCGACGACGGCGATCGACAACCTGCGTGGATTTCTGGACGCGACAGGGTGGACGTGCATCTATGGTCTGAACATGGCGCAGGGCACGGTGGAGAACGCCGTGGCCGAGGCCGCGTATGTGCAGAAGGTGCTGGGGCCGAAACTGGTGTGCTTCCAATTAGGAAATGAGCCAGATGCATGGCCAAGGCGTTACGAGCCGGCGAACTGGGGGCCGGTGGACTACCTGAACGAGTGGAAGAAGTTTCGCGCGGTGCTGGTGGAGAAGATTCCGGGATTCAAACTCGCCGGACCGGACATCTCGAATAAAATGCCCTTTCTGACCGCATTTGCGGCCGAGATCCCAAGGCAGGTTCCGGAGTTGATTATGCTGACTGCGCATTACTATGCAATGGGGCCTGCGGGAAGCCCTGGCGCAACGCTGGATCAGTTGCTGATATCGGCGCCGAACCAGCGGACCGGTGACATCGACAAGATGATGGCAATGGCGCGGCCAACCGGACTGCCACTCCGCATGACGGAGGTTAATTCGTGCTGGGCAGGTGGCCAGCCAGGCGTGAGTGACACGCATGCATCTGCACTGTGGTGCGGTGACATGATGCTGCAATTTGCGAAGGCGGGATGCAGAGGCGTCAACATGCATGGCGGCGGGAACGGGTTCTACACGCCGATTGCAGGAAGCATGAGCGCGGGGTTTGTGCGGCGGCCCGAGTTCTATGGGATGTTACTGGCGCAACAGTTCGTGGGGAGCATTCTGGCAAATACCAGGCTGCAGAGCGTGAGCGATCGCGTGACGGCGTATGCGGCTTCCGGCGCCGACGGGAAGAAAATGGCGGTGGTTTTCAACAAGACGGTGCAGCCCCTGCAACTCGAGATGAGCGGTGATATTCGCTGGGGCAGACGCGGCCTGCTGCTGACGGGACCATCGCTTGAGAGCAAAGACGGTACCGTACTGTCTCCCGTAACCGTGCGCTTGGGCGCGATGGAGGTTCCGCCATACAGCGCGCTGATGATTACAACTTACTGAATCTTGCATAATATAGCGGAATCAAACGAATAAAGAATGCCTCCTCAGCAGAATCTCGAGCAAAGGCGGAAGCAAAGCTGGACGGAAGCAAAGGTGAAGCAAAGGTGGACGAAAGCAAAGGTGGACAGCCTGACGCGAGGAGCTTGCATTTTGCTGAAAGTGGCCGGAGCGCTCTGTCGGGAATTGAGAATTCGCGCTCAGCGCCGCCACTCGTCAGGCGTATGCCTCGGAATGCAAGGTGTGTTCTCAGACCGTCGCACTTATTTCGGTCTGGTCCAACAGGATCTGGCCGATGCGGCCGTGCGGGTACCTCATGACCAATCACGTCCACTGGATCGTCGTCCCGGAGCGCGAGGACTCGCTGGCGACCTTGTTCGGCCGCGTGCATGGGCGCCAGCGCAGCGGACACCTCTGGCAAAATCGTTTCTTTTCCTGTCCCCTGGCGGAAAACCGCCTCTGGGTGGCATGGCGCTACGTGGAGCGGAACCCGGTGCGCACACTGCTGGCCGCCTCGCCCGAAGACTACCCGTGGTCGAGCGCGCGTCCCCCATTTAACCGGCGCCGCAGAGAAACCGGCGGTCTTGGACCAGCCATTCTGGGAGGCGGCCGGCGGAGCGGAGGCCTGGCGACGGCTCCACGGCGCCGCGGAAGAGGCGCCGTGCAATGGCTGCGGCGCTGCACGTACGCGGGCCGTCCCTTTGGCTCGGAGGAGTTCGTCAAGGAAATGGAGGCGAAATTCGGCCGTGCCTGGCGGTACCCGAAACTTGCCGCGGCGTAGAATTAGGAAAGTGGACGGAGCGCTCCGTCCCCTTTTCGCGAAATGGAAGTTGCTCGCGTCAGGCTGTCCACCTGCGCGGTCCACCTGCGCTGTCCACCTCCGCCAGAAGGCGAGCCGGAAGAAAAGAGGGTAGGTCTTCACTCAGGCCCTTGCAGGCCATTTTCGGAGGGGTCATTGTTGCAGGCAAACCGAATATAGTTCGGCCGAGGCGGAAAAATTCAGCGAAGTGCAAAGGTCGGGCTAACTTCCGGCTTCACGTTCCTTCCGCCTTATCCCTCCGCCTCCAACCCTACAATAACGATGCCGGCCTGGTTGGCCGCCGCCAGCATTTCCTCGCGGTCCAGCATCAAGGTGCGCCCGGCTTCGATGGCCGCCACGGTGGTGCCGGTTTCGCGCATCACCGGGATGGTGCCGGCGCCCACCACCGGTACGTCAAAGAGCAGGTGCTCGCGGCGGCGCGCCATCTTGACCAGCGCCAGCGGCCGCCCGTTGACCAGCGAGGCGGCGCGGCGCAGCATGGCGTCGGTGCCCTCCATCGCCTCCAGCGCCACCGCGGAGCGCTCGCAGACGGCCACCGCCTGGCCCACATCGGCACCCGCCAATGCGTTAGCCACGCGGCGGCCATAATCGATATCGGCCTGTTCCCGCCGGTCCGGTTTGCGGACGGTCATGACTCCGGCGGCCGCCAGCAACGGTTTCAGCAAAGTGGTGGAATCGCGCAGATGGATTCCTTCGTCTTCCAGAACGCGGATCACCCCGCCGATCAAGCCATCGGTATTCTTCGAGGGCAGCGAGGCCAGCAGTTTCACCAGCCGCCAGTCCGGCCGGATCGACGAGAATATCTTGGCGTGCTTGACCTGGCCGCACATGACCACTTCGCCGATGCCTTCGCTCTTGAGGATGTCGATGAGCTTGCTCAGCGCGCCCAGCGAAATCCAATGACAGCGCGGCGCCAGCGCCTCGACTTCCGGGGCGGCCTCTTCCTCGATGGCGATTACGGTAACGTCGTGCCCCAGCCGCCGCGCGTTTTCGAGAGCCAGCAGCGGAAACCGGCCATTACCGGCGATCAGACCGTAGCGCATAATGGGCGATCAGGCCTTACGATCCGGTATCACTTGAGCACCCCTCGTTCGGATGACTGAATGAAGGCGACCAGCTCCTCGACCGGTTGGCAGGAGGGGACTTCGGCGCGGATGCGCTGGATGGCCTGGGCGGTATTCAGTTGCGCGCGGGTGAGCAGGCGAAACGCGGTCTGGAGGGCTTCGACGGCCTGCTTCTCGAACCCGCGCCGCTCGAGGCCAATACTGTTGGCGCCGAAGACCGAAGTCTCCGGCTTCGAACTGGTGAGGGAGAACGGCATCACGTCCTGTTTAATCACGCTGTAAGGGCCGACGAAGGCGTGCCGGCCGATGCGGCAGAACTGGTGTACCCCGCTGAAGGGCGCCACATCCGCCCAATCCTCGACGATCACGTGCCCGGCCAGGCCCACGCTATTGCCCAGAATCACGTGGTCGCCGATGCGAACGTCATGAGCCACGTGGGCGTAGGTCATGATCAGGTTATCGTTGCCGATGGACGTGACCAGGCCGCCGCCCTGGGTGCCGCGGTGGATGCTGACGAACTCGCGGATGCGGTTACGGTCGCCGATACGGGTTTCGGCGCGCTCGCCCTTGTATTTCAAGTCCTGCGATGCGACGCCGATGGTGCTGTAGGGAAACAGGAGATTGTCTTCGCCGATCCAGGTGGGGCCTTCCAGGTAATTGTGGGCCATCAGCCGCGTGCGGGGGCCGATTTCCACGTCCGCGCCGACCACCGCATAAGGTCCGATTTCGGCGCTCCCAGAAACCCGCGCCCGCGCGTCCACGATGGCGGTCGGATGAATGGGCATCGCGGCGGCTCAGGGCTGGGACGCGCCGCCGGGCGCTTCAGCCGGACTGTCCTCCTTGTCGGCGAGCTTGCACATGACTTCGGCTTCGGCCACCACCACGCCATCCACCGTCGCCACCCCCGCCATTTTGGCCACGCTGGCCTTGCGCTTGAGTACCGACATTTCCAGGCGAAGGGTGTCGCCCGGAATCACCGGTTTGCGGAAGCGCGCATTTTCGATGGCTACCAGCAACACCACCTTGCGGTGCCGGTCGGGAATGCTCTTCAGCACCAGCACGCCGGCGGCCTGGGCCATGGCTTCCACGATCAGCACCCCCGGCATTACCGGGTAGTCGGGAAAATGGCCCTGAAAAAACGGCTCGTTGCGAGTCACGTTCTTGATGCCCACGATGCGCTCCGCTTCCAGTTCGACGATCCGGTCGACCAGCAGAAATGGATAGCGATGAGGCAGGATGCCGCTGATTTCGTTGATGTCTAAGATGGGCATGGAAGTGGTTATTGTAGCGCGAACCAGGACGCCCATGAACAGTTGCGCGATTCCGCGCCCACTCTGCGACCAGAGGGTGCGGCTGCAACAGGGTCGGATAGCGGAAAGGGCTGCAGGTTGCGGAACGCGGCTTCAATCAAGCGACTGAGAAGCCGGAGCAAAAGGGTTACAAAAAGAAAATGGTTCCAAGTGATCCGATCCTCTGCCTGGCTTACCACCGGCATGCGCGGCATTAAGCGTTGCGCCGGAGAGCACCGGGCGATTCGCCGCTCAACTCCAATCAGGGCG
>JBKQVG010000344.1:0-2623 GCA_052325345.1 Bryobacteraceae bacterium
GTTGGCCTTCAACGCAGCCATGACGCGCGGGCGCAGCGACTCTTCCGCAACCAGCGCCTGCTCGCTCGAGCAGACCGTGCCGTAATCGAAAGACTTCCCGGTGACGATCTTCGCCACCGCGTCTTCCACGTCGGCCGAGGTATCGACCATTGCCGGCACGTTCCCCGGCCCCACGCCAAAGGCCGGCTTGCCGCTCGAATACGCCGCCTTGACGATGCCCGCGCCACCGGTGGAGAGAATCACGCCGGTGCGCTCGTGCCGCATGAGCGCGTTGGTGGCCTCGATGGTGGCGTTATCCACGCATTGAATCAGATCCGGCGGCGCGCCCGCTTCCACCGCCGCCTGATGCAGGATGGCCGCCGTGTAGCAAGTGCACTGGTGCGCGCGCGGGTGCGGGCTGAGCACGATGGCGTTGCCCGCCTTGAGCGAAATCAGAATCTTGTAGAGCGCCGTCGAAGTGGGGTTGGTGGTGGGCAGAATCGCCGCTACCACGCCCACCGGAACGCCGAACTCGACGATCTTCTCCTCCGGCAGTTCGCGCAGCAAGCCCATCGTTTTCACGCCCCGCATGCGGCGCGGCAGCCAGTCGCAGTTCAGCAGGTTCTTGATGTACTTATCTTTGGCGTTGCCGTAACCGGTTTCCTCAACCGCCATTTCAGCCAACCGGCGGGCGTTCGCGCGCGCCGCCGCCGCAGCGGCTTCGACAATCGCATCCACCTGTTGCTGGGTATAGTTCCGGTACTTGAGGGATGCCTGATAGGCCTTGTCGACCTTGGAACGGACCTCCTGAATGGACAGGAGATCTTTATCGGCCAGCATAAGCCTCTATTTTTTCAGGCCGCTGGTGGGCAGGGCCTTTTCCACTTCCTCGTGGGGGTTGGGAATCACGTGTACGCTGACCAGTTCGCCGACGCGCCTGGCCGCGGCCGCGCCTGCATCGGTAGCCGCTTTGACCGCGCCCACGTCGCCGCGCACGGTAACCATGACCAGACCGGCGCCGACGAATTCCTTGCCGGTCAGCACTACGTTGGCCGTCTTGACCATCGCATCGGCGGCTTCAATGGCGCCGACCAGCCCCTTCGTCTCGATCATGCCGAGGGCTTCCATTTATTCCTCCCAGTGAGCGTGAAATCACTAACCTAACACAATTTCGGAACCAACATGCTTAAGTGGGGCATGCTTTAGCTTGCCCATCCCCTCGCGGTACAATCCCAGGTGAATGTCCTCTACCCGCGGCGTCGGTTGGGCGAAGTTCCGCGTTGCCGCGGTCGCCGTGGCCGCCCTCGCAATCCTCTCCGTGCTTTTGCTCCTGCTCAGCGGCGGGACTTTTTTCCAGCCGAAAGTGACCGTGTACCTTTACGTGCCCGACGCCACCGGCCTGGACACTGGGGCGGACGTGCGCGTGGATGGGATCGGCGTCGGCACGACGGCGAGCGTTGGCCTTTCCGGCTCCGCCGCCCCGGACCGCGCCGTACGCCTGGCTCTGAGCATCCAGCGCAGCCACCTGTCCACCATCACCAGCGATGCGACCGCGGAATTGACCGCCGACAACCTGGTCGGCGACAAGTTTGTCGATATTACCAGCGGGATCGGTTCCACCCACATCCATCCCGGCGGCGAGATCCACTATAAGGCTTCGCCGGATCTGATGAAGAGCCTGGACCTGGCGCAGTTCCAGCAGCAATTGCGCATCGTGGATGCCACCCTTCGAGACATGGAGGACGGCCGCGGCCCGGTCGGCAAATTCGTCCAAGGCGACAAGATGTACACCGACGTGGTGCGGCGCATGGTGGTGCTGCAAAACGACCTGCGCGCGGCGGCGAAAACCACCGGAGCCGTGGGCAGCGTGCTCTACACGGATCGCCTCTACCGCCAGATCGACGATCCGCTGCTCCGCCTGGATTCCACACTGGCCCGCATCCAGTCCGGCCCGTGGCTGCGCGACGCCGGCCAATACCAGCAGTTGGTCGATGCGGCTCGCGGACTGCGCGAATCCGTAGCCGATACGCGCGCGGGCCAACTCTTCCAGACCGACGACCTGTACGTGGATTTCGCCCGCCGCCTGACGGCATTGGCACGCGGCGTGGATGACTTTAACGCCGGCCCTCAATTCACCTCGTCACAGCTCTACGACAACCTCACCGGTATGTCGCGCGAGATGGGCGCCTTGGCGCACGAAATCCTCGAGAACCCCAGGAAGTATCTGGGGATCAAGATCTTCTGACGCGTTTTACCGGTAGCGCCGGCGGTCTTGCCGCCGGTTCTTCCATCTTGTGCGCGCTTAACCGCGGCCGCGGTTTGGGAGCGACGCAGATTGTCGTCTCCCACCAGCACACCGACGAATCGCTCTCCTCGGAAGACGTGGCGCGCATCGTGCGCCCCTATGTCGAACGGGCGCTGCCCGCGGGCTGGCTGACTGCCCGCACCGTCTGGCACATCAACCCGACCGGCAAGTTTTTCATCGGCGGCCCGGATGGCGATTGCGGCCTGACGGGGCGCAAGATCATCGTCGACACTTACGGCGGCGCGGCCCCGCATGGCGGGGGCGCCTTCTCGGGCAAGGACCCGACCAAGGTCGACCGTTCGGCGGCATACGCCGCGCGCTATCTCGCCAAGAACGTCA
>JBKQVG010000345.1:0-5438 GCA_052325345.1 Bryobacteraceae bacterium
TTGTCGTCTGTCAGGCTGTTACGCCTTGGCGAGGGCCCGACAGACCACGAAAAACGATGGTCTGTCCCACCGCCTCACCGCCGAACTCTGGCTCAACCCAAATTCCACGACATCAGGAGTTTGGAGACTCGACGCGGCACCCACGAGTGCGTACGCCACGGTGGCCAATGTGAAATTAATCTTGCGCTGCACTAAGGCGGTGATCCCGGTATCAGTTCTCTGAGAGGGCGCCAGCGGGCGGCAAGAGGTTGACGTCTGGAGCTCCGTCAGCGGTCAGCTTCCCAGGCCGGTCCAGGAAGGCGCAAGCTCGCCGGTCTGCCGCAAAAGCTGACCGCTGAAAGCTGACAGCTTTTACACCGCCACCCCAGCCCTCCACAGCACGTAGCCGATGGCTTGTTTGAAGTAGTTCCACGGGTCGCGGAAGGCGTGGGCGGCTTCCTTGCGCGGGGAGCCGTAGACGGCAAGGCCGCGGGATTGCAGAATCTTCTTGACGCGGTAGATGTGATAGCCGTCGCTCACCACGATCACCGAGTGCAGGCCCATGCGGCTGAGGATTTCGCCGGAGAGCGCGGTGGAATACATGGTGGAGTCTCCCTGGTTTTCGACAATAATGGATTCGGCCGGCACGCCGCGGCCGATGAGGTAGGAACGGCCGACGCCGCCTTCGGTATACAAACGGTCGCCGCCGGCGCCGCCGGTGGTGAGAATGCGGGGAGCCAGCTTTCTGCGGTACAGTTCCAGGGCATGATCGAGGCGGGCGCGCAGCACGGGCGACGGGCGGCCGTTGTATTCGGCGGCGCCCAGCACCATGATGACGTCGGACGGCCGCGCTTCATCGATCGCCGATTGGCGCTCGATTCTTACGGCGGTAACCGCGACGTACGCAGCCAGGGCGGTCAACCCCGCCACCATCCCCATCCAAACCGCTCGTTTCATCTGCGCTATGCTGTTCGTGCGAACTCCTATTGTAAGATGCCCCGTGCGGAGACGATAACGAGCGCGGCCAACCCCCTGATCAAAGACGTGCGGCGGGCCATCGGGCGCGGCGGCCTCACCAGCGAAGGCTGGTGCGTGGCGGAAACCTTTCACCTGCTGGAGGAAGCGCTGCGCGGCGATGGCGAAGTGAAGGTGGTGCTGGCGGCGGCTTCGGTGGAATCCGCGGTGGAAGCGCATCTGCTTGGGAGGAACGGGGTCAAAATAGCCATCCTGCCGGACGAATTGTTTGCCGCGGTGAGCGGCACCGAAGCGGCGCAGGGCGTGATGGCGCTGGTGAAACCGCCGGAGTGGAGGCTGCCGCACCTGTTTCGAGGCTTGCCGCTGGTGGTGGTGCTGGACGGCTTGCAGGACCCCGGCAACGCGGGCGCCATCCTGCGGGCGGCCGAAGCGTTCGGAGCCACGGGCGCGATTTTCGTCAAAGGCGCCGTGAGCCCATTCAATCCCAAGACCGTCCGCGCATCCGCCGGTTCGCTGTTTCGCGTGCCGATGCTGCACGGCATGGAAGCGTCCGTGGCGCGCGCCGCCTTGCAGCGGAATGGGGTGAAATCGTTCGCCGCGGTTCCGGCGCGGCCGGGCGTGGAGGTGCGCCCGCTGGCGGAGGTAGATCTGTCGGGACCGGTGGCCTTCATCATCGGCAATGAGGCGCGCGGGGTGGGCGCGGAACTGCAGTCGGCGGCGCTCGATATCACCATTCCCACCGCGGTGGTGGAATCCTTGAACGCATCGGTGGCGGCCGGCATTCTGCTCTACGAAGCGCGCCGGCAGCGGGCATTGCGATTATGAGCCTGTTCGACATGGCGCCGCTCGAAGCTGGAAACGTGAAGCGCCCGCTGGCGGAGCGCATGCGGCCGGAGCGCCTCGAAGACCTCGTCGGCCAGGAACACATTCTGGGGCCGGGAAAGCCGCTGCGCCGCGAGATCGAGCGCGACGAGCTCAGCTCCATCATCTTGTGGGGACCGCCGGGGGTGGGCAAAACGTCGCTGGCGCGCCTGATTGCGCGGCTGACGCGCTGTGAATTCGTGCCCTTCAGCGCCGTGCTGGCGGGCATCAAGGAAATCAAGGCGGTAATGGCGGACGCGGAGCGGTTACGCCGCGCCGGGCGCCGCACGATTCTGTTCATCGACGAGATTCACCGCTTCAACAAAGCCCAGCAGGACGCTTTTCTGCCCTACGTGGAGCGCGGCGATATTATCCTGATCGGCGCCACCACCGAAAACCCGTCGTTCGAGGTGAACTCGGCCCTGCTCTCGCGTTCGCGAGTTTATCTGCTGCGCAGCCTGACCGTGCCTGAAGTAGTGACGCTGCTGAAACGGGCGTTGCCGGTGCTGAACCTGGCCGCGCCGGACGATTTGTTGGAGCAGATCGCCATCTACTCCAATGGCGATGCGCGCCAGGCGTACAACACGTTGGAGGCCGCGGCGGCGGCATCCGAGGGAGGCGATCTCGCCGCCCAGGCCGTGGAAGACGCCATTGCGCGCAAGGTGCTGCTGTATGACAAGAGCGGCGAAGAACATTTCAACCTGATTTCGGCGCTGCACAAGTCGGTCCGGTCGAGCGACCCCGATGCGGCGCTGTACTGGCTGGGGCGCATGTTCGAAGGCGGAGAAGACCGCATGTACATCGCTCGCCGGATGGTTCGTATGTCGATCGAAGATATCGGCATGGCCGACCCGCGCGCCATGGAGCAGGCCATCGCGGCCATGCAGACCGTGCATTTTCTGGGAACGCCCGAAGGCGACCTGGCGCTGGCCCAGTTGGCCATCTACCTTTCCGCCGCGCCCAAATCGGACGCCAGTTACCGCGCCCTCAATGCGGTAGCCGAAGACGTGGCCCAGACCGTGGCCGAGCCGGTTCCGATGAACCTGCGCAACGCCCCCACGCGCCACATGAAAGAGTGGGGCTACGGCCAGGGCTATCAACACGCCCACCAGTTCGAAAACGCGATTGTGGATATGGACTGCCTGCCGCCGTCGCTCAAGGGCCGCCGATATTACTTCCCGACCGACCGCGGCATGGAACAGAGGATCGCGGCGAGGTTGGCGGAGATTCGGGCGCGGAGAGAGAAAAAGCAAGAGCAGGGGAGCGATCGGCCGGCTTCCTGAAGACCCAAGAGTTGCCAGCCCATGCAAAGGGCGGGGCGAGACCGCCTGAACGCCGGGTCGCGCTCTTGCCTCCGGCATTTGTGCCAAAGTAACACTGGTGGAGGATATCCGATGGAAGTGATCGCGGATTTGTGCATCATCCCGATGGGCGTCGGGGTTTCGGTCTCGAAAGAGGTCGCCTTGTGCGAGCGGATTCTGGCGGAAGCCGGCCTGAAGACGAAGCTGCACGCCTACGGCACCAATATCGAAGGCGATTGGGACGCGGTGTTTCAGGCGGTCAAACGATGCCACGAGGCGCTGCACGCAGCCGGCGTGCCCCGCATTTCGACGAGCATGCGGTTCGGGACCCGGACGGATAGGGTTCAGAAAATGGAGGACAAAATCCGCAGCGTCGAGGAGAAGCTCAAGCACGACCCGCCGGCTTAGACGCCCGCGGTCTTTTCGAGCAGCTTCTCGTACGCGTCGGTTACGGCGTCCCAGGAGTAGCGCTGGCGGACGCGTTCCATGGCGCGGGCGCGAAGGGCGCGGCGCTCCTCTTCGCTCATGGAGAGAAGCTGGCGGATGCGGGCGGCGAGGGTGCCGGGCTCGAAGGGGATGCCGGCATCGCCGGCGACTTCGGCATTTTCCCCGGTATCGCGATAGAGCACCAGGGCGCCGCGGCCCATGGCTTCGATCAGGGCGGGGTGCGTGCCGCCGACTTCGGTGGCGTGGATGTAGGCAAAGCAGTGGGAATCGAGCTCGTGATAGCCGGCGCCGTAAATGGCGCCGGGAATGACGATGCGCGGATCGGTGGTATCGCGGACCTGGCGGATGTAATCCTGGGCATAGGGCGCGTCGCCGATCAGCGCCAGGTGCATGGGCGTATCCACCTGCTCGAAAGCCTGCCGCACTTCGAGCGCCCGATTCTCGGGCTCCATGCGGCTGACGTATAGAAAATACTGTTGGGGCGCGAGGCCCAGTTGCTCCAAGACCGCGGTGGTGGGGACCTTGCCGACTTCGGCCCCGTAGGGGATGAACACGCTGTCTCTGCCGTAGCGGCCGCGGTAGTACTGGCGGATGGTTTCGGCGTCGGTCACTACTATGTTGGGGAAGACCGTGGCCAGCCATTCCGACGCCAGGTACCAGGCTTTGGCCAGGCGATTCCATTTCTTGCGCTTGCGCTCGATGCCGTCCACGTTGAGAACGACGGGGACGCCGGCGAGGCGCGGCCAAAGAGTGAAGACGGCGTTGGCGCCGTTGCAGTAGAGGGCAACGTCGGGGCGGTGAAACAGCAGGTGCGCGGTGGAGACGGCGGTGTGGGCGATGGTGTCGAGGTACTTGTGGCGAATGGTGGGCAGGTACTGGAGCCGCACGCCGCGGTATTCGGCCTCGGGATGGCGGTCCCGGCAGTAGACCGTCACGGTGTGGCCGCGGGCGGCCAGGCGCGTGGAAATCTCTTCCGCGAAGGTCTCGAATCCGCCGTAACCGGCCGGAATGCCCCGCGTACCGAGGAGGGCGATTCGCATGGGACGGAGCGTGCCTTACGTCTTGATCCTGGTGGCAGCTTCCTGGCGGGAGAGCATCCGCGCCATCTTGCGGGGAGTCTGCTTACTGACCGGCTTGTATTGGAACCAACTGGCCATATACTCGCCATCCACGCGGCGGGTGGATTGAATGAGGCGGCGCTTGGCGAAAATGCGCCGGGCGTTGGCGGCCAGAAACCAGAAAGCCTTCAGCGAGCTGTGCTCCCACACCATGCACCAGGCGAACACCATGAGATCGCGCGCCGTGATGGACAACCAGTTGCGCCAGTAGAGGTCCGGCGAAATGTTCTTGATGCGCATCAGGAAGCGGTTCTTCACCGAGTGCATGTTGATTTCGGGCGGCAGCGCCCGTCGGTTGCCGGGAAGGACTTTGCGCACATGGTAACCGCGCGCGTAAGGGGCATAGAGGCACTTCCAACCCATCAACTGCGCGCGCCAGGCGACGTCGGCATCTTCGCGGTAGACGAAGAAGTCGGAATCGAAGAATTCGCCGTCGAGTGAAATATCGTCGATCATGGCGCGGCGATACAGGGCGGCCGCGGCGGTGGCGCCGAACACGAATTCATACTGCAGGTAATCGCCGTTATCGACTTCCTGGCTGCCGCGGTCGAGGTGGCGCAGCATGGGGTTGAAGTAGATGCCGGTGGAATCCACCACGGGCCGCTCGGGAATTTCGAAATGCGACGTCATGGTGAGCAGCTTGCCGCAGACGGTGCCGATCTTGGGGTCGAAATTGCCGGCGTCCACCAGGGCCTGGATGAAGTTGGGCAGGAGCAGAACATCCGGGTTCAGGGTGAGGACCCAGTCGCCCGTGCTC
>JBKQVG010000346.1:0-8287 GCA_052325345.1 Bryobacteraceae bacterium
GTTCACAACGATCTCGATGGACATGGCTTGGTTGAACTTTTCCGTTGCACCCAGTATAGTCGAAAGTAGATTCTAGGTTAATTTTGAAACGATGCCGAATTCCTACACAGACGTGTATTTTCCCGTCCTGGTGCAGGCGCTCATCGCCATGGCGACGGCGGGGGGCCTGCTTACGGTTTCGTTCCTGCTGGGAAAGAGGATACGGAACCGGGTCAAGGACATGCCTTACGAATCGGGCATCGTGCCCACGGGGGATGCGCGCCACCGTTTCAGCGTGAAGTTTTACCTGGTGGCGATGCTCTTCATCCTGTTCGATATCGAAGCGATTTTTCTATATCCATGGGTGGTGGTGTATCGCGAGTTGAACAGCCGGATGAAAATGTTTCCGTTTGTGGAGATGCTGGTTTTTGTAATCTTGATTCTGGCCGGGTTCTTCTACATCTGGAAGAAGGGCGCGCTGGAGTGGGCGGCCCTGGATGTAGGGGAGCGCAAACGCTGACCTTCGAACATGCTACCCGAAACTCTCGAAAACCAGGAACTGGCGGCCGCTGTCCAGGCCTTTGACGGCGATGCGGTCCAAGGCGGCAAATTCGATCGCGGCGAACTCACGCTCGATATCGCTCGCGGCAAGATCGCGAGCGTTTGCGGCTTTCTGAAATACGACCAAAAATTCGTACGCTTGAGCACCGTGACCGCAGTGGACCGTTATCCCGCAGAGCCGCGTTTCGAAGTGGTGTATCACCTGCATTCGGTGGAGCGGAACCAGCGCGTCCGCTTGAAGTGCCGGCTTGCGGGCGCCGATCCGGTGATCGATTCGGTCACTTCCGTGTGGCGCGGGGCCAACTGGTACGAGCGGGAAGTGTTCGATCTTTTCGGCATCCGTTTCCTGGGTCACCCGGACTTGCGCCGCATCATGCTTCCGGACGACTGGGAAGGCCATCCGCTGCGCCGGGACGTTCCGGTTACCGGGTCGCGGGTCTAAGCAGATGGGGCTGAGCGAATGAGCCAATCGGAAACTACAGACGGTCCTGTGGTCGCCTCGGCCGGCGAGGCCGAAGACCAAGGTGCGCGGCTTCGCAGCATGGTCCTCAACATGGGGCCGCAACACCCCTCCACGCACGGCGTCTTGCGCCTGCTGCTCGAGCTCGACGGCGAAAATATCGTCAAGTGCGACCCCGATATCGGCTACCTGCACACCGGAATTGAAAAGGAATTCGAAGTCAAAAACTACCAGCAGTCGGTGACTCTCACCGATCGCGTCGATTACCTCGCGCCGCTCTCGAACAACCTGGGCTGGTGCCTGGCCGTGGAAAAACTGCTGGGCCTGGAGATTCCGCCGCAAGCCCAGTGGATGCGCGTCATGCTCACCGAGTTGACGCGCCTCAACAGCCATCTGGTGTGGCTCGGCACCCACGCCATCGATATCGGCGCCATGTCGGTGTTCCTCTATTGCTTCCGCGAGCGCGAGGATATCCTTCGCATCTTCGAGATGTTTTCCGGCCAGCGCATGATGACCAGCTATATCCGCATCGGCGGCCTGGCGCTCGAACCGCCGCGCGGCTGGCAGCAGCGAGTCAAAAAGTTCATCGACATTTTCCCCAGCCGCGTCGACGAATACGAAAACCTGCTCACCAATAACCGGATCTGGATCGGCCGCACCCGCGGGGTGGGGAAGATCTCGCTCGAAGATATGCTCGACCTCGGCGTCACCGGGCCTATGCTGCGTGCCGCCGGTTTGAAGATGGATGCCCGCAAGGACCAGCCGTATACGAGCTACGAGAAATTCGATTTCGAAGTGCCCACCCGCACCGAGAACGACGTGTTCGCCCGCTACCAGGTGCGCGTCGAGGAGATGCGCCAGTCCGCCCGCATCGTCAAGCAAGCCCTCGAAGGCATGCCGTCCGGACCTTGGAAAGCCGATGCGCCGCACGTGGTGCTGCCCGACCGGGAAAAGATGAAGACCCAGATGGAGGCGCTGATTTATCACTTCAAAATCGTGACCGAGGGCTTCCGCGTTCCCCAGGGCGAGGTCTTCCAGGTGATCGAATCGCCGCGCGGCGAGCTGGGCTATTACGTGGTCAGCGACGGCACCGCCAAGCCCCTGCGGGTTCACATGCGCACGCCCAGCTTTGGCAACCTGCAGGTCACTCCGACCATGGTGCACGGTACGCTCATAGCCGATGTGATTGCCGCCATCGGCAGCATGGATTTCGTTTTGGGCGACACGGACCGCTAATGACTTTTTCATCCCAACTGGAGGCCAGGTTCGCCAAACTGCTGGCCAGCTATCCGCCCGGGCGCGAGCGGAGCGCCATCATTCCGATGTTGCTGTATGCCCAGGACGAGTTGGGCTCGGTGAGCGACGAGCTGATTGCCGAGGTGGCCCGGCGCACCGGCGTGACGCCCCTGCAGGTCAACGAAGTGGTTTCGTACTACACCATGCTGCGGCGCAAGCCGGCGGGCAAGTACCACGTGCAGGTTTGCACCAACATAAGCTGCCTGCTGCGCGACGGCGACCGGTTATTCGAGCATGCCTGCCGGAAGCTGGGGCTCGACAACAAGGGCGTGACCCCGGACGGGCAGTTTTCGATCGAGGAAGTGGAGTGCATGGGCGCCTGCTCCTGGGCCCCGGCGGTGCAGGTGAATTACGAGTTTCACCACGATGTCACCCCCGAAAAGCTGGACCGCCTTTTGGACGAGTTGAAGGACAAACGCTAGACCATGACTTCCGAAATACAGTCACACACCCCGTGGGCCCTGAGATCCCTGTGGGGCAGACCATCGGTTTTTGTGGTCTGCCATGCAGCCGGCACTCGATCCCTCGATCCAGTGAACGGGTGGCAGACCACAAAAGACGATGGTCTGCCCCACAGAGCGGCGCCGGCTATCTCCGACGAGCGCCGGGATGAGTCCCGGCGTGGCAGACTGAGAGTCCGCTCCACTCACATGGTGAATTAGCCCATGCTGTACAACCAACCGAGCCCGCTCGAAACCAGGGTGCTGACACGCCGCTTCGGCCTGTCGAACTCCGCGTCCATCGACACCTATCTCGCCACCGATGGCTACCAGGCGTTCTTGAAGGCGTCGAAGATGACGCCGGCCCAGATCATCGACGAGGTTAAAGCTTCCAACCTGCGCGGTCGCGGCGGAGCCGGGTTCCCCACCGGCATGAAGTGGAGTTTCGTGCCCCGCACCTCGCCCAAGCCGAAATACATCGTGGTGAACGCCGACGAAGGGGAACCGGGCACTTGCAAGGACCGGGTGCTGATGGAAAACGATCCCCACTCGTTGATCGAAGGCTGCCTGATCGCCGGACTGGCGGTGGATGCGCATGCCGGTTACGTGTATGTCCGAGGCGAGTATCGCTACCTCATCGAGATTCTGGAAAATGCCATCGAGGAAGCCTACGCCAAGGGCTGGCTGGGCAAGAATATTCAGGGCACGGGCTTCGATTTCAATCTTTACGCGCATACCGGCGCCGGGTCGTACGAGTGCGGCGAAGAATCGGCGCTGCTCGAATCGCTGGAGGGCAAGCGCGGCGTGCCGCGCATCCGGCCGCCATTTCCCGCGGTTGCGGGGGCCTTTCAATGTCCCACGGTGTTGAATAATGTGGAGACGTTCTGCGCCGTTCCGCACATCCTGCTGGGCGGCGGGAAAGCGTTTGCGGATCTGGGCGTGCCCAAGGCCGGCGGCACCAAGCTGACGGCGCTCTCCGGCCACGTCAACCAGCCGGGTGTGTACGAATTGCGGCTGGGCTTCCCGGTGCGGCAGCTGATCGAGGAAGTGGGCGGCGGCATCCGCAACGGAAAGAAGCTCAAGGCGTTCATTCCGGGGGGTTCGTCGTGCCCGGTGCTGACGGCGGCGGAATGCGAAGGCGCCACCATGGATTACGATTCGATGGCGGCGCGCAAGAGCATGCTGGGCTCGGGCGGCGTGATCGTGATGGACGAAGACACGTCGATGGTGAAGGTGGCGCTGCGCATCATGAAGTTCTACTCGCACGAAAGCTGCGGCTGGTGCATTCCGTGCCGCGAGGGCACCACCTGGCTGACCAAGATATTGACCCGCTTCTATGCCGGCCAGGGCTCGCGGGCCGATATCGACTTGCTCGCTGACATTTCGAAAAACATGCTGGGCCGGACGTTCTGCCCGCTGGGCGACGCGGCGGCCATGCCCATGATTTCGCTGGTGGAGAAATTTCGCGACGAGTTTGTGGATTACCTGAAGGGCAAGCGGCGCGAGGAAACCTCGGGCCGCCTGGTGGCGGTCTGATGGCGGATCCGGTGAAATTCTCGATCGACGGACGGGCGCTCTCGGCGCCGGCAGGCACGCTGGTGATCGAGGCCGCCAAAAAGGCGGGCATCGAGATTCCGGCGTTCTGTTATTACGAAGGGCTGACTCTGCAGGCGGCCTGCCGCATGTGCCTGGTGGAGGTGGAGAAAATGCCCAAGCTGATGACGGCATGCACGCTTCCGGTCGCCGAAGGCATGGTGGTGCGCACCAACACGGCCCAGGTACACACCGCGCGCAAGTACATGCTGGAGTTCCTGCTCACCAACCATCCGCTGGATTGCCCGGTGTGCGACAAGGGCGGCGAGTGCGAGCTGCAGGATATGGTGTTCCGCTACGGCGCCGGCGAAAGCCGTTTCACCGAGACCAAGGTCCACACGCCCGAAAAACAATATTCCCCGGTGGTGTTTTTCGATGCGCCGCGCTGCATTCTCTGCTACCGCTGCGTGCGCATCTGCAACGAGGGGATGGGGGTGAACGCGCTGGGCGTGGTGAGCCGCGGGGTGGTTTCGGAAATCGCTCCCAATCACGGCGACCACCTGGAGTGCGACGAGTGCGGCGCCTGCATCGATATCTGCCCGGTGGGGGCGCTCACGAGCGGCATTTACCGTTACCAGACGCGTCCCTGGGAAATGACCCACGTGGGCACCATCTGCACCCACTGCTCGGACGGCTGCAAGACCACCCTGGGCACGCGCAACGACCGCATCATCCGCGGCAACAACCGCGACCGCTCCGGCATCAACGGCGAGTTCCTGTGCATCAAGGGCCGCTACGGCTTCGATTTCTACGATCATCCGGACCGCCTGCAGGCTCCGCTGGCGCGCAAGGACGGCAAGCTCGAAGAAGTGAGTTGGTCGGAAGCGTTGGACGTGGTGGCGAAGAAGTTCGAGCAGGCGCTGGCCGAGCAGGGCAGTTTTGGCGTCATCGGTTCGGGCCACACCACCAACGAAGAGAACTACTACCTGCAGAAGTTTGCCCGCCAGGTGCTCGGCACCAACAACATCGACCATCACCGCACCGGCGACCTGGTGACCACGCTGGACGCGCTGAGCGGCCATTCCCTTGGCGAAAAGCCAGGCCGGCTGGCGACGGTGGCGGACCTTTACAGCGCCAAGGCCGTGCTGGTTCTGGGCGCCGACCTGGCGCTCGAGCATCCGCTGCTCTCCTTCCAGGTCCGCGCCAACTGGCGCCATCACCAGGCGCATGTGTACGTGGTTACGCCCAACCCGGTACGGGAGGACAAGTACGCCGCGGCCATCGTACGCGGGCGGGATTACGCTTCGCTCGCCGGCAAGCTCAAAGCCGAGCCCGAGCTGGTGATTTTGTTCGACGATTCCTACAAAGGCGACGACATCCGCGCGCTGGTGGAGTTCGGCGAGCAATTGGGGATTGCGGTGAAATATGTGCCGCTGGTGGACGGCTCCAATTCGCGCGGCGCGGTGGACATGGGGCTGACGCCGGAACTGCTCCCTGGCTATAGGCCTTCGGGCCAGCCCGGCCTTCGCTACGAAGAGATGCCGGCCGCCGATCTGAGCGTGCTCTGGGTGGTGGGCGCCAATCCGCTCAAGGGGGCCGCGAGCCGCAAGGCCGGGTACCTCGTGGTTCAGGATATGTTCCTCACCGAAACCGCGCGCCAGGCGGACGTGGTGCTGCCGGCGGCGTGCGCCTACGAAAAGAACGGCACCGTCACCAGCGGCACCGGAGAAGTGCAGCGGCTGACGCGCGCCATCAACACCATGGGCGCCAAGCCGGATCTCGAGATCATCGGCTTCATCGCGCGCGAAATGGGCGTGGCGGCGGCGATGGGGCCCTGGACTCCAGAGGCCGTCTTCGACGAGATCCGCAAAAACGTACGCGGCTACGACCTGCCCTTGCCGGTGCTGGTGACCGGCGGCGCGGCGCAGACCATGCCGGTGAACGGCCGCATCGCGGTGGAGGCCCGGCCCGATCTGGTTCGTTCCCGCCACAACGGGCTGTTCGCCTCCGGTACCCTGGGGCGTTATTCTAAAGTACTGAATTCCGTTGTGGAAAGTCGCCAGAGCCGCTAATGGACCCGTCTACCGCGTTTTACGTGATCAGCCTGATCAAGATCCTGGTGGTCTTCGCCGTTCTGATGACCACGCTGGCCTATTTGCAGTGGGTCGAGCGCAAGGTCATCGCCCACATCCAGGTTAGGCCGGGTCCTTATTTCGTGGGGCCGCACGGTCTGCTGCAGCCGCTGGCGGACGTGGTCAAGCTCATCACCAAGGAAGACCTGGTGCCGCCCTACGTCAACAAGCCGATCTACATGGCCGCGCCGTTCATCGCCGTCAGCATGGCGCTGCTCTCGATCTCGGTGATCCCCTTCGGACCGGAGATCGACGTCTTCGGCTACCACACCTACATGCAGTTGACCGACCTCAACATCGGGGTGCTGTTTATTCTGGCGGTTTCCTCGGTGGGCGTATACGGCGTGGCGCTGGCCGGCTGGTCGTCGAATAATAAATACGCTTTGCTGGGCGGGCTGCGCAGCTCGGCGCAGATGATCAGCTACGAACTGCCGCTGTCGCTGGCGATCGCCTCTCCCTTGCTGATTTCGAATACCCTCAGCCTGCGCAAGCTGGTGGAGACGCAGGGCGGCGCTCCGGGTCACCCCGGCACGCTGTGGGACTGGAATCTGTTCCACGGTTGGCAGTGGATCAGTTTCATCGTCTTTCTGATCGCGGCGTTTGCCGAAACCAATCGCGTGCCCTTCGACCTTGCCGAGGCCGAAAACGAGCTGGTGGCGGGTTTCCATACCGAATATTTGAGTATGAAATTCGCCGCTTTCTTCATGGCGGAGTACGCCAACATGATTACGGTGAGCGCTATGGCGGTGCTGCTGTTTCTGGGCGGATGGGTGGCGCCGTGGCCGGCCGAATACGGGTCGGGGCTGGTTCCGGTGGCTGTCTTCGCTCTGGCCGGGCTGGTGGCGATCTATCACGGACTGCACCCGGCGCGCCGCATGGATCGTTTCAGTTTGCCCGTCGTCGGCGTGATCTTCCTGATTATTGCGGCGGCATTTCTGGCTCCCTTTACGCAAAGCTGGCTGCTGCCGCTGTTTTGGTTCTGCGCCAAGACCGGCGCCATTCTGTTCGCCTTCATCTGGGTTCGCGGCACGCTGCCCCGCTTTCGCTACGACCAGTTGATGGGTTTCGCCTGGAAGTACCTGTTCCCCGTCGCCGTGCTGAATCTGCTCCTCACCGGTCTGGTGGTGGCCCTGCTTGGATGAAAGAGCCGGATGAAATGAGCCTGTTGAAATGGACGTGATTCTCTTTCTGATCTTTGCCGCGATCGCCTTGGTCTGCGCCGTCAACGTGGTGGTGCAGTCGCACCCGATTTCGAGCGCCATCTCGCTGATCGGGGTGATGGGGTCGCTGGCCGTCCTGTATCTGCTGCTCGGCGCCGAGTTCATCGCCGCCGCCCAGGTGATCGTCTACGCCGGCGCGGTGATGGTGCTGTTTCTGTTCGTCATCATGCTGCTCAACGCCGGCACGGAAGCCAGGCAAAGCAAGTCCGAGACGGCCCACTTTCTGGGCGTGCCGGCACTGCTCGTCTTCGCCCTGTTGCTGGTGTATTTTATCCGCCAGCGGCCGGAATCGTGGGTACACTTCGGCGGCTTCACGGGGGGATCGGCCGAAGCCGTGGGCCGGGCGTTGTTCACCACCTACCTGCTTCCCTTCGAGGTCACCAGCGTGCTCATCCTGATCGCCATCATCGGGGCCATCGTTCTGGCCCGGAAGGAGATCTGAAAGGGCCATGTCGCAAGTACCGCTGTCCTGGTTTCTCGTGCTGAGCGCCCTTCTGTTCGCGCTGGGCGTGGCCGGTTTCCTGTTCCGCCGCAACATCATCACCGTGTTCATGTCCATTGAGCTGATGCTAAACGCGGTGAACCTGAGCTTTGTGGCGTTCTCCTACAAGCTGCGCCAGAACGACGGGCACATCTTCAGCTTCTTCGTGATGGTGGTGGCCGCGG
>JBKQVG010000347.1:0-44086 GCA_052325345.1 Bryobacteraceae bacterium
CCTTCCGGCAGCCGCAGCGTCGCCTGGTAGGGAAGACGATCCGCGTCCGCGCCCTGGGGATAAAAAACGAACTGATTCCAGCTCAGCACCGCCAGCTCCGTGGTGGCGGAGCTGCCCGCCGAAAACTGTCCCTCCGGCGGCGCCAGGAAATCGAACGCGATATCCAGCCCGCTCGCGCCCTGCGGCGCTTCCACGTGGAATTCGTACATGTCGATGGAATCGCGCCGCCACGCCACGGTGCGGCCATCCGCTTTGATCGTCAGACTGGCGAGTTGAACCACCGGCCCATCCGGCGAGTGCTCGCCCGGAATCCACTGCGGGTAGAGCAGCGTAGTGGGCCCGCCGGAAGCTGGCAATTGCAGCTCAACGTGAAATACGCGCCGCGGAGCGTCGGTGGCGTCCACGTGCAGGCGAATGGGCGTTTGCGCCAAAAGAGGCGCAAGCGAAAGCAAAACCAATAGGGATCGACGCATTTTTCCGATTGTAACGTCGTTTGCCCCGTCGCGTGTCACCGCGCCGGCGGTCACCCGCGCGGTGTGTCGCTCTGACCCACTAGTGTCTACCTTCCAACATCCGGCGGTGTCTGCACCATGGACAGTAAGAGGCAAATCACTACTAAAACCCCAAGCCCTGCCGCGACTAACATACTCATGTTCCCCCGCTACGAGCCTTGAATGTGCAATTTAGGTGCCACAATTTCCGGATCCGAAAAAGAGCGTCCGCGGCGTTCGCCGGTAACCACCGGGCGTTTGCCGAAAATCCGTCGCGGCCTTCCGGACCCGCGCCGTAACCTGGGGTCATGAAAGCACAGAGATCTTACGACCCGCAGGAGCAGGATGTCCATCAACGCTTCGTCCCGGCCATCGTGCTGATCGCCGTCGGCGCTATTTTTTTCCTCAGTAATCTGCACATTCTGAGCTGGCACGATCTCTCCGCCTACTGGCCGGTCGCGCTCATCGCCGTGGGGCTGTACAAGACCGTCGATTCGGACGATAGTTCGCACCGCACCGCCGGGGGCGTGCTGATCGTGATCGGCGGCCTGCTGCTGGCCAACAATCTCGGCTACCTCTACTTCACCTGGCGCGAAATGTGGCCGCTGTTGCTGATCGGACTCGGGGTGTTGATGTTGTTCGACAGGCTCGGCTGGTCGTGGCCGACCCGGTTCTCCTGGAACGAGGCAGCCACCTCGAGCGCCAACGTCCTGTTCGAAACCGCGGTCTTCAGCGGCGGCAAACGGAGGCTGGTGGTTTCCGATTTCCACGGCGGCAAAGTAGACGCCGTGTTCGGCGGGTTTGAAATCGACTTGCGCAATTGCGACATTGCCGGAGATTCCGCGGTGCTCGAGCTCAACGCGGTTTTTGGCGGGGTGGAACTGCGCGTGCCCGAAACCTGGGCCGTGGTGTGTAAGGGCGCCGGGGTTTTCGGGGGCTACAGCGACGAAACCCGCCACCCCAATCCCGCCCAGCTTCCCAACCCTAAGCAGTTGATCTGCAAAGGCGGCGCGGTATTCGGCGGAGTCGTGATCAAGAACTGACCCCATGCACCCGATCCTGGTTTCGCGGCGCCGCCTGCTGGGCTACCTGGCGGCGTGGGCTCCGCTGGCGGCCTTGCTGGTTTGGCTGAACCGTTCCGCTGGCGGAGCCGACTGGCGGCAGGGTGCGGCGGCCATCGTGCCGGCGTGCTTCCTCTACGCCTTTGCCTGTCTGTCCTCCTGGTACCTTTGCCGGCTTCGTCCGCTGGGCGTGGCGGCGTATTTTTCGCTGACGGTGAATTTCGGCGCCGCGGCTGCCGCTGGCGGTCTGCTGCTGGCCGGCGCCGGTTTCTTGGCTGCATGGTCGTTGAATGTTCCGCCTCCACGGTTCGGTCTTCTGTTCGGCGTGGGCCTTTTGCTCTACCTTCTTTCGGCCGGACTGCACTACGCCGCATTGGGGGTGGAGAGCTCGCGGCAGGCCGAGCGCCGCGCCGCCGAAGCTCGCACCATGGCACGGGAAGCCGAGTTGCAGGCGCTGCGCGCCCAATTGAATCCCCATTTCCTGTTCAACAGCCTGCACTCGATCGCGGCCCTGGCCACCCTCGATGGCGAACGCGCCCGCGAAATGTGCGTGCGCCTGGCCGACTTTCTGCGCGCCAGCCTGGGCTTCGGCGGACGCCAGACCATTCCGATCGAAGAAGAACTGGCGCTGGCGCGCCGCTACCTGGATGTGGAACAGGTCCGTTTCGGCCGCCGCCTGCGGGTGGAAGAAGCCATCGAGCCCGCCTGCCGGCGCTGCGCCATCCCCGCGCTGCTGTTGCAACCGCTGGTGGAAAATGCGGTCAAGCACGGCATTTCCGGCCTGACCGAAGGCGGCGTCATCCGCCTCGCCGCCGAGCGCGCGGGCGGGGCGGTGACGATCACGATCGAAAACGCCTTCGACCCGGAATCCATCGGGACCCGCAAGTCGGGCCTCGGCCTGGAGCACGTTCGCCGCCGCCTGACCGCGAGTTACGGCGACGAGGCCTCGATCGATGCCAGCCCGCTGGAAGGATACTACCGCGTCCGCCTGCGCCTGCCGTGCGAGCCCGTACCAGCCATGACTGGGCCGGCTTAGTTAGTTGCCCGGATGTTCACTTGCTGTACTTCGTCGGGCGAACTCCAGGTCGCGAATTGGATCCCCCATGTAAGCAAAAGTACATTAATTATCAACTACTCGCGGGAAGCTTGAAGGATCCAAAATTATTACCATGTCGCGTACTCCGTCGTATCACAATGTAAAGCAACCACTTAGTACCACTACCTCATCGGCCGTAGCTCTTTGAGTGGCAGAATCGGGTTGACGCCGGGTGACTTAACCCGTATTCTGTCACTTTGGATCGGCCAAGCCGCCCAGGCGAAGTATTGAAGACTCCTAAGGGTTATCTGGCCGAATGGGAGTTTAGGGGCGGCAGCTTGTCCGTCCCCTGGAAACTCTAGGCCGCCGCTCAAAGGAAACGCGTGTCCTCAACCTGTGACCACCTAGGCCCCGAGTGGCAACCCGCTCATTCTGCCACCGCGCTGCCGGGCGGCAACCGCTGCTGGTACGCCATCCGCACCCAGTCCAAGTTTGAGAATCTGGTCTCCACCGCCTTGCGCGGCAAGGGCTACCAGGAATTCCTCCCTCTTTACCATTCCCGGCGCCGCTGGTCCGATCGCATCAAAGAACTCGACCTTCCTCTTTTCCCTGGCTATGTTTTTTGTCGATTCGACGTTCGAGAACGCTTGCTTCCCATCCTGACCACCCCCGGCGTAGTTTCCATCCTGGGCGCCGGCAAGACGCCGGTTCCCGTCTCCGACGACGAAATCGCCGCGGTCCAGGCCATCGTGCGCTCCGGTCTTCCCGCCCGGCCGTGGCCGTGTCTTACTTTCGGTTCGCGTGTCTTGATCGAATACGGCCCCCTGGCTGGTCTCGAAGGTTTCGCTTTGCGGGTGGATAAGGTCTTCCGCCTGGTCGTTTCGGTTCAACTGCTCCAGCGCGCGGTTGCCGTTGAAATCGACCGCGACTGCGTCCGCCCCATCCTCAACGGCTCCGGTCCTCGAAAAGAAGAATACCCACGGATGATTTAGAGCTCCGCCCAACCGCGGCGAAGCCGTCCATATGTCCGATCCAATCCGCAAGAACAAAATGATCAGCCTCCGTCTGTCGGAGGACGAATATGCCTTGCTGCGCGCTCGCTATTCCAGTTATGGAGCACGCAACGTCTCCGACCTGGCACGCCTCGCCCTCGATCGGATCATGGGGAAAGCGCCGCCCTCCGACGCCGAACTGCTCGCCAGGGTGAACGAAATGAATCTCCGCCTGAATGCCGTCGAGCAGCATGTCGCCTTGTTGCTGGACCGGGGAAAAATGTTATCGTGACCACCCTTTTTTGTTTCGCCCTCGCCGTGAAGCCACGACACGAAAAAGCCGTCGCGGCCCAGATCGAGGCCCGAACCGCGAACCGTATCGCTCGTCCGATACCATTATTTCCACGACTGCTATCTAAATACCTTAGAGCTCCTAAGAAAAATGCGCGTAAGTTTGACTCTTGCGTTGACGTGTGTATGCTATTCGTGATACATTGCCGGACAGTAGCGCTTAGACAGCCGCACAGTCAGTATAAGTTCAGGCGCGTTGAGTTCTGGAGCACCGGCCCACTCCACCGTTTTCGAACGGTCCACATGTGAGTCACGGAGCGTGAGCTGTGCCCCTAAACAGACCTCTGTCCCTGCTTCCGAACCCTTCCGGGAGAGCCCTATGACAGTGTTGAACAAAGGCAGAAACCGAAGCCGGATCGTGATGTTCCGGCTATCTCCCGATGAGTACGCTTCCCTTCGGTCCGCCTGCCTGGCGGCCAATTGCCGCAGCATTTCCGATTACATGCGTGGCGAATTGCTGGAGCTCGCCTACTCCGGCCGGACGGACTCCGGTATCCATCACCGTTTCTCGGAAATTGAACAGCGCTTGCTGGAGTTACATCGCTTGATCCAGGACATTTCCCTCCGTATCTCGTCGCTGGAACCATCCGGCGTTCAATCTACCGCCGCCTACCGGTGAGGCGGCATCGTGCGCCTCACAGTTACAATGTCGACTACAGCCAGTTCCCCGGCGATTTGCCAGAAACCAGAAATAGGTATCGCGATGCGCTTGCTGGTCTCAGTATTGCTTATCGTTGGCTGGGCTTCGGCACAGCCGCCAAGTCCCACCCGACCGGTTGCCACGCCCGAGCTGGGCGCCAATCTGCCCGTCCAGCGCATCGGCGCCAACGACCTCGTCGCCGTCTCCGTCTTCGACGCCCCCGAGTTCACCCGCACCATCCGCGTAGGCGCCGACGGCTTCATCCGTCTCCCCATGCTCAAGGAGCAGATTAAGGCCGAGGGATTGTATCCCGCCGCCCTGGAAAACGCCATCGCCAACGCCCTCCGCTCGGAACAACTCCTCGTCGATCCTTTCGTCACCGTCACCATCGCCGAGTACCAGAGCCGCCCCATCAGCGTCACCGGCGCCGTCAAACTGCCGCTGGTCTTCCAGGCCGACGGCCCCACCACCCTGCTCGAAGCCGTCGCCCGCGCTCAGGGCTTGCGCGAAGATGCCGGCCGCGAGATCCTCGTCAGCCGCTCCCAGCCCGGCCCGGATGGCAAACCTTTGGTGCTCACCCGGCGCATCCCCGTGCGCGGCCTCTTCGACGCTTCCGATCCCTCCCTCAATCTCACCCTCAACGGCGGCGAAGAGATCCGCGTCCCCGAAGTCAACCGCATCTACGTGGTCGGCAACGTCAAGAAGCCCGGTTCCTTCCCCGTCCAGGACGGCGCCGGCACCACCGTCCTCCAAATGGTCGCCCTCTCCGAAGGCCTCATGCCCTTCGCCAGCAAAGAAGCCTACATCTACCGCCGCGAACCCGGCGGCTCCAAGAACGAAATCATGGTCCCTCTCGACAAGATCATGAGCCGTAAAGCCCCCGACGTCCCCCTGGAGGGCGACGACATCCTCTACATCCCCGACAACAAAGGCCGCCGCGCCACCATCTCTGTCCTCGAAAAGGTCGTCATCCTCAGTGGCGCCCTCGGCGCCGCCGCCCTGTACACGTTCCACTAGAACAGGTACAGGGACTTCATTCCCGCATCTATGTACAACGCATTCTTCGGACTACAGAAAGCCCCGTTCCATCTGACCCCCGATCCCGAGTTCCTGTACCTCACCGTGCAACACCGGGAGGCATTGGCCGGGCTTACCTACGCCATCCTGGCGCGCAAGGGCTTCGTGGTCCTGACCGGAAATGCCGGCACCGGCAAGACCACCCTCCTCGCCCGGATCCTGGCCCATCTGCCCGTGAGCCGCATTCAGTCCAGCGTGATCGTCAACCCCACCTTGACCCCTCCGGAGTTCCTGGAAGCCACCTTGATGGATTTCGGATTCAAGGACATTCCCCCCAGCAAGGCGCAGCGCGTCGCCATGCTGCAAAGCTTTCTCTGGCGCGGACACCGCCAAGGAAAGGTCACCGCCCTGATCGTCGACGAGGCCCATAAACTCAGCATGGAAGTGCTCGAAGAAATCCGCCTGCTCGGGAATTTCGAGTCCGCCAACGACAAGCTGTTGCAGATTGTCCTGGTCGGCCAGAGCGAACTCGACGAGCTGCTCAACCGCGACGGCCTGAGGCAATTCAAACAGAGAATTTCGCTGCGCCTGGCGATCGAGCCGCTCTCGGAAACCGACATCGGGCGGTACATCCAGTATCGCTGGTCGAAGGCCGGCGGAGGCGACTCGCCGTTTTCGGCCGACGCGGTTGCGGCCATTGGCGAGGCCTCCGAAGGGGTTCCACGTGTCATCAATGTCCTCTGTGACGGCAGTTTGATTCAGGCGTTCGCCGATGAATCGGCCGCGGTCAAGTTGCGCCATGTGCTCGCCGTCTGCCGCGAACTGCAGCTCGACGAACCCCTTCCCAGGAGCGCGGCGACGGCGCGCGCGCCCGCCCCCGCTCCGCTGGCGGCGCCTCTGTTGGCGCCGGCTCCGCCAGCCCAAGCTCCGGTTATGGCGGCTCCCCTGGCGGAACCCCTGGCCCTCCAAGCTCCCGTCGTGGCGGCTCTGGCGGCGGAGCCTCTTCCGCTTAAAACCCTGTCGCGCTATGAGCCCGTGGCCCCCAAGCCTTCGCTGCTGGCAAGGCTCGCGGGCAGGCGCCCTCGAATTCAGGCAAAGGATTGAAACGGCGTGAGTAAAATTTTCGACATGTTGAACCGCGGCGACGGAGAGATCGCCGATCTGGTTCGCCGCCTGGTCGAGGCCCAATCCGTGGAATCTCCCCGCGCCCCGCTCGAATCCACCAGCGGCGCCGCGCCCCACGACGCCGATGCCCAACCGGTCCCCAATACGCCGCCGGACAAGACTCCCCCTCGTGCCTCCATTCGCCCGCGAAGCCCCCTTGCCATGCCTCCTGAAAAAGAAATCCGCGCCCTCCCGGCGCCCCCCTCTCTGCCCGCCATCCCCGAGCAGATGACCATCTACCCGCCCTACACCTACGCCGAGCCCCCCGAGGACCCCACCGTTCCCCTCTCCCACTATCTCTGGATCCTCAAGCGCCACCGCTGGAAGATCCTCGCCTTCGTGCTCGCCTCCGTCGTCTCCACCATCATCGTCTCCTCCCGCCTCACCCCCATCTACGAGGCCACCGCCACCATCGACATCGACCGCCAGGCCCCCTCCGGCGTCATCGGCCAGGACGCCACCCGCGCCGCCCCCAACGACGCCGACCAGTTCCTCGCCACCCAGGTCAAGCTCGTCCAGTCCGATTCCGTCCTCCGCCCCGTGGTCGAGCGCTTCCACGTCCCCGTCACCGACGTCACCCCGCTCGATCCCCAGCTCCCCACCGCCCGCGCCGCCAACGCCCCCGTCACCCTCAAGCACCTCCGCGTCACGCGCCCCCCCAACACCTACCTCCTCCTTATCGCCTACCGCTCCCCGGACCCCGCCCTCGCCGCCAACATGGCCAACGCCATCGCCCATTCCTACATCGAGCACACCTACGACATCCGTTTCACCGCCGCCGCCGAGCTCTCCGAATTCATGGGCAAGCAGCTCGAAGAGCTCCGCGCCAAGCGCGAACGCTCCGCCCAAGCCCTGGCCGCCTTCGAAAAGGAACTCGACGTCATCAACCCCGAGGAAAAGACCTCCATCATTTCCTCCCGCCTCCTCCAGCTCAATACCGACTACACCGCCGCCCAGTCCGACCGCATGGCCAAACAGGCCGCCCTCGACGCCGTCAAAGGCGGCAACCTCGCCGCCGTCCAGGCCTCCGCCCAGGGCGAACAGCTCCGCAAACTCGCCGACCGCCTCGATGAAGCCCAGGAGAATTTCGCCGTCGTCGCTACCAGCTACGGCGCCGCCCACCCCAATTACAAGAAGGCCCTGAACCAGGTCAACGAGCTCCGCCGCCAGATCGACGCCCTCAAAACCAACATCGCCCAGCGCGTCGCCGTCGAGTACCAGCAGGCCGCCAACCGCGAGGGCATGCTCAAAAACGCCGTCGCCGAAACCAAGGTCGAATTCGACCGCCTTAACGCCCGCTCCTTCCAGTACAAGGCCCTCAAACAGGAAGCCGACGGCGACCGCGAACTCTACGACGAGCTCATGCGCAAGATCCGCGAGGCCGGCATCAACTCCAGCTTCCAGAACAGCTCCATCCGCCTCGCCGACGCCGCCCGCACCGGCCTCAAGCCCGTCTTTCCCGATACCCGCCTCAACGCCATCCTCGCCCTGCTTTTCTCCACCCTCCTGGCTTGCGGCGCCGCCGTCCTCTCCGATACCCTCGATTCCACCATCCGCGACCCCGAGCACATCCGCAAAGTCCTCGGCACCGACGTTCTCGGCTCCCTCCCCGTCGTCAAATCCTGGCGCGGCCGCATCCTCATCGGCCAGCCCTTTACCGGCATGTCTCCCTTTAATGCCAACGGCAACGGCGCCGGCAGCGCCCCCGGCAAGGCCCCAGGTATGAGCATCGTCAAATCCGCCCGCGCCAGCGGCCAGGTCTCCGCTTTCGAGGAATCCATCCGCACCTTGCGCGATTCCATCCTCCTCTCCGACATCGCCCGCCGCCCCCGCAGCCTGCTGCTGACTTCCGCCGCCCCCCGCGAGGGCAAAACCACCACCGCCGTCCACCTCGCCGTCGCCCACAGCCTCCAGGGCCGCAGAACCCTCTTGATCGACGCCGACCTCCGCCGCCCCGGCATTCACCCCAAGCTCAGCCTCCCCGGCGGCCCCGGTTTGGCCGCCGTCGTCAATCAGGGCACCCCGTGGCGCCAGGCCGTGCAGAAACCCGAGGCTTTCCCCGACCTGCACGTCCTCACCGCCGGCGATACCTCCCGCCGCGCCGCCGACCGCCTCGGCAGCGTCCTGGCCCAGCTTCTGGACGAAGCCCGCACCGATTACGACCTGGTCATCATCGATGCGCCTCCCATGCTCGGTTTCGCCGAGCCGCTCCAGATGGCCGCCATCGTCGATGGCGTGGTCGTCATCACCCTCGCCGGACAGACCAATAAGAACGCCGTAGCCAGCGTCCTGACCAGCCTCAAGCGCCTGAAAGCCAACGTGATCGGCGTAGCCCTAAACGAAGTCCGCGAGGACACCTCGGATCGCTACTATTACTATGGCTACTACGGAAAGTATTATTCGAGATATTACAAGACGCCGAAAGAGTAACCGAGCCGCGACCGCAAGGGAGCGGTTGCCCAGGGGCGAATAAAAGGTGAACAAATGGGTTCGTTTGGTAAAAGCGCCGATTGGCTTTGGGGTGTGTGTTTTGAGTGACTTGCCGGGTCCGTTATTCAGTATACCGCGGTCATGGCCTGGCGTCCAGCGCGGCTTACCTTTCCAATGCTAATATTTCCCGGACTCTCTCTTTCAGCGCGGGAAGATCGTGCTCGATGACGTTCCAAACAACATGAACGTCGCGGAGCCGTTCCCGATCGTCCCTCACAGGGGCACCGCCTCGCGAAGGACTCTCTCCCGGACGCGGGACCGGAGACCCCGTTCGGTAACCACGTCCACCTGGGAACTCAGCACGGCCTCCAGATCGATCAGCAGGCCGCTGAGATCGAACAGGCTGCGGCCGGGATCCAAATCCACCAGGAAGTCGATGTCGCTGCGCTCATCGTTGTCGCCGCGCGCCACCGAGCCGAACACACGCACGTTTCGCGCCCCGCGCCCGGCCGCAACGCGAAGGATCTCCTCCCGCTTTATGGTTTGCAGTTCCCGCAAGGCGATGGCGCCTCCATTCTCCCGCGAAATCGGAGCCGTAGCGCGGACTCGCAGTTTTTTCGTGGAGCAGACTCCCAGTCTGCCACGCCGGGACTCATCCCGGCGCTTGGCTCGCATCGCCCGCCTTGCTGTGGGGCAGGTTGGCAGCCTGCCGGCCGATTGCCAATCGGCCGCCGTCGCGCAGGCGTTTCCGCCGCGTGCACCCGAGACCCGTCGCTCCCGATGACCGCCCCGGCCCAAACCGCCCAGCCCAGGAAGGCCGCCGATCGTCTCGGCTCCGTCCTCGCCCAGCTCCTCGACGAAGCCCGCACCGATTACGACCTCGTCATCATCGACGCCCCTCCCATGCTCGGTTTCGCCGAACCCCTCCAGATGGCCGCCATCGTCGATGGCGTCGTCGTCATCACCCTCGCCGGCCAAACTAATAAGAATGCAGTGGCCAGCGTCCTCACCAGCCTCAAGCGCCTCAAAGCCAACGTCGTCGGCGTGGCCCTAAACGAAGTCCGCGAGGACACCTCGGATCGCTATTATTACTATGGCTATTACGGCAAGTATTATTCGAGATATTACAAGCAGCAGAAGGAGTAGGTCCGCAGGCTTCGGCCGGTGAGAGTCGGGGCATTCTTCAGATGCTGATCGAACGCCCACTGACCTTCGAACGTAGTAGCACAAATCCCCAAAATCCATGAGACACGCACTAGTCACTGGCGGTGCAGGTTTTATTGGTAGCCATCTCGTCGACAAGCTTCTTTCTGGAGGTTGGCAGGTAACCACAGTTGACAACTTTGACCCTTTTTACAGCAAGGATATAAAAGAGCGGAATATCGCAAATCACCGCCATTGCCCCGGGTTCCGTCTTGTGGAAGCAGACATTCGCTGCTATGATTCTCTGCTTCGGCATCTCACGGAGCGCTTTGACATCGTTGTTCACCTGGCGGCAAAAGGGGGAGTCCGGCCCTCTATTCAGGACCCTACGACCTACCAGGAAGTCAACGTCGGGGGAACGCAAAACCTGCTGGAGTTCGCAAAGAGACGAGGAATTGAACATTTCGTGTTTGCGTCTTCGTCGAGCGTGTACGGGGTAAATCCAAATGTACCATGGCACGAAGACGACCACGTGCTACAACCCATCAGCCCCTACGCTAGCACGAAAGTGAGCGCGGAACTCCTTGGACACGTCTATAGCCACCTGCACGGCATTAGGTTCATCGCGCTTCGGTTTTTTACAGTCCACGGACCGAGACAGCGTCCTGACCTCGCCATTCACAAGTTCGCACGTCTGATGTTGTCCGGTAAGCCTATCCCATACTTCGGAGATGGGACCACCTGCAGAGATTACACCTACATCGATGACATTGTGTCCGGCATCCGGGCCGCCATGGACTATGATCGCTCGATGTATGAGGTAATCAACCTAGGCAACAACCAGACCGTGAGTCTCGCCGAGATGGTCAGGGGTTTGGAAAGTGTCCTTGGAGTAAAAGCAGAACTTGATCATCGGCCTCCGCAGCCGGGAGACGTTCCACGGACCTTGGCCAGCATCGACAAGGCAATCGGGCTTCTGAAATACGAGCCCTCCACGCCGTTCCTCGTTGGAATGTCGCGGTTCGCTGAGTGGCTTGGGAAAGCATGACGGTGTCCTCAGCGAGTTTGACCAAAGCGAATCGGTTTCCCTCAGCAGCGGCTTCGCCGCGTCTCCCACAACTCATCCGTGAATTCTCCTGGGTTGTGGCTGGGCAGGCAGTAGCGGCTGCTGGTTCCCTTGTTGGCGTCCGGCTCCTAACAAATGCTTTAAAGCCGAGCGCCTACGGAGAGATCGGCCTCGGAATGACGTTGGTCACTCTGACCCAGCAGATTGTGTTTGGCCCGTTGTGTTCAGCGACACTGCGCTCCTTCGCATCAGCCGCGGAAAGAAACCATCTTAGACTTTTCTTTGAGGCCAGCAAGTTTTTGTTTCAATTGGCAGCCGGAGTTTTGATCGGAATCATTGCACTGCTGGCTCTCGGTCTACTCTGGTCAGGGTATGTCAAATGGCTGCCCTTACTTGTAGCGGTCGGCATACTGTCTGCGTTGTCGGGTTACAACTCGCTGCTGGACGGGGTTCAAAACGCGGCCAGACAACGGTCAGTCGTGGCATGGCATCAGGGTGTTGGACAGTGGCTCCGTTACGTCTTAGCTGTGACGGCAGTGCTGGTGATTGGTGCCTCCAGCACGGCGGCAATGTTGGGATACGCGGTCGCTGCAGCCCTGGTGCTTGGTTCCCAGTTAGCCTTCTTCCAACAGAAGATTCGCCCGCTGGCGAAATCCGAGCCGGCTACACAGATGCGAGAAGTGCGAGAGATGGCGGGGCAGATGTGGCAGTACGGATGGCCGTTCGCAGTTTACGGCATCTTCACCTGGGGGCAAGCCACGTCCGACCGTTGGTCCCTACAGTACTTCCGCTCCACCTCCGATGTGGGTCTGTATCAGGTGCTGTACCAGCTCAGCTACTATCCGATGACAATGGCCTCAGTACTCCTCGTGCAACTCGCGACTCCCATCTTGTTCGCGCGGGCGGGTGACGGCTCGGACTCAATTCGCGTAGAACGGACCCGGCACCTCGTAAACGCCATGGTCTGTGGTTCGATCGGCATAACGCTGGTCGCTGTCATCGCGATGGTCCTTTTGCGCGAACGAATCTTCGCCCTGCTGGTAGCACCCCAGTATCGGGCTGCGGCCTCCGTAGCGCCAGCAATGGTGCTCTCTGCTGGGCTGTTCGCCTGTGGTCAGGTGGCTGTGCTCAGCCTGCTCGCCAGCGCGCAGACCCGACTTCTGATCGCGCCGAAGGTGGTGACCGCAGTCGTGGGAACGGCCCTGAACTGCTTGGGGGCTTGGCGTTGGGGCATCAAGGGAGTCGTCGCGGGGAGTATTGTTTTCTCTGCGGTGTACTTGATGTGGGTGTTGTTCCTTGCCAACCGAAGACGGGAAAGTGTCGCTTGAACGGCCCCAAGGGGATGCCGTGAATATGCGTCCCGCCAAGACTCGGATACCCACCGCGAGGATTCTTTTGCGCCATCTGTACCTATGGGTGACCCCGGTTTTCGATCCTCCGCGTGCCTTGAAAGCGGCTAGAGGGTTCGGCCGGTATTTTGCGGACTGGCGGCGCTATTCACGCCTTCCAGGCGCCGAGCCGATTCGGATTGCCGATTCGTTTCCGATGGTGCATGACCGCACACCGACTACCAGCATAGACGCGCATTACTTTAACGTCAGCGGCTGGGCTATGCGCCGCATCCTGATCAACCAGCCTATTTGGCATGTCGATGTCGCTTCGTTGGCGACATTTGTCAACCTCCTGGCCGCGGTTGTCCCGGTGACATACGTTGATTACCGCCCGTTAGAAGCGAAATCGGAAGGATTGGCGCAGTTGGCCGGAGATCTGCTGGCTCTCCCGTTTCCTGATGGTGCCATCCCTTCGCTGTCTTGTCTGCACGTGGCCGAACACGTAGGTCTAGGCCGATATGGCGACCGGCTGGACCCTGCTGGAACCGCAAAAGCAGCGCGCGAACTGACGCGCGTGTTGAAGGTGGGCGGGGACCTCTATTTTGCTGTTCCTGTCGGCCGGCCGCGCGTATGCTTTAACGCTCATCGCATTCACCGGACGCAGACGATTCGCGACTACTTCCCAAGCCTTGAGCTGGTTGAGTTCTCAGGAGTGCATGATGACGGACGATTTGTCCAGCGGGTCGCCCTATCAGAGTTCGATGGGGAGGCCTACGCCTGCGGAATGTTCTGGTTCAGGAAGCTTGAGCACCCAGCGTAGGGCACAAGGCTGGTTCAAGCGCGTGTTCGCCTTCAATCAGGCAGAACGGGACCGCTGGGTGGCGCGGCAGGCATCCTTGATTTTGGCCGGTCAACGAGTACTCGATGCAGGTGCCGGTCGTGGACGATACCGGCACCTCTTTTCTCATTGCGAGTACCGCTCACACGATTTCGGCCAAGAGCCGGAGACAATCGGCAACTATACGCAATTAGACTATCAGTCGGATATCTTGTCGATCCCCGTTGTGGATGAGTCCTTTGACGTGGTGCTCTGCACCGAGGTTCTTGAGCACGTGCCGTTTCCCATCGAGACTGTTCAGGAGCTGGCGCGTGTGCTTCGGCCCGGTGGGCAGCTCCTACTCACGGCACCGCTAGGCAGTTTTCTCCATCAAGAACCTTACCACTACTACGGCGGCTACACTCCGCACTGGTACAAAAGGTTCCTTCCAGCAGCTGGCCTGCGGGTGGAGAGCATCGAGGCGAACGGAGGATTTTTCAGTTGGTTTGGGCAGGAAGCGATACGGTTCAGTACTTTTCTTGACCCGCGGCGCATACCCGCGGGATGGCGATGGTTTGGTTGTTGTCTGATTTGGCTGCTGACCCTACCACTAATGCGTGGGTTTTTCCCCGTGCTAGGCCTGGTTCTTGACCGACTCGGTCTTGAACGGATAGCCACGGTTGGCTATCACGTCGTGGCATTCAAAGCCTGTTAGTATTTTGGCTGAAAGGGCCGACATCGACCTTCATGGCTTTCAGACTCCCGTTTGCAGTAGACGACCGAACAAAGGCGAGACTGATGAGGGTTCGCCTTATTGAACGCGGGTTGCGAGCATTTCGCCTATGGGAGCTGCATCGGGAGTACGAAGAACGCCGAGAATTTTACGCGGACGTTGCCCGGAGGCAGTGTCTTGCATACCGCGAAGGGGATGTGGTCAAAGCGATCCACACGAGGCTAGCAAGTCGGGGATATTCGGCGGTTCGCCGCCAACTGGGTGAAATTCACACTTTCGCATTCTTCCCGAGCTTAGGCTGGCATTGCGACCTGTTGTCCGACCTCCGGGTTCTGGGGCCAGTTACGCATTTTGATTATCTGGCAGCAGGTTACCAAGCGACCGATATCTATCGGGGAGGAGTCCGCGGCATTAATTTGCGCAAGGCGATGAACGACCTTGTGCGGCTCGCGTTGCAGACGGCACACTCCGAGCGTCCAGTGGACTGGGTGTTCGTTTATGCTAGCGGGGCAGAGATTTCCCCGCAGACAATTCGCGGTATCACCGACGAACTTGGCATTCCAACTGTGAACATGTGTTTGGATGACAAGCAGAGCTGGGAAGGAATTTGGTCTGGGGACCACCATACCGGACAAGTGGACATCGCGGCAGAATTCGATCTATCTTGGACCTCCGCTCGGCTGGCATGCGAGTGGTATCTGGCAGAAGGTGGTCGCCCGATCTATATGCCTGAAGGGTTCGACATGATCAGATGGCGGCCCACGCCACGTGAGCAGGACATCCCAGTCAGTTTCATCGGCGCTGCATACGGGTGTCGACCGTCGCTTATGTCCTACTTGCGCGATCATGGTGTTGCAATCCAAGCTTTTGGGTCAGGCTGGCAAGACTCAGCATGGGTGGAGAATCCTGTTGAGATCGTGAACCGAAGCCTCATCAACCTAGGTATCGGAGCAATCGGTTTTTCGGAGACGCTTACGAACGTCAAAGCCCGCGACTTCGAAATTCCCGCCGTGGGAGCTGGCGCCTATCTCACCACCTTCAACGCCGATTTAGCGCAACATTTTGCGGTGGGCCGCGAGATCTTGTGCTACCACGGCCGGGATGAGATGCTGGAACTTATAAGGTACTATCTCGCCCACCCCGACGAAGCTCAGGAGATAGCGCACCGTGGGCGTGAGCGTTGCCTGGCTGAACACCGCTGGCTGCACCGCTATCTCCGTGTATGCGAGATTCTTGGAATTCTCCAGGATGGCGGCCAGGGCAAGGCTGGATCACCTGACAACGCGGAGGCAATGTGCACGTCACCGTCCTGATGGCCGTCTACAACGGTGTCCGAACCGTCGGGGGTGCGATAGAGAGCATTCGTTCGCAGACATACGCGGACTGGGACCTGCTTGTCGTGGATGACGGTTCGTCCGACGGCACAAGTGAGATTCTGCAGTCTTACGCTAGCTGCGACCCGAGGATTACTCTCATCCGCAACGGTACAAATCTTGGGCTGGCGGCCTCGTTGAACATCGGCTGGCGCTCGGCAAAGGGCAGCCTTATTGCCCGCATGGATGCGGACGACGTGAGTTTGCCGGAGCGCTTACAACGGCAGGTAGAGTTTATGAGCGCTCACGCTGAGGTGGACGTTCTAGGCACCGGGGTCGAGATGATGGACGAGGCTGGTCTGCTTCTGGGCTGCGCGTTTCGTCCCGAATGCCACGACGAACTTAAGAAGAGGATGTACAAGGAAAACCCTTTCGCACATCCGTCGGTGATGATGCGGCGCCGTTTCTTGGAGGCCTTGGGTGGCTACGACGAGCGCCTCCGGCGCGGGCAAGATTTCGATCTCTGGCTCCGCGGGTATCGGCGGTTCTTGTATCACAATCTGCAGGTGCCTCTCATCCAGTATCGCCTTCGCCGAAAGCCGACCTTCCTCTCCAGCGCCTGCAGCTCGTTCATCCTGTTCCGTTCGGCATGGCGAGAGGGCCTCGTCTTGAGAAGCGGCTGGTATGCACTGCGGCCCATTGGGGCCAACCTTCTGATCCGTGCCGGGCTGCCGCTGGCAGGCCCAGGAAAGTCTAGCGCCAGCCACCCTCTAGGATTGCAAGGATAGGTGACGTCCGGCATGTGTGGCATTCTTGGAATCGTTTCCCAAACCTGCCCAGTTGAGGAAGCGCTGCTGACCCTCATGCGGGACACCATGGTCCACCGAGGCCCGGATGGGTTTGGAAACTGGCTTTCTCCGGATCGAACAGTCGGCCTGGCCCACCGCCGGCTCGCAATTATCGACCTGTCGCAGGGTGCAGCCCAGCCCATGTCGGACGCGACTGGTGAACTGGTAGTCACATTTAACGGCGAGATCTACAATTTCGGCAGCCTTCGGCGGGAGTTAGAGGCGTTAGGGCACACGTTTCGCACGTCCAGCGATACCGAGGTCATCCTGGAAGCCTATCGGGCTTGGGGTGTGGAGCTTCTGAAGAAGGTAGAGGGGATGTTCGCCTTCGCGCTGTACGACACGCGGTCGCGGCGACTGCTCCTGGCCCGGGACCGAGCCGGAGAGAAGCCATTGTTCTACTATCACGCGAATCGTCGATTCCTTTTCGCATCCGAGTTGAAGGCGCTTATGGCCGACCCATCATTTTCGCGGCGGCTAAGTCTGGAGGCGCTCGATCTGTATTTGGCCTTCGGGTACGTGCCGGGAGATAAGTGCATCCTAGAGGGCGTCAAGAAGCTTGGTGCCGGGCAAGCGATGACTTATGACTGCGGAGACGGAAACCTGCACATCTGGCGGTATTGGACACTGCCGGAGCCGCCCGCAAACGGCGCTAGCCCGTCTGATACCGAACTCGTCGCAGAGCTGGAAAGTTTGCTGAAGGACTCTGTGCGCCAGCGATTGGTGGCGGACGTACCGGTCGGGATCCTGTTGAGCGGGGGGGTCGATTCGGGGTTAGTGACGGCGATGGCCGCACAGGTATCCTCAAGGCCGGTGAGGACGTTCACGATCTCATTCCCTGGCCAGGGTAAGTACGACGAGGGGCCTCATGCACGGGCTGTCGCGGAGCACTTTGGGACAAACCACCTGGAGCTGGCGGCCGAGGAAGCCACGGTCGACTTGATGCCAGCCATGGCGCGGCAGTTCGATGAGCCCATCGCGGACTCTTCGCTGATTCCGACGTACTTGGTGTCGCGTCTGGTGCGGCAGCACGCGACGGTCGCTTTGGGAGGCGATGGAGGTGATGAATTGTTTGGGGGGTACATTCACTACAACGTCATGATGGCCCAGAACGCCCAAAGACGCTACCTGCCGAAGTGGCTCCGGGCGCCCCTGGGCGCGGTGGCCGCGCACCTGTTGCCAGCGGGGGTGCACGGAAGAAACTACCTGATGCAGTTGGCTGCCGTCCTGCCAGACAGCTTTGCCAGAATTAACGGCTATTTTGACCCGGTGCTGCGGCATCGACTCCTGGTACCGGAGTTGAATGCTGCGCTTGGTGGGACAGCTGGGGCTGAACCGTTTAAGACGTGTCTCTTTGCAGAGGCGCACACACCGTTGCAGAACTGCACCGCGATCGACTTCGCGACATATCTGCCGGACGACATTCTGACTAAGGTCGACCGTGCTAGCATGCTTAACTCGCTGGAGGTCCGGGCACCCTGGCTGGACTCCCGTATAGTCGAATTCGCCTTCGCTCGGGTGCCAGATGCCCTTCGGGCAACGATAAGGGAAAGAAAGGTCCTGCCAAAGCTGTTGGCGCGGCGTGTGCTGCCCCGGAACACTGACCTCAACCGCAAACAGGGTTTCTCCATTCCCTTGGCGCGCTGGATGAAAGATCGATGGGGGTCTTACATAAACGGGGTTCTCCGTAGTTCTGATCCGGACCTTTTCCGACCTCAAACGATCGAGAATCTCATCGACGGCCAGCGTAAAGACCGTTCAAATATGCACCGATTGTTCGGCCTAGCCATGTTTACCTTATGGCAGGCAGAATACCGCATCGGCCTTTGAAACCTCAAATTGGTATTTAGCACCCAACAATCGGAGTCTCTCGCGATTTCAAGTGTCGGCAGCGAAGACATCCAAGCGAGCCTCGACGCTATACGGCCAGGGACCACAGAGCGAGGCCGCTTAGGGCCGCCCCTCCCCGAACGGGTAGGCAGGAGCATACTGATCGCAGGCCCCGTAGCCAGGCGTCTCATGTGTTGCTGTCTGTAGCTCCCCCGGGAGACTCGGGCAACCCCAGCTGCACCAGTCGGCGACCGACCGCAATTGTCCTATAAACCCAATCATCTATCCTGTCGCATAAAGTACTGAATCAGTCAGATGGAACCTGCTGCCAACGCACCACCTCTTTTTCCTAAATACGCCGCCACATGCGACCTAGCGGAACCAAAGGCAGGTAGCGTATGACCGCTACCGCAGGGAAGAACCAGGGAGCTCTCCCGAGGCCGGCTTTCCCGCCCCACCAGTCGCTTGGTGTCCCGCTGAGACGCACCATCATTACTGCGGGCGGCGCTTTGTGCGTGACGCCTTTTGTTTTGATGTGCCTGCTCCGAGCTTCGGGCAAGCAGGGGTTCTTTATCAGCCTCCCGCAATATGGTCTGATTGTTGCCACCGGAGCGCTTCTCTTCGCTTGGGCCGGGCGTCTTTTGCCCAGGTGTTACAGTCCGCTACTCTTCGCCGTTCTATACCTCTGTGGATACGTTATCCAGTTTCCCCTCATCGACACGGATCTAAAACATTACGTTTATGATGGCGGTGGCGTAAGAGAGGTCGGTTCCTTTCCGTTTACTGCTGATGCCTATTGGGAGGTTGTCTGTGCTGTCTGCTCTGGCGCTCTGGGCATGATCTGCGGCCAGGCTCTCGTCCGGCATTTTCTATCCGCGCCGACCCATGAAACCTTGGCGCCTATTAGCCGCTCTTCACTGTCCCGCAGAATACGTTTATGGGCAGTCGCGAGCCTTGCCGTGCTCGCAATCGCTGGATACCTAGGCGTATCACGTATGACGTTACAGGTCGTCATTTTACCTTACAAGCTCGCTGGAATACTGCATTGGCTTCGCTATTATGTCCTTCCTCTCATCGGACTCTATCTTTTTGGTGTTGGGCTCATGCAGCGGCGCCGCAAAGCAGCGGTCCAGATTCTCTCGTGGAATGTTGTGTTCATTTGTATCGTCGTGGTAACTACCATGAGCAAGGCCACAGGTTTTAATCTATGGCTCCCCTATGTTGCCGTGCTCGCGCTTTTTCCGGCCGCCCGTTCTCTTCTTCGACTTCGCATGGTGGTCCTAATCTTGGCTACTGTAACGATTTCAGCCGCCGTGATTGTAACAGTAAACTACCTTCGCAGCTTCACCTTGCTGAGTGGCGACGCGGCTTCCCTGGCCGAGGTTGATGGCCGCATTGAAATCTCAACAATCACGAACAATCAAAATATTCTTTATAGCCTGGCACTAAATTCGGTTCTCCGAGTGCTTGGAGCCACTGGACTGATGGCCGTTCAATCTGCGCCGCCCATGAAGAGCGTGACCCCGCTTTTGCGATTGGAAGGGATAGACCCAGAACTTGGGGCGGTCGCGTATCGCTCCGCTTTCAATTACACGCTAGGGAATCGTAGTGATTATGTAATTGGCAAGGGCATTGGTCTGTATGCATTCTTTTTCTGGTCGCACAGCTATCTTACAGTATTCCTGGGCTCGGCCTTATATGCGGGCGCGCTGCTATTTTTCGAGGGACTCGCAAGCCGCGTTGGCAACGCCGCGTTGGGAATCGGCGTGGCGTTCTACGGCGCGGTCGCAACATGGGAGGGCAACTTCGAGCTGCATGTGAAATTTGTTTTGGCGGTGCTCCTCCTGATCATCTGGATTAGGAGAGGCCGTGCGAAGGGCGCGATTAGATATGGACCATCCCCGCGGAGCAGTTGAAAAACGCTATATAGGTGAAAGCGGCCTGGCTTACCATCGGGCCAACCACTCCTTCAAGGAGGAAATCTACACTATCGTCGCGCGCAGCCGAGCCAGAAAATTCGCGGCATGGGTTACAGAAGAGGATGTCGTCCTGGAGTATGGGGTTGGTACAGCGCTCAATCTAATCGGCCTCGTCTGCAAAACCAGGCTTGGGTTTGACATCAGCCCCGCGGGCCGAGATATTTGCGCCGCCCACGGGATCGCCTTTACCACGTCTGAGTCGGACCTTGCACCCGCCTCGTACTCGGTCGTTATATGCCATCACGTCTTGGAGCACGTCAGTAACCCGTATGCTATGCTCTGTCTCCTTAGCACGCTGCTTCGCTCCGGTGGCCGGCTCATACTCAACGTTCCTTTCGAAGATCGCGCTAGCTATCGCCGATTCAAATATGACGAGCCGAACCACCATCTGTATTCCTGGAATCCACAGACCCTGGGTAACCTCGTCGTTGCAGCGGGTCTGGAGCTTGAGCGTATCGATATTCGACCCTTTGGCTACGAACAGAGACTCGCTCCGATCGGCAGGACGTCATTCTTTCTATATCGATGCGCGCTCACGCTCGTTAGAGCGCTCAGGCCGGTTCGGGAGATCATGCTGGTCGGCCGAAAGAGCGACTCTGTGGCTGCAGATTAGGCCGCTAAACGAGCCTGGGCGTGCGCGGTCCCAAGAAATGCTCCCGTTGTAACGAAGGGCCCGAACACTAACTGGATGCGAGTGATGGTTACAACCGAACTGCGGCTGTTCCGAACGCCCGATGGGGTTGTATGGACGCGGGGACGTTTCCCTTATTCCTTTTGGCAGAGATACCTGACGGTCTTTGAGGGCGTTCGTGTTTTGGCGCGCGTCGCCGATGTCCCGAACGCTGGACACGAATGGGCGCAGGTAGTCGGGCCCGGCGTCTTGGTGGATCCGCTGCCGAACTATGCCGGTCTAGGCGGTTACCTGAAGTCGTATCGCCAAATTAGGCGAACCATGCGGCTTTCGTTGCGCGGCGATGACGCAATTATATTCAGGGTACCGTCGATCTTTGCTGCTCCGGGCCTACGGCTCTGCCGACAGGAAGGCAGGCCGTACGGCCTTGAGGTCGTCGGCGACCCATTTGATGTTTTTGCCCCGGGAGCTAACTTTCATATCCTTCGGCCGTTCTTTAGGTTTGTGCTGACCCGGCAACTGACGGAGCAGTGCAAGCACGCCGGTGCGATTGCGTATGTGTCGAAACGGGTGCTGCCTCTAAGGTATCCCGGGTGCGCTGGTTGCCCGGTGTCGTTCTACCCTGACACAGAGCTGGGCGATGACGCCTTCGTAAGTTCGCCTCGGAAGTACTTGGGATCAAGGGGGCCGTTTCGCATCATCTGCGTCGGTTCGTTTGCCCAGAGATACAAGGGTCAGGACACTTTGGTGCGAGCCTTCGATTCGTGCTGCAAGCAGGGTGCCGATATGACGCTGACTCTAGTCGGCGACGGCGCATGCCAGGCATACGTGGAATCGGTCGCCCGCGAATTGGGATGCCTTGATAGGACCACGTTCGCCGGGCACCTGTCGAATCCAGTTGAAATTCGCCGTCTGCTCGACAGCGCCGATCTCTTCGTACTTCCCTCGAGAACGGAGGGGCTGCCGGGCGCCCTCATCGAGGCCATGGCTAGGGCGCTTCCATGCATTGGAACCTGTGTGGGCGGAGTTCCTGAGCTGCTGGCGGAAGAGGACCTGGTCGAGTGTAATGACGCCGCCGCATTGACACACACACTTCTCCGAACAGCGACAGACACGAAGCGTCTCGCGAGGATGTCGGCTCGCAACCTCAAGAGGGCCCGGGATTTTAGCGAGGTGAAGGTGCAGGGACACAGGGAAACCTTTTTTCGGGAGGTGAGGAGCACGACCCAGAACGGACCGTCCCGTTGTCGGTGCCGGAAACAATGAGCCGTACACCTCAGGCGCGGCCCCTTTCAAGCTCCAGGATTCGGGGATGAGAAGCATGGCCACCGCACAGGCGCAAAGCCCCCAGCCGCTCGCCTTGGGCGCGACGCCACCCACGGTACTGGCTGTCTGCGTGCTCGACATCATGGCTTGGGTGCTTCTGAAGCCTTGGCTCGCGGGCTTGCGCGCGGCGGGGTGCGAAGTCCATGTGGCCTGCTCCAGGGGGCGGTACTTCGACCGCCTCGCTGGAGAGGGCTTCCACATGCACGAGGTCCACCTGAGCAGGAAGCTCAGACCGTGGGTCCACATCCGGCCGATATTCGAGCTCCGGCGGCTTATCGCGAAGGGCAAGTTCGACGTCATCAACACGCACGGGCCCATCGCGGCCTGCGACGGGCGGCTGGCGGCGAGGCTCGCGCGCGGGAGGATGATCATCTACACGGTGCATGGGTTCTACTTCCACGAGAACATGCCCGCTCTCTCGCGGTGGCCGGTGATTGTGGCGGAGTGGATCTTAGGCCGGTTCACGGACCACTTCATGTTCGTTTCCGACGAGGACCATCGCACGGCGCGGCGCCTGGGCATCGCGGGGACACGTTCCTCGACCACCACGATACGCAACGGGGTGGATACGGACGCATTCGTTCCCAGGGAGCAGAACCCGGACGAAGCCGAGGCGGCGAGACGCGAGCTGGGGATCGAGCCAGGCACGCCGGTGGTAGGGTTCGTGGGCCGCATCGTCCGCGAAAAAGGATGCCGGGAGTTCCTCCGTATGGCGCGGAAGATTGCCGAACGGCGCCGGGCCGTGTTCTTGATCGTCGGAGACACCTTCCCGAGCGATCGGGACCAATTCGGAGGTTCGTTCCGGCGCCAGGTGCGGGACTCGGGATTGGCGCCGCACTTTCGCTTTACGGGGCTCACGGATCAAGTGGCGCGGTATCTCTGCGCGATGGACATCTTCACGCTTCCGTCGTACCGCGAAGGCCTTCCGCGCTCGGTCATAGAAGCCATGAGCGCGGGCCTCCCCGCGGTCGTAACCAATATCCGTGGGTGCCGCGAGGCTGTCGTCCACGGGGAGACCGGTCTCGTTGTCCCGCCGCGGGACGGCGAGGCCCTGACTCGGGCCGTCGAGTACCTCATCGACAATCCGGACGCGGCCGGTCGGATGGGCCGGGCGGCGCGGAAGCGCGCCATTGAACTCTATGACTGGCGCAACGTGCAGCGGCATTTTGTCGATTTCGTAATCCAGGCGCACGAGGCCAGGAAAGCGGCCCAGCACGGCCAGACCGGTGGGCCCACTCCATGACCCCCAAAGCCGCATACCCGGCGCCACCGCGGCGAGCCTACGAGCTAGCAAAGCGGCTCATCGACGTGGGGGTCAGCTCGCTCGCGCTTGTGGCGCTTTCACCGGTTCTACTGGGCGCGCTCCTGGCGGTTCGGTTGATCGAAGGCAGGCCCGCGCTCTTCCGTCAGCCCCGACTGGGATATCGCGAGCGGCCGTTCTGCCTGTACAAGCTACGAACCATGTCCGAGCGCCGAAACCCGGACGGCAGCCTCCTACCGGACGAGCAGCGCTCCACCCGGCTCGGCCGCCTGCTGCGCGCGATCAGCCTGGACGAACTGCCGCAACTGTGGAACGTTCTCAAAGGTGAAATGAGCCTTGTCGGCCCGCGCCCGCTGCTAGCGCGATACCTCGACCGATATTCGAGCCATCAGCGGCGGCGCCACGAGGTCAAGCCGGGAATCACCGGTTGGGCGCAGATCAACGGCCGAAACGCGCTGACCTGGGAGGAGAAGTTCGAGCTGGACGTCTGGTACGTAGACCACCGGAACCTCTGGCTGGACCTGAGAATCCTGGCAGCCACGGCCCGCCAGGTCCTCCGCCGGGACGGGATCAGCCAGCCCGGGCACGCCACGATGCAAGAGTTCATGGGAGACAGGCAGGGAGCGGGAGCGGAAAATTACCGACGGTCCTAGTCGACACCAAAGATCATGGAAGAAACAAAACGTCTGCTTATCATTGGGGCCGGCGGCTTTGGCCGCGAAGTGCTCCATTGGGCGCTCGATACCGAGGCCTCGTCGCCTGGCTGGAGGGTCGGCGGCCTCCTCGACTCCAATCCCACCGCCCTCGATCGGTTCGGCATCCCGTATGCCGTTATCGGCGACCCGGCGAGTTACGCCCCGGCGCAGTTCGATGTCTTCGTCTGCGCGCTAGGCGATCCGGTGCGTAAGTTGACTCTCTCCCGGGCCCTCGTCGCACGCGGCGCCCGGTTTGTCACTCTGGTTCACCCGACTGCGGTGGTGGGCGAGAGGAACCAGATTGGCGACGGGTGCATCCTCTGCCCCCACTCCGTCGTCACCACCGACGCTACCCTGGGCCAGTTTGTCACCCTCAACCTAGGCGCAACGGTTGGCCATGACGCCATCCTCGGCGACGGATGCATCCTGAATCCACACGCCGACGTGAACGGCAACGTACACGTCGGGGAGGGAGTCCTAATGGGGACCCAAGCCGTCGCACTGCCGGGGGTACAGATCGGCGATTACGCCAAAGTCGGGGCGGGCGCGGTGGTTGTGAGCTCGGTTGCGGCCGGAACCACGGTGGTCGGCGTCCCCGCGAAACCAACGGCTCCGAGGCCCGCCGCCGAGTAGCCGTCGCATCGAAACGACACCGTCACAAGGAGGTCAGGACATGGGTGCTACCACCAGCCCGCCAGCAGGGCAAGCGCCGGTGCGCTTCATCAGGCCCACCGTCCCATCCATCGACGAGATCCTGCAGTGCTATCGGCCCTCATTTGGCGATGGGACGCTCACGAACGGGGCCGTGGTGTCGCGGTTGGAGGCGGGCATCGCCGAGCGGCTCGGCGTAGCGCACTGCGTCGCGGTGTCGAGCTGCACTTCCGGGCTGATGTTGGTGCTGAAGGCTTTCGGCGTCCAGGGCGAAGCCATTCTGCCCAGCTTCACTTTCTTCGCCACTGGCCACGCGGCGCTGTGGAACGGCCTCAAGCCGGTGTTCGCGGATTGCGACCCGGGCACCTGGACCGTGGACGCGGCCGACGTGGAAGCGCGAATCACCGAGCGGACCGGCGCGATTCTGGCGGTGCATCTGTACGGCAACCCGGCGCGGATCGACGCGCTACAGCAAATCGCCGCCAGACATAGCTTGAAACTCATCTTCGACGCCGCCCACGCATTCGGCAGCAGCTACCGCGGTTCGCCCGTCGGCGGCTTTGGCGATGCCGAGGTGTTTTCGCTCTCGCCGACCAAGCTCCTGGTGGCCGGCGAGGGCGGGCTGGTTTGCACCAACGACGCCAGGCTGGCGGGGCTCATCCGCGCGGCCAGAAATTACGGCGATAGCGGCAGCTACGATCCGGCACTGTTGGGGCTGAACGCCCGCATGACCGAATTTAACGCGGCGATGGCGCTGGCCGGGCTCGATCTGGTGGACCGGAAGGTAAAGCGCCACAACGAGATCGCCCGACGATATACGGACCTCCTCGCCGGTACCCCTGGCATTCAGTTCCAGCGGGTGGAAGAGGGTGACTGTTCCGCATACAAGGATTTCTCGGTCCTGATCTCGCCGGAGGAATTCGGCGTGAGCCGGGACGCGGTAGCCGGCGCGCTGCTGGCGCAGGGAATTCCGACAAAGAAGTACTTCTACCCGCCGTTGCACCGCCAGAAACTGTTCGCCGCGGCCGGCGACGCCGGGGAGGCGCGCCTCCCCAATACAGAATGCATTTCGGAGCGGGTCCTGAGCCTGCCCATTTACGAATCGTTCCCGGATGAAACGGTGGAAACAGCGGCCCTGGCTATACGCCGGCTGGCCGCGCGGCCAACGCAAAAAGGAAGCCGAATATGAAAGACCTGAAGTGGAAAGAAGCGCTGCCGCGCGCCGCGGCCGATTTCCTGATCGTCCAGGCTAGCATGGTCGGGGCGCTGCTGATCTCCGTCGCCTACCGCACCGAGCTGGGACACGGCGCGGAGGCGCGGGCTCTCATCGAGACCTTCGCGCATCAGTACACGGTCTTCTTCTGGTTGCTCGCGCCTATCTTTCCCCTGACATTCTTGTTGAACGGCTTCTATACGCGAACCCGCGGATACGCCGGCAGACACAAGGCATGGGCAGTCCTGCGCGGCGTGGCTATGGCGGTACTGCTCTTCTTCGGCGCCAACGTGCTGCTGTTTGGCGGCACCAGCCTGGGACGCAGCGCGGTGATTCCGTTCATGGTGCTGGCGAGTGTGGGGCTGGTTTCGGCCCGGCTGCTGAAAGGGCTCCTCGAACTGTACTTCGTGGTGCGGCCCAAGAGCGCGCCCTCGGTTTCGAATGGGCCGGGACGAGTGCTGGTGGTTGGCGGCGCCGGCTACATCGGCTCGCTCCTTGCGGAGCGCCTGCTGGAAAAAGGCTACCGGGTCCGCGTCCTCGACAGCCTGCTGTACGGCGACGAGCCGCTCCGGCCGGTGAGGAACCACCCCGAGTTCGAGCTGATCGTGGGCGACTGCAGGAACATTCAGGATGTGGTCAGGGCGGTGCGCGGGGTAGAGGCGATCGTGCACCTGGCGGCGATTGTCGGCGACCCGGCTTGCGAACAGGATCACGAACCGGCGCTCGAAACCAACTACGCCGCCACGCGCATGCTGATCGAAATCGCCAAAGGGCACGGCGTGAGCCGCTTCGTGTTCGCGTCAAGCTGCAGCGTCTACGGCGCCACCGACGCGGTGATGGATGAGAACTCAGCGGTACAGCCGGTGTCGCTCTACGGCCAGACCAAGGTCGATTCGGAGCGCGCTCTTCTGGCGGCGAGGAGCGAGGTTTTCCATCCCACCGTTCTGCGCTACGCCACCGTCTTCGGCCTGGGGTACCGGCCCAGGTTCGACCTGGTAGTCAATCTCCTTACCGCGAAGGCTCACCAGGAAGGGGTGATCACAATCTATAACGGCCAGCAATGGCGGCCGTTCATCCACGTGCGCGATCTCGTAGAAGCAACCGTTCGAGTACTGGAAGCGCCCGTGAGGCTCGTCAGCGGCCAAATCTTCAATGTCGGCGATACCCGCCAGAACCACACCCTCACCGAAGTCTCCGAGATTGTTCGCAGAGTCTTCCCAGCCGTTCGGATCGAACACATAAACAACTCTGACCTGCGTAACTACAAGGTCAATTTCGACAAAATCCTAAACCTGACTGGGTTTAAGGCCCGCTATACCGTAGAAGAGGGCGTAGCGGAGCTGAAAAGCGCGTTCGACCAGGGCCAAATAACCGATTACATGGACCTCCGCTACCACAATCAGCGCTATCTGAAGGCCGTTGGATCTCCCGGTCACAAGGACGAAGCGGACGCGATGGTGATGGCAGCCTTTTCAAACCACCGGCAGACCCGCCAAGCGACCGCCGCGGCATCCGCCCCAGCTACAACCTCCTGAAACGGATCAAATTTTCTCGCCGCCGCGAATTAGGCCGACCTTCACACTTCGGGTTGGGCCGCGGCCGTTCCCGGCCTGCCATATGAAAAGTCTCGGCGCCGAATTTCGGGAATTGCGCCAAGGCGTTTCGCCCAAAGGAGCCTACTGAAACCGCAAACCGCACTCCGCGTCGCGGCCGCCGTGTGGCTGGCGGTTCTGATCGCCGGGTCCCTGCAGCCGGCCCGGCCGGACCGCTTTCACTACCTCCACCGGGAAATCCACTGGCTGGCGTTCGCCGGGGCGTCGCTGCTGCTGTTCGTCCTGGCCCGAACCCGCCAGCGGGAGGTCCTGCGCGCCTTCGCCATTCTGTCTCTGGCATGCTTTCTGGAGTTGCTGCAGCACCTGATCTATGGCAACTCCTTGGAATGGCGCGACATCCGTGACGACGCGCTGGCCATCCTCCTCACCTTCGCCCTCTACCGCCTGACCGGCTCCTGGAAACCCAGGCCCGCCTCCCGCCCCCAGTAACGCCCCTCTTTCCTCATTTTTCCTGCCCGTCCCGCCGTCCGCTGGGTTATACTGAAAACGGGCCTCAGCGAAGCCAGGAACTAGCTGAAAACGAAATAGTTGTCAGCCAGGAAGGCTTTTTCCGAACGAACCCATTTCATCGCCTTTTCTTCGCCTCAGCATGCCCATCCTCTTGGCGGCGCTATTCGCCTTTGCCATCCTGACCCTCTGGGTCCCTGCCTATTGGCCGGGTTTCGGTCTTTCAGGTCGGCATGTTCGCCCTCTGCCCCCTCGCCCTCTGGCGCCACCCTCCCGCCCGCATCCCCTGTCCCGCCATCCCGCTAGGCAGCCGTTTCTCGCCTCTAAGGGCCAGGTCCATATTTTGACGCCCTAAAATCAAAATGTGACATTTATGCCTTGTTCTCAAACGCCATATTTTGTATATTGAAATTATAGACAGAGAAATGAAACGCCCAAGGAAAATGAAACCGGTAGGGGTCCTAACCAAGGCCTTCCGCATCATCGATGTTGTTCGCGCGTCGTCTTCGCCTCTGACCCTTAACGATATCAGTAACTTAGCCGAACTCAACAAGAGTACGTCCCTGCGCCTCCTGAGTCACCTGGAAACCGAGCAGTATTTAACCCGAGACATGCGGGGCGGCTATTCGCCCGGCGCCAAGCTTCTTCAGCCTTGGGGAAAGTTGGGAAATCACAGGCGCTTGTTGGACTTGGTGCGGCGGTCGCTTTGGGAACTCTGGCAGGCTACAAAGGAGAGTGTTAACCTCGGCGTACTCGAAGGCCACGACGTCGTATACCTGGACTGCCTGGAGAGCCCTCACGACTTCCGCCTGGTGGCGCAGGTCGGAACGCGCGCCGGCTTTTACCGGACCGCCCTCGGCAAGGCCATCGTTGCGTTTTTGCCCCAGGAAGAGCGCCGGGGTCTGCTAAGGTCTACGCGCTTCGATCCCTTCACGCCGCAAACTCTCACCTCGGAAGGGGCGTTGGAAGAGGAATTCGAGACCATCCGCCAGCTTGGCTACGCCATGGACAACGAGGAGAGCCAGATCGGCGTTCGCTGCATTGCCGCACCTATTCTGGATGGTGGCCGCGGGCCGGTGGCGGCGGTCAGCATCTCCGGACCCGCCACCAGGGTCACGCTGGACTCCGTCTCCAAGCTGTCCCGAGCGCTTCGGACCACGGTCCTCGAAGTTTCAACCAGGCTTCTCTCCTCGGATGCGGAGCTTGAGGGCCGCCGCTCGGCGGTTTCCGAGCCGCTTCACCAGACATCTTCTTCGTCTCGCACGGGCAGGGTCACGGTCGATTGAAGCTTCGCGGACTGATACATCGCCAAAGCGCATTCCAGGGTTAGCCGCGCGCTTTCGAGCGAGATCATGGGGTTCCCGCCGGTGCGGATCGCACAGGCCATATCTTCGATCACCGCCTTGTGATCGTCATAGCCCAGGTTCGCGGCCCCGGTTGCCCCCGTAGAGACTGCGGCGCTGCCCAGGCGGCGGATCTCCTCGTCCTCCGGCCGTTCCTCCTGGAACTTCCAAGTATCCATCCGTTCCCCCACCACAATCGCGGTCCCTCGGCCGCCATTGATTTCAATGCGGATGTCCGTGCCCGGCCAGAGCGCCGTTGAAGCCTGAACCACCCCTTGTGCCCCGCTCTCAAAATCCAGGAAAGCCAGCATCGTGTCCTCCAACTCCACCCCGGCATGCGCCAGATTGTTCATGCGCGCGCGGACCTTTGCGATCGGTCCCGCCAGGTATTGCAGAAGGTCGATATAGTGAAATGCCTGTTGAATCGTAACCCCCGCTCCACTGCGCCTTGATGCCCGCCAGGCGTCCATGTGATAGTAATCCGCGGAGCGGAACCACTTCATGTACGCGTCGGCGTGGTAGATCTTGCCGAAGCGCCCCGCGAGGATCGCCGCCCGGATAGCTTGAATCGACTGGCGCGACCGGCACTGGAGCATCACGCCCACCTTCACGCCCTCCCGGTTGCAGGCGGCGCTCATTTCGTCCACCTCGCGGAGAGACATCGCGGGAGGCTTCTCCACCAGGATGTGTTTCCCCGCACGGACCGCTCGGATCACCGCTTCGCGGTGGAGATGATTAGGCGTCAGAATGCTGACGGCTTCGATCTCCGGGTCCGCCAGCATCTCGTCGAGGCCGGAATACGCCGCGCAAGAGAATTCGGCTGCCAGGCGATCGACCCGCTCCTTATTTGTGTCCGCCACGGCCACCAGCCGCGTCTTGCTCGAAGCGCGCAAAGCGCGGGCGTGAAAAGGGGCAATCAGTCCGGCCCCCAGCAGTCCAAAACCCACGCGATCATCGCTCATCTTTCACCTCATTCGGGGATCAACAGAACTTTCAGCGCCTGCTGCGCTTCAATCAGGTCAAAGGCTCGCCGCCATTCCCGGAGGCTCATCCGGTGGGTGATCACTTTGGCTGCTGGCAGCCGGTCGCTGCTAATCAGGTGAATGGTGCGGTCCCAGCTTGTGTAGCTGGTCGAGAGGTTGAAGATGATATCGCAAACCTTGAATGCGGCTTTGTCCCACGGGAAGGAGATGTTATCCTTGCCGGTCAGTCCGATCACGCAGATCCGCCCCTTTTTGCGGACCAGCTCCACCGTGGAAGCGATGGCCGCGGCCGCGCCCGTGCACTCGATGACTAGGTCCGCGCCAGTACCCCCAGTCAGATCGCGCACCACCTCGACCGGATTCTCCTTCGCCAGGTTGATCACCGTCTCGAATCCCAGGGCGCGGGCTTTTGTTAGCCGGATGGCTTCGTCGGCCGGAGTCCCTACGATCACTACGTGTCGCGCCCCCGCCGCACGTGCGGTCAGCCCCGCCAGCAAGCCGATGGGTCCGGGCCCGAGTACCACCACGAAATCACCCGCCTGCACGTTGGCCCGTTCAATCACGTCGTGCACGGTATTGGCGGCGGGCTCGACTACCGCGGCCGTGTCGTAGCTCATCGAGTCCGGAATGCGGTGCAGGAGATGCTCCGGCATCGTCAGATACCTGGTGAACGCACCGTCGATGCCCCAGCCCGGAGAGCGCTTGGCCGCGCAAATCTGGATATTACCCGTACGGCAGAGATCGCATTGCCCACACGCTTTGGTGTGCGGTTCACCCACAACGCGGTCGCCAACCTGGAAGCGCCCCGCCTGTGGCCCCAGCTCGACAATCTGGCCGGAAAACTCGTGCCCCAGAACGACCGGCGGCCAATAGGGAAATTGGTCGTGCAGCACGTGGACGTCGGTTCCGCAGATGCCGCAGGCCTTCACTTCGACCAGCACCTCATGCACTCCCGGCGATGGCTGCAGCACGTCGCGCAATTCCAGAAATCCGTCGCCCTTCTGTGTCTTCACAAGAGCCAGCATCAGTTCTCGTCCCCGCACCATTGCTCGATGAACCGCACCAGGATCGCCGCGGCTTGCATCACTTCGTCCAGATGGATCTGCTCTTCGTTGGTATGCGCGAAAGCCAGGCTTCCGGCGCCGAATACCACCGCGGGGATTCCCAACTGGTTGTTGTAATACCAGGAGTCGCAAGAGGCGGTCATGGCGGTCACCTCTCCCGCCGCGCCGGATTGTTGGCAGCAGGCTTGAAGCCCGCACACCAGCGGGTGATCCGTGTCGAGGACATGCGAATCGTGCCGGTACATGAACTCCAGCTTGAAGTGTTCGCGCAGCCACGCATCGCCGGCTTCGAAGATGACTTGCCGCATCTCCTCCATCACTTGAAAACGCGTCTTGTTCGGAAGCAATCCGAGGACTCCTTCCAGCACCGCCCGCGCCGGTGCCGTGGCGGGCCAGTCACCGGCCGTCAGCCTGCCCAACGTAAGAGGCATCGGATTGGCGAAACTATCGAAAAGCGGAATGCCGCGCGAAGCCGCCAGTAGCCGGCCATGGTATTGTTCCAGCGCTTCAATGACGCGCATGGCCATCTTGAGCCCGCTGATGGTTTCCTGCGCGCAGCCGCTGTGCCCGGGCCGGCCCGTGCAGGTCACCCGGAACCACACGGCGCCCCTAACCGAAGGAAGGATGCGAAGGCTGGTTGGTTCCATGACGATGCAGGCATCGGCTTGCTCACCGCGGCGTATCATTGCCAGCGTCCCGTTGCCTCCGACCTCCTCTTCCACCACCAGGTGGGCGATCACGTCGCCACTCATCCGCGCTCGCATCCGCTGCATTGCGGAAAGCGCCGCGAAAATCACCGCCACCTGTCCCTTGGCGTCGCACGCCCCGCGTCCGTACACTGTCCCTGACTCGATGCGCGGCTCGAAGGGCCGGTCCTGTCCCTGGGAAGGCGGTACCACGTCCAGATGGGTGTTCAGCAGCAGCCTGCGTCCTTTGCCCGAACCCGGCAGACGGACCCTGAGATTAGAGCGGCTGTCGTACTCCAGACCCACGATCGGATCGGAGTAATCCGGGTCCTGCCGAATGGTATTGGAGAGGGCGATCGGTTCCACCTGCGCCAGCGCCCCAAAGCGCTGGCCGGCGTACTCCATGGCCCGTTCTTCCCTGCCCGGTAAGGAAGGGATACGGATCAGGTCGCACAGGAAGCGGGCGGTGTCCCCGCGAACGGATTCCACCGCCGATTGGACGTCACTGTTCAGAGCTTGGCTCATAGGAGGGAAAGCGCCCTTTCGAAGATATCCAGGCTCTCGTGAGCCTCCGCCTCGTTGATCACCAGGGGCGGTGCCACCCGGATCACGTTGCCGAAGATGCCTACTGAGCCGATCAGCAGTCCGTTGGCGGCCGCCAGGTCGATGAGCTTCCGCGTGAGGTCCGGAGCCGGCTCTTTGCTGGCCTTGTCCTTCACGATTTCGACGCCCATCACCAGGCCCTTGCCGCGCACATCGCCTACATACGGGCAGCGCTCCTCGATGTCTTGCAAGCGCTTTTTCATCAGGCAGCCCATTCGCAGTGCGTTATCCGGAAGCTTCTCGCGCCGCATAATGTCCACCACGGTGCCGACTGCGGTGGAGGCCACTGGATTGCCGCCCATGGTGCTGCTCAGCTCGCCTCGCCCCAGCACTCCGATCACTTCCTGCCGGGCGGCCACGGCCGAAACCGGAACTCCGCCGCCGATGCCTTTTCCAATACAGACCAGGTCCGGCGTCAGCCCTTCCCACTCCATGGCAAAGAACTTTCCGGTGCGGCCATAACCAGACTGCACTTCATCCAGCGTGAACAACAGGCTTCGCTCCCGCAGCCACTTCTCCAGCCGCGGAAACCATCCGTCCGGCGCGAAAATGAAACCGGCGGCGCCCAAGTAGGCTTCGACGAGGACCCCGGCCAGGCTGCCGGTGCTGCTCGCGCGCACGGCATCCTCAAGGTAGTCCAGGCACAATAAATCGCAGCTCTCCGGTTTGGCGCGGAACGGGCAGCGGTAGCAATAAGGAAAGGGGACGCGGATCGCCCCAGGAACGGTCGGCCCATACCCACGCTTGGGGCCCGCCAATCCGCCCGCGCTGAGCGCTGCGAACGTGCGACCGTGGAACCCTCCGTAGAAACTGATGATTTCGAACTTGCCGCTCTTTCGTTTCATGATGCGGATGGCGGCTTCCGTGGCCTCGCTACCAGTGGTCAGGAAGAAGCATTTGTTCAGGTGAGCCGGAAGCACCGAAAGCAGCTTTTCCGCAGCCTCCACGCGGGGCACACTGAGGCATTCGTAATTGTTCAGGAGCCTCGCCGAAGCGTCCTGAATGGCCTTTACCAGTTCCGGATGGCAGTGCCCGGTATTGGTGACAAGAACTCCCGAGGTCCAATCCAAGAACCTGTTGCCGTCGACGTCCGTGACGACCACGCCCAAAGCGCGATCCCACACAACCTGCGCCTCGTACCCGGTGCACTGCGCCTCCGCGCGTTCCCATCGTTCGAACAGGGCGCGCGAGCGAGGACCCGGCAGCGGACCTTTCACATTTGCGATCTGTCCCGTTTGATTGCCCATGCGGTCTTGTCTTCTCCTTTGGAATTCTCAGCCTTCGCAATGTAACGTGGGGGGCAGCCTTCGAGGAGCCGGTCGATCTCCAGCAGAATGAGTTCGCGAATTCGCCAAGCGGCTTCTTCGGAATACCAGGCCATGTGCGGCGTCAATACGATGTTGGGCGCATGAAACAGCGGATGATCCGGCGGTGGTGGCTCGACGTCGAACACATCGATGGCAGCCCCCGCGATGACTCCCTGCCGCAATGCCTCCGCCAGCGCCGCCGAGTCCACCAGCGGGCCGCGCGCGGTGTTGATCAGGTATGCGGTCGGTTTCATTAGCCGCAGAGTTTCAGCGCGTACAATGTGCCGGGTCTCGGAATTCAAGGGAACATGAACAGTGACAAAGTCGGATTCGCGAAACACCGTTTCCGCGTCCACAACCTCGATCCCCAGTTCCTCTTTCCGCTCCTTACTCAAATACGGATCGGCGATCAGGAACCGGACTCCGAATGACTTCAGCTTCTGGTACACGCGGCTGCCTATACGGCCGCAGCCCAGAAGCCCCACCGTCTTCCCCGCCACGCGGAAGACGGGGATCGTGCCGGCAAAATCCCACGTGCCGCTGGCGGAGGATTCATCCAGCACCTGTCGGGACCACACGATCTTCCTGGCGCATGCCAGGATCGAGGCGCTGGCCTGTTCCGCCACTTCCTCGGTGCAATAATCGGGTATGTAGCAGAGCGGGATGCGCGCTCTTTCGAGCGCCGCCAGGTCCACATTGTCGTAGCCTACGCCATGGCGGATCGCGAGCCTGCACTTTTCCCAGCCGGCCACGACCTCCGCCGTAATCGGCACCATGTTGACCACCACAACGTCGGCGTCCCGCGTCGCGGCCACCACGCTGGCCGTGGAGGTGAACTTGAGTTGATGGCAGGCAAACTCGATGCCTCGCCTGGCCATTTCGGCCGCTTCCCATTTGAGGTCGGGCTCGACGTAATCGGTGACGACAACCTTCATGTGGTTGGTTCGCCTTTCTTAACGCGCGGGCGGCACGGGCACCGCATGGCCGGTCTCGGCCGACCGGTAAATCGCTTCGACTGCCTCCAGCGCTCGGAGACCGTCCTCGCCCGTGATCGGAGGCGGCGACTTGGTCCGAATCGACCGGGCTAGGTCCTGCAGGTACTCGAAACCAAGGACTCCCGAGTACCCAGGTTTAGAATCGAGTTCAAAATCCATGTGGCGGCGCGGCGCCGCAGCGAATTCGGGGGCATCACTACAGACAAACAACCTCTCGGCGACGCCTTCGTATGCCGGGCTCCAGGAAAGCACTCCGCTGGTCCCGCGAAGGCTCAAATAGAGATCCCGGCCGTTGGGATACGCGTCCGGCACCGTGTAACTGATATCCAGCGCGAGTACCGTACCACGCGAGAAGGTGACCAGCGCGAACGAGTTGTCTTCAATGTCGTATTCCTGGTTGACCTTGACGTTTTTCCCAATCGCTTCGACCGCTTCGTCGTCCAATAGCCAGCGGTACAGATCGATCCAGTGCACGCCGAGGTTATACATCGGGCCGCCGCCGCTCGTCGCCTTCTGTAACATCCAGCCGGCGTGGCCCTGCATGTAGCGGTGAAGGCGGCCAGCCGCGCAGCGGCCTTCGCATCCGACAACGCGGCCAACCACGCCTTCCGCGACCAGCCGTTTCATCTGGCGCGCAACGGGGTGGTAGCGCCAGACATAGGGGGTCGATAGCAGCGTGCCTGCCTGGCCCGCGGCGGCAATCATCCGCCGCACTCCCTCCGCCGAGGCTGCCATGGGTTTCTCGACCAAAACATGCACGCCCCGCGCCGCGCATTCGACCGCTGCGTCGGGGCATTCGGAGTGCGGCAGGAATACGGCCGCCAAATCCAGAGGTTCCTTATCCAGCATTTCCCGCCAGTCGCTGTAACCACGGAGGGCGAAATCCTTCGTGAAGCTCTCTAAGACCACACGACTGTGATCGGCCGCGGCAACAACCTCCATTCCCGCCACAGAGCCGAAGCTCGCCATATAACTCCGCGGATGGAGGTGGCACAACCCAATCAGGCCAACGGTCAATGGCGCTGCCTCGGCGTGCACCATCAGAATTTCCCGTCCCTTGCATCAAAGTGCGTCGGCTTGTCCAACGTGGCGCCGTCTCTCTGAATCCAACGCGCCACCCACTCGATCATCTCGTCCGCGCTCACCGACGGGTATCCGAGGAGCCGGTGGTATCGCCCGGCGTTGTTCAGTAAGGCGACCTCTGTTTCCACACCCTCGAAAACCGGCTCCACGGACAGCAATTCGCCGAACCGCCGGGCAATTGCGCGCACTGAAAGCGTTTCCGGCCCGGTCAAATTGAGGATCGTCGGCGGCGACTGGCAGAATGCAAAACTGCGCAGACATGCCGAGTTCACATCCCCCTGCCAGATCACGTTCACCGCGCCCATGCCGAGGCTGAGGGGGCTTTGATGATAAACCTTCTGACCAATATCCAGCAGAACACCGTAGCGAAGGTCAATGGCGTAGTTCAGACGGAGCAGGCAGACGGCCGTTCCGTAAGTCAACGAGAAATGTTCGAAGAGACGCTCGCGCGCCAGGACGGATTGAGCATATTCGCCGATTGGTTGCGGAGGAGTGGCCTCGGTCGCTCCGCCCCAAACGATGGGTGTCATGGGATAGACGTTGCCGCTCGAAAATGCGACAATCCGGGAATTCCGGTATCGGCGCGCTACCAAAGCCGGCAACCAGGCGTTGACCGCCCAGGTGAGGGATGCCGCGCCCGTTGAACCGAACTTCCGTCCTGCCATGAAGACGACATTTTCGGCTTCCGGTAACTGTGCGACCTGTGCCGGATCCAGCAGGTCGGCACAAATTGTCTCAATGCGGGCTTCCCGGAACTGCCGTTCCGCATCCGGGCCCAAGCTCTGGTCGACGCCGATCACGCGCGCGTGGAAGCCTGCTGCGTCCACTGCCCGGCGCAGGCGCAACGCGAGACTGGGTCCAATCTTGCCAGCCACGCCCAGGATGAGGAAGTCTCCGCTCATCTTGGTAACCGCGGCAATCTCCGCCGGACTGGGCCGGGACAATTGATCTTCTAACTCGTGTATGGATTCAATCATCGAGTTGAGTGTAGTGCGCTACCGCTGTCTGTGTCAATGGCAGATTGCAAATAGTAGTCCAAAAAATGTATATAGTGAAATAATGCGGGATCACGAGGTGGTAAATATAGGACGGCGCGACTCCTCTCAGGCGCTGCAGCTTTCCATGGACGCGCGATGGAATCAGACCGCAGCAGACTGGCAGCGTGTCTGCGAATTGGAGCCGGAAGGCTGCTTCGGCATCCGCTGTGATGGTCGCCTCGTGGCCACCGCCTCCAGCCTGCGGTACGGGTCGGAACTGGGGTGGATCGGTATGGTGCTCACGGATCGCGCTTATCGAGGCCGCGGCTTCGCACGCGCGTTGATGAACCACTGCCTGGAATTCCTCGAAAGGCGCGTCCGGCTAATCCGCCTGGACGCAACCGATATGGGAAAGCCCCTCTATGCGTCGTTGGGATTCCGCGACAACTACTTGCTGGAACGCTGGATCCGGCCACCCGCGCCTTCGGCCAAGCCCATCGACTTGGACTCGTTTCAACCGCAGCCAGAATTGGACCGGGCCGCTTTCGGCGCGGACCGTTCCCGGCTTTTGCAAACACTCTCGCGGATCGAATCCGTCAGCTCGTCGGGCCTCGGGTACGCTATGGGCCGTCCGGGCAGCTTGGCGGCTTATTTCGGTCCCTGTGTGAGTACCCAGCCACAAACGGCGCGGTCTTTTCTTTTGTGGTACCTGGCCCGCCACAGCCACGAGGCAGTGTGCTGGGATCTGATCCCCAAAAACGTGGAAGCTGTCAAACTGGCACTGGAATTCGGCTTCAAGAAATGCCGGACATTGACCCGAATGCAACGCCCCGGCTGCGAACCGATCCCAGGGGAAGACCTGGAGCGACCTGGGGATGTTTACGCCCTGGCCGGTTTCGAGTTTGGGTAATCGCCTTTCTGCACTTCTATAAATCTCATATAGTGAAATTTATTTGGTGCATAGTGCAACAAAATCATTGACAAGCGTGGCAAAAAGCACTACGGTTGATTTTTGAGATTTCTCTCGCAATGCAGAAGACAGTGGAGGCTGGCAACGGTTGGATGATCGGAAAGGTTGATGCCGGGCTCAGCGAAAGTCAGATTTGAAAGGGCTTAGGAATGAAGAAGCTCGCGCTTTTGGGGTTGTTGATCCCGTTAATTGCCTACTGCCAAGTGGAGCGAGGCACAATCGTCGGTACAGTCACGGATACGGGCGGCGGAGTCCTGGCGGGGGCCGATGTCACAGTCCGGAACACCGACACCAACGTGGTGTTTCAGACGAAGACCAATGAGGCCGGTGCGTATGTGGCTCCAGATCTTGGCATCGGGAACTACGAAGTCACCGTAAGGGCCACAGGTTTCAAACAAAGTAGTGTCACGGGCATCGCGGTTGGCGTAGGACAACGCGTGCGCGCGGATACCGCTCTGGAAGTTGGCGACGTAAAAGAGTCCATCAATGTGGCGGCCCAAGCGGAACTGGTTCAGGACGAGGAGTCCAGCGTGGGCACGGCTATCACGCGCCAGTCGATCGTCGACCTGCCGCTGAACGGGCGGAGCTTCATTGATCTGCTGGCGCTTTCGTCCGGAATCACCACCGGGACACCCGGCCGGCTGATGAACGGCCGCGGTGTGCAGACAGCCAGGGGCAGTTCGGCTTTCTCCAACAATGGCATGCGCGACACGTCGAACAATTTCCTGATCGACGGCATTGACAACAACGATATGGCGGTCGGTACGATTACATACTACCCTTCGGTGGATGCCATCGCCGAGTTTAAGGTGCAGACCAGCGCGTCGGATGCCGAGTTCGGCCGCAACGGCGGCGGCGCCGTCAACCTCATCACCAAGTCCGGAACCAACGAGCTTCATGGTTCGGTCTTCGAGTTTCTGCGCAACACGGATATGAACGCCAAGAACTTTTTCGTTGCGCACACCAGCCCCACGCCGACCATGAACCGCAACCAGTTCGGGTTCAGCATCGGCGGCCCGGTCGTGAAGAACAAGCTCTTTTTCTTCGGCGACTACGAAGGGCGCCGCTATATCGATGGGTTGACATACGTGAACACCGTGCCGACCCTGGCGCAAAGAGCGGGTAATTACAGCGGGCTGGTAACCCTCTACGACCCATCCACCTACAACGCCACCGCCCAGACGCGCCAGCCTTTTCCCGGTAACGTGATACCCGCCTCCCAGATCAGCCCGATTTCCCAGTTTCTGTATGCCTTTTATCCCGCACCTAACCAATCGGGCATCAATAACTTTGTCTATTCTCCCAACCAGACCACCCGCGGCGACCAGTTCGACGTCAAGGGCGATTATTATCTATCCGAAAAAGACAACATGTTTCTGCGGTCCAGCTACTCTTACTTCATTCTCCAGAAGCCGGACGAATATCCTCCGACGGCGCTAGGTTCCGGGGGCGGCGGCACTGCGAACTACGGCGGCTCCAATATCGACCCAACTCACCAGGTGTCGTTCATGTACACGCACCTGTTCAGCCCCACCGTGGTGAACACCGTCCGCCTGGGTTATACCCGCTTTGTCATCGACCAGACGCCGTCGAACTACGGCAAGAACCTCACTGCGGAAGCCGGCATTCCGGGCATCAACGTGTCGCAACAATCGAGCGGCCTGATGCAATCGGGCATCACCGGATATGGCACCTTGGGCGACAGCCAGTTCAGCCCCGCTTTGTTGTTCCAGAATAGCTTCAACATTCAGGAGAGTATCACCTGGAATCACTCCGCGCACAGCATCAAGGCCGGTATCCAGATCGTGCGGCGGCAACTGAACTTCTTCCAGGCCGGCACGCCGCGTGGGTTGATGAGCTTCGACACCAGCTTCACGTCGTCGCCCGCGCAGCCGTCGACGACCGGGGACGGATTCGCCGACTTCCTACTGGGGCTGCCGACCAGCGGAAGCCTGACGCGGCTTTCCGGGCCGTACGGCGAGCGATATACGGAATGGGCGGGGTTCGTCAAAGACGACTGGAAGCTGCTGCCGAACCTGACCCTGAATCTGGGTTTGCGTTACGAAATGGATACGCCCTTCACCGAGGTTCACAACCGGATGTCCAACTTCGATTATCAGACTGGCCAGATTATCGTGGCCGGTACCCCCGGCTGGCCTCGCGGCTTGGTGGAGCCTGACACAAACAACCTCGCGCCCCGCGTGGGACTCGCCTGGAGTCCGGGGAAATCCAAGCGGACCGTAATCCGCAGTGGGTTCGGAGTCTTTTACAATATCGAGGCGCCTGTCACCAGCACGCGGCTTACCGAAAACGCCCCCTTCATGCAGACTCCCGGCTTTGCGAATAACCTGTTCCAGCCCACTTACACCATGAGTATGGGTTTCCCAACGGTAAATGTGGACCTCGCCGATCCTTCGGGCATCGGCGTGAATACATGGCAGAAAGACTTCCAGGATGGGCGTGTAATGCAATGGAACCTGGCGCTGGAGAGGGAAGTAGCGAACAACCTGGTGTTTCGCGCCATGTATGTGGGCAGCCGTAGCCTGCACCTCTTTGCCCGGGGCGATGCGAACGAGGCAGTTCCGGGCCCGACCCCATTGGCTTCCCGCCGGCCATTCCCGAATCTGCTGGCCTTCAATGCCATCCAGTCGCGCGGCAACGCCACCTATGAATCAGCCCAGTTCCAAGTGGAAAAACGACTGAGCCATGGAATCAGCTTCCTTTCGGCTTTCACTTGGGCCAAGGCGATCGACGATTCTCCCGGTGGTCTGAACGATTACGACAGCGGCGGCTCCACGAACCCCGACAACTTTCGGAATATGAGGGCGGAAAAAGCGCTCTCCGATTTCGACATTGGCCGGCGCTGGGTGACCAGCACCAGTTGGGAGTTGCCATTCGGCCGCGGGCAGGCCTTCGGTTCCAACTCGAATTCGGTGGTCAACGCATTTCTCGGCGGCTGGCAAGTGAATGGCATCCTGAGCTTCCAGGACGGCCTGCCGATCTCCATCGCCGGACCGAACGAGACCAACGGGAGCAATTGCTTCTGCCGGCCCGAACGGATTGGCAACGGCAACCTCCCCGTTTCGCGGCGCACATTGTCCGACTGGTATGACAAGACGGCCTTTGCGGCGCCTGCTCTCTATACCTTCGGCAACGCGGGAAGAAACATCATCTCCTCGCCTGGCCTGCGCAACATGGATTTCTCGATTCTGAAGAACTTCCAGGTTAAAGAACGCTTCACGCTCCAATACCGCGCCGAGGGTTTCGATGTAATGAACACGCCGTTCTTCGGGCCGCCGAACAAGAGCTACTATCTGGCTGCCGGAGGCGTGATTTCCACCGCATACACCGAGCGTATCTTGCAGATGGGATTAAAACTGCTGTTCTAATCCCGGTTCATGACTGCGACACCTTTGGCGAACGCGACTGACCCCAGGGTCCGGCGCGTTCGCCAAAGTCATTTTCCGGATGCCGTCATAAAGGGAACAAAGGAGACTTCCATGTCGACTGCTAAGTCAAGCCTGTTTGGATTCTGTGCCAAGCCGTTTCCGGTCCGCCTTCTGCTCTTCACTCTTATCGTCCTCTTATGCATTACCAGCCTGTCGGCGGCCGATTCCGACCTGATTCTCTATGGGGGTAAAGTAGTTACCGTCGACCCGGCGTTCTCCGTATCCGAAGCCGTAGCCGTGAAAGCGGGGCGAATCGTGGCCATTGGCCGCACGGCCGATATCGTGTCGCGGGAGCGCGGAGCAAGAACGCAGGCCATCGACCTTAAGGGCCGGACGGTCCTGCCCGGCCTGATCGACGCGCATTTACACGCCTTGGGGGCGGGGCTCAGCGAATACAGAGCGCCCATCCCCGTTCTCCACTCGTTTGCAGAGATCCAGAGTTATATCCGCCGGCAAGCGGCCAAGACGCCCAAGGGGCAATGGATAATGGTGACCAAGACGTTTCCGACGCGTCTTCAGGAAATGCGCATGCCGACACGGGAAATACTGGATGTTACAACGGACCATCCGGTCATTTATGATGCCAGTTACTCCCAGGTGGTAAATTCGTACGCGCTCAAGATCAGTGGAATTACACGAGATACTCCGAATCCTCCCGGAGGCCAGATTGTCAAGGACAAGAATGGCGAACCGAATGGAATTGTGACCCGCGGCGCCGTGCCTCTGCTGAAGGGAGTTCCCAAGGCCGTGTACACGGAGACGGAGAAGCTAGATGCCCTGGAAAAAATGCTGAAGCGCTATGTCGCGGCCGGCCTGACGGGGGTGGGAGACGGCGGCGTCAACCAGGAACAGGTCCAAGCGTATCAGGAACTCAAGGTGCAAGGCCGCCTGCCTCTCCGCGTAGTCATGACCTGGCTCCCCCGGTCCCAAGGCCCGGTGGATCAGCTGGTGGCTCAAATCCAGCGTTCTCCGTGGGTTACCGACCAGGGAGACGACTGGCTGAAGTTCGGGGCCTTCAAAGTATCGCTCGATGGAGGCATGGACGCAGGCACCGCGTACATGCGGGAACCCTACGGGCCCTTTGCAGCCCAACTCTACGGGATAGACAACCTGGAAAACCGGGGTGAGCTGTTTGTGCCGCCGGACAAGCTCCTTAAGATCATGCGGGCGGCACGCGACAAAGGCTGGCAGTTGACCGCACATGTGCAAGGCGGCGCCGCCATCGACACGCTGCTGGACGTATTCACGACGCTGGACCGGGAACGTCCCATTGCCCCCAGCCGGTCGCACTTGATTCACGGAAGTTTTATGTCCGCGGAATCCATTGCACGAGCCAGGAAGCTGGGAATCCTGGTCGCTCTGCAACCCGACTGGTACTACCGCGACGCGTCGGCCCTCCAGAAGGTAATGAACCGGGAAGCCATGCGGTACTTTATCCCGATGCACTCGCTCCTGAACGCGGGGGTCATTTTCGCGGGGGGAAGCGATCACATGGTGGGGTGGGACAAGAACACCTCCGTCAATGCCTACAACCCTTTTTTGGGTATGTGGGTCGCGGTTGCACGCAAGACGATACAAGGCGACACTATTTTTCCCGAGGAACGGCTTGACCGGAAAGACGCGCTCAAGATGTATACGATCTTGGCCGCCTACCTGGAGCGGAGTGAGAAGAGCCGCGGTTCCATCGAGGTGGGGAAGTTCGCCGACATGGTGGTGCTCGACCGGGACTACCTGACGTGCCCTCAGGACGAGATCAAAGAGATCGCGCCGGTCATGACGATAATAGACGGCCGCATTGCGTATTCCCGGTAGGCTTCCAGGAAAGCTGTTCCGGTGGCGGTCCGGGAGAACCGGGATTCTGCCGGCGTTCGCGGCCGCCAGCCGCTACGCGCTGGAGTACGTGTTCGCCCCGAACTGCAAAAGCGCATTTCAGAGGTTCGAGCGCGGTGAATGACCCCATGCCGCGAGAGCACAACAAGCGCGTCGTGACCCTGATCCTCTGGGCCGTACTGATCTGCTGCGTCATCATTGGCGAGCTATTGCCCGCCGCTTCTCCCGTGATGGTCGCTATCGGTCGCCTCCACATCTGGGACAAACTGCAACATTTCGGCGCCTACCTGACGCTGTCATTTCTGCCGGTGATCGGATTCCGGGACAGGCGCCGAGGAATCCTGGCAGGCCTCTCGATGTTCGTCCTCGGAGTTCTCCTTGAAGGTGGTCAGCACTTCTCGCCCGGCCGCTCGGTGGAACTCGGGGACGTGATCGCGAACGGTATCGGCGTCAGTTGCGGTGCCCTCTTGGGCCTTCCCTTCCGCACGCTGATTGCGATTCTCTGACCCGCGCGCAGTTCCCTGCTGCGCGTAGCACTCACCTCCTGGCTAGCCCGAAATCCGCTGTTGTGACCAGCCGGGCCAGTGGTGACATCCGATCCGGCATACAATAGGCGGTACGCTCGCATGCCCATCGTCCTGGCGGTGTTATTCGCCTTCGCCATTCTGACCCTCTGGGTCCCTGCCTATTGGCCGGTTTCGGTCTTCCAGGTCGGCA